>SLDY01000043.1 GCA_007125005.1 Natronohydrobacter sp.
CCATCAGTAACACCTGCTCTTCCTCCGTGCCCAAAGCGCACGGATGTTAACAATGCAGGTGGGTCAGTTTTAGATGATCATAACCCACCCAAGTGGGTCACTTTTGCATGCCGATTCACAGCTGGAGAGTACTGGCGGCGAAGTTGGTGCACCGATCGTCATCGGCGCCGCCGAACCCGGGCGTGGGCGGGTCATTCCGCTGGAATCGTTGGCAACAGACAGCGCGCCGCAGACGCAGGATATTTTTGCCTTGCCTGAAGCTGTTCTCAATGACCCAGCGCGTGCTTTGCCGAATTTGAGTCTTGCCCCGCAAGCTGCCGCGACAGAGGACGAAAACACCCCTGCCAGCGTCCCTGAGACAGATGAGCAAACAGCCGTAGTAACTGCTCCAGCGCTCGAAGGGGCCGTCCCACCCGAAATGCGTGATGCCATCATTGGTGCCGCGCGCCGTCTGATCGAACTGCGCCCCGAACTTGCCGAAGAGCTTATGGCGCTTTATGGCGCGAATGAAATTCCCAGCACATCACTGATACAAGAAACCCTCGGTGTGATCGGCGGGCGCATGACCCTGCGTTTGGGCGCAGACGGTCTGGAGCCGCGCTACATATTGCCGGGATATTCGGGCGAGATCACCTATGGCGAACTTGTCGCTGCTCTTGGTGATGCCGCGCAGAGCGAACCTTTGGTGCAGGGAAATGCGCCCGATTTCGAAAATGGCGGGCCAGATACCGAGAACCCGCCTTGGCGTGATCCAGCAGCTCCCGAGGCCATCAGCTTTGCGCTGGCCTTGCTCAATGGCGAGATGACGGTTCCGCCATTCTTGCGGGAGAATATTCTGGCGTCTGCGCTCATCAGTGAACCACTCGCACAGGCAGCCGCCGATGCGGATGCGGGCATGGACAGCGCCAGAACGCGCCCGCCCGCGGGCATGGGTGATAATGCTTTTGATGGAACCAGTTTGCCGGGATTTGATGCGTTATCATTGATGCCGAGCGAAGACGGATCAGGAAACAATCTGTCGGTGATCGCGGATGCCATCACGCTTGCCGAGGTTCTGCGCCAAGGACAAGTGCAGAACATTTCTCTGCAAGAAACTCCCGCTCTGAATGCAATGTGGGCAAACAGCCCCGCCATCGATCTCGAAGCGCTCCAGCCGGAGATTGTCATCACCGAGCTAGACCCAGTGCCAGAGCTGCAAGACCCTGCAGACCCCGAGATGACAAACTTGCAGAGCCAGAGAGCTGCCGAACCCTTAGCGAGCATTGAAAGCAATGATGCTGCTACCTTGTCGGCACAAGTCATGGCTGACGAGCAACCGGTCGGCAATTTCGGAGGATATGTCGGCTTTACCAATAGCGCACCCATTTCCCTGCCCATGCAACGGATGATGGATGCAACGCGCGGGTTGCTCGAGCTACCTGATGGTGGCGATCGTGGATCACTTGTCTTGCCACCCACGCTTTTTGGCGAGGATTCAATTCTTGATATGGCAACCCTGCAAGTCGAGGCGCTTGAATTGGGGGCAACATTGCTGCGTCTGCCGAGAGCTCTGAGTGCCCTTCCTGTTCGGGCACCGCGACCAGACACATGCTGGTCTGACACGCGCATACAGGTATCGGGATTGCCAACCCTGATCCTCTGGCTCGATATCCTGAGTTTGAACGTGGATCTGGATCTTGCGGATGTTGATCCAAGTATTCAGGCAATTCTTATAGAAGCCGCCCTGTCGCCAGACCGAATACGTCATTGTCTGGAGCAAGCGGATACGCCCTTTGCTGCCAACATCATTGCTCAATCTGCCTTTTTGACAGAAAGCGCCCGCAATAAGGATTTTGGTCAGTTCCTGTTCAGAAGCATGCCCGGATTTGATCTGGAATTGAGTGGCGTCAAACTGTCAGACGACCGTTTCATACAGACATCTGACAGCAGACGGTTGTTCGTTGGAATGGCTCCAACTGTGAACAGTCGTCTGACAGCGATCGGTGATCTGGGGGCGCTGTTCCGCGTTGAGGGGGGTTATCAGGTGCTTCTTTATCCTGACACATTGTCTTGGCGCATTGCGCTGAACTGAAAGCAAATGCGAAATGTCACACGCGATGGTGGAACTCTTTAATCTCGCAGCCTATATAAATTGAAGGGTCGTTCTGTGACGCGCGCGATATAACGAGTATTAACGGGCCGGATGAATATGCAGACGGTGTTGGTTAGTGGTCCGTCGCAGCTTCACAGCACGAGTTACGAGGAGCATGGGCAAATGTCCTGCCAGGTGTACAAGGTTCTCATGCCTCCGGCTTATACTGAGCACGGGTCGCAATGGGTGGTGCCCCTTGAATCGCTTCCCAATGACCTGCGCGCCGCCGCGACAGTGCTTGCAACAACTGACCCAAAAACCTAATTTCCAGATTGTGCGCCCGATGGTGCCTTTGATAAAGCGGTCGCGGCAATGCAGGCTGGAGATTGTGCCGCAGCTGCCGCCTTTTTTCTGCAGGCGCATGAAGATCCGGATCTGCGTTCCGTAGCATGTTACGGTCTTGCCTGTGTTCTGAGCGGATCTGGAAATGCAGCATCAGGGCTGCAACTCGCAGAAAGGCTTATCGCGGCGGGCATGTCTTGTGCACAGGTGACAGCCCTTGCAGGATGGTCAGCTGCGATCTTGGGCGATGAGGTCAAGACGCGCCGTTTCATGGCTAGTACAGCCCAGAAATGCAAGAACGATACAGAATTGCGCGATTTGCGGCGTTTCGTTCAGCGTATCCTGCTGATCCAGACATTTGGGCGCTGACATGGCATCGACACCGCGTATTCACGGGTTGAATGTCGGTGTCACTGACATCGGGCGTTGGCGAGAGCAAGACGAGGTGCATCTACCCGAGCGCGTCTCACGACCGCAACCTTTCCTGCCCCAGCCTCAGGCTCTGGATGCCATCCTCAGGCGTGAAACACTTGATGAAAGACTGTCGCGGCATCTGATCCCCAAGACATTAGATCCGGATCTGTTGCAGGCCCCTGTCCTGAGCGCCATCAGGCAGGCGTTGCAAGAACGGATGCTTGCGCAAATCCCCGTAGCAACTGCCTCAGAACGTGCTGCCTTGGAGAGTGCCGCGGCGCTGCTCGCGGTCGAGTGCGAGCTCGACGAGACCATTCAAGAGGCGCTGGCAGTTCTGTTACGGGGTTAGCGCTTTAGCATCGCGGCACTCATGACAATCGGCCCATTCGCTGAAGCTCAGGCTGGTGGTGATGATGACGAATGTGCGTTCATAGAATTTGCTCAGTAGATGGAGCGAGCAGGATCCGCAAACAGTCCGGGCGGCTGTTGGAAAAGTCGTTTCAGACTGCCGCTGGGTTAGGTTGGGCCGGACACTTGGTCAAAGCTCCGACGGCATCTATTTCTGCGCCGCCTGCCATATGGGTGCAGGGGCTGAAAAGGTGATCTGCAGTTCATTGGGCTGAAATAACGTATCCAGAACTGACCTGCGTAAGTTACCGTGTTACAGTGCAAGGCGCCAGCCAGTTGCGCGGGCACGCTTTGCGCATCGATTGCAGAGGGATGCGAGAACACCATGAAGTCTATCTGTCACACTCTGGGCGCTGCACTGACTGCCTTTTCCTTCGCCGCGCAGGTCAACGCCGGGTCTGGTATCGCGTTGGAGTTTGACGGTGTGGGATGGCAATTTACGCCGCAAATGGAGGGCGCGCGCACGGGCTTCACGCGGTTCCTCAGCGTCGATGCCGTCAGTATGGAAGGGGCTGACGGTCCCGCGCGGCTCGTGCTGGAACTGTCATTCCCGCCCGGGGCCCGCACGGGCGATGCGCCATATGATGGAAGGATCAGCTTTCGCCCCGATGGGTGGCGGGACTACTGGGTGTCACCGCCTGATTTTCCGTCAGGCGCAGTCTTGATTGAGTATCTCGATCTGTCCGGCCCCGCGCCGCGCATCGAAGGGCGGTTCACATCGCAGCTGTGTTTCACGAAATCCCCGGTTCATCCCCCCGATCCCACGCGCTGCCAGATGGCGCGCGGCGCGTTCGCCACTGAACTTGTGCCAGATTGAAGGAGCCCCGCTATGCGCCTTTTCCACATGCTCACTGCCCCTGTTCTTGCCCTTTTTGCCACCACCGCACTGGCAGATCCGGCACAATGGGTGCGCGAATGGCCGCAGACAGATTTCAGCCTCACGACCATCGATTTTGCTGAAGTCATTTCGGGCGGCCCACCCAAAGACGGAATCCCGGCGATCTGGGAGCCAGAACTGATCCCTGTCGCACAGGAGAACCGGCTTGATGATCGTGAACCAGTGCTGACCTATGAACACGATGGCGAACCCGCGCGTGCCTATCCGATCCGCTATCTGATGTGGCATGAGATCGTGAATGATGTGGTCGCAGGGGTGCCGATCGCCGTGACCTATTGCCCGCTGTGCAATTCCGCAATGGTTTTTGACGCTCGTGTGGACGGGGTGCGCCACACCTTCGGTGTCTCTGGCAAGCTGCGCCATTCCGATATGATCATGTATGACCGCGAAACGCAAAGTTGGTGGCAACAAGCGGTCGGCGAAGGCGTGGTAGGCCAGCTTGCGGGCAAGTTATTGACTCAACTGCCGGGCTGGATGGAAAGCTGGGCGGAGTTTTCCGACCGCAACCCCGACGGGCTGGTGATGAATGAGCCGGAATGGCGCCGTGCCTATGGGTCAAACCCCTATGTCGGCTATGATACCGCAGCGCGGCCCTTCCTCTATCAGGGCGAGAACCCGCCTCATGGCATCAACCCGCTGGCGCGCGTGGTAAGGGTAGAGGATCGCGCATGGACTTTCGAGCGGCTACGCGAGGCGGGCGAGATCCGTGAAGCAGGGGTGGAGCTCACTTGGACGCCTGGTCAGGCGTCGGCGCTGGACAGCCGGACGATTGCACAGGGGCGCGATGTGGGCACAGTGCGCGTGCGTGATACGCGCGGTCGCGACCTGCCGCATGACATCCCCTTCGCCTTTGCGTTTCACGCGTTCTTTCCAGAGGGGATCTGGATGCTGGGGGAGTGATTTTCTAATCAGGCCAACAGCGCTTCCAAGCCCTTCAGATCGCCGAGAGCCAGTGCGGGCTTGCCATGCACGCGGATCCAGTGTCAGCTTTCGGGCAAAAGGCAAGAACAGGCCGTCTCCGCACAGCGGATGGAGTTCCTCCGAGCGCCACTGTTCGGTGATAAGGCAATTGGTCAAGACCATGTCCGCCAAAAGTAATTTGCGCTCTTGTTCAAAGCTGTGACGCCGCATGTTGATCGACTGCTTTCCCCTGCGCCATCGAATCAGATCATATAGATCAATGCTGAGGCATCGTGCGATCATGACAGCAAGTAGCATCGTATAGCCTGAGAAGACAGTTCCTTCTCAGGAAAGATCCCCTTGCAAGCATAGCCTCCTGCTGGCTTGGCCGGATCAGCCTGCTGCGGTGCCATCCGGGCTAAGACCAAGGTGATGTGCATCCCCGTCTGCGCCACTTTTTCGGCAAGAATATGTTGGGCCAATTACCAATGAAGCTGCGCGAGACGCGCCAGAAACAAACGGCCATTTCACTCGGATCCCGAGTTGAGCGGCCTCGTGCTGGATGACGCGATTCAATGCACCGCAAGCACCTCCCTATCGGCAAAATAAAGATGCAACTGATAGAGCGGCTCCTGAAACGGCCCCGCGCCGTCGGGCCTGTATTCCATATCGATCCAGGTGACAGGGGGTGTCTGCAGTCCCGTGGTTACGGCTGTCCATTCGGTCCCGGCGGCAAGCTCGCTGGCGAGAAACATGTATTCTACACAGACGACACGACCATCGATCACGCAGTAGATCGGCCCCAGCGGCAAGTCTGCTGGATTGGCCCAATGCGTGCCCATATTCGGCACATGCGGGCTGATCGCGACCGCCTCTGCGGAAATATCCGACATCAGCGGCAGATGCGACAACCCGTCAGCTGCGACAGGCGCAGCAAGCGCAATGCAGGTGACGGAGAGAGTATGTGGCAGCAATTTCATCGGCTTATCCTCCATTCCGATGGTTAGTGAAACCTTGAAATTCCAGGGCTTATGCCTTCAGCGCTGAACCAGTTTGGAAAGGGATTGTGTGAGAGATGTTCGCGCGCGGCCTTGGAGGGAGCCAGCGTTTGCACCGCGATCTGCAATGCCGCATTCATGGCGAGTCCTCCATTTGTTCACGAGCGCCTGTGGCAACGAGTTCGGTCAGTCGATCCGCGAGCCTTTCGGGCACATGGCGCAGTGGATCGCCGATGGCATCGGTCAGCGCTACCATCAATGCATGCCCCAGCGCGGCCATATGTAAGGCGACTGCCGTTTCCCGCGCTGTCGGCCCGTCACCAATTGCAGCAGCGACCGCAGCATACATCTCGCTCGTTATGGGATGCACCTGCTTTACAAGTTCGCCTGCTGTCTGACAGGCGCCCGGTGTTACACCGATCTGTGGCGAAAGATATATTAATCGGAAACGGGCAAGATCCTCGAGGTGATATTGCGTGACAGCCCGCACAACTGCGGCGGCTGCTTCCGAGGGATTGGAAGCTGTCACAGCTGCATCTATGGCGGCTGCAGCTTCGCCGCGCAGACTGGGCAGGGCGAGAGCGCTCAAGAGCGCGACTTTCGAGGGGAACCAGTAGAGTACCGCTTGTTTGGTCACGCCCAACTGTTCAGCGACAGCATCAAAAGTCACTGCATCCAAGCCGCCGACCGAAAACAAATCCGATGCTGCCGCCAGTATTCGATCCCGGGTCTTACCTGATTTTTGATTTTTCATGGAAACCTGTTGATTACTTACCATTGGTAAGATAAATCATTTACCATTGGTAAGCAATAGCCAAGGAGCCCCGATGGAACAACTCCGCGTCTTTACATTCGCGCCCGGCTGGGGATTGCCGACGGTCGGTCCGTTCGCATTAAAGCTGCTGGGATGGCTTGATTGGAACGGCATTGTGTATCGTCAAGAGATCGAGAACCGGTCAGATCGCGGCCCAATGGGGAAGAGCCCGTGGATCGAGCAGGGTAACCTCAGATTGGGAGATAGCGACATCATTATTCGCTATCTTGCCGCGCAGCAGGGCCAGCCAGACCCAACACTGTGCCGGACTGCTGCGCAGGTTGGCAATTTCGGGCTGCGGATCGCTTTCGAGGAGCGGTTCCACCAGATACTTGAATGGGAGCTTTTCGTGTATCCGGCAGGGCGACATGAAATGCGCAAGATCATCCTCGCGCAAACTCCCCCAGTGATCGGGCCGCTGGTTTTCAGGGCGATGACCCGGCATTTTGCCCGGCAGTTACACGCCCGCGGCATTGCCCGACTGCCTGCGGCAGAGATCGTTGCCGAAGGACAGCGTCTGCTTGATGCGCTGGCACTCAAACTCGCGCATGGCGATGGCTGGCTTGATCCGGATGGCCCCGGCTTGACGGATTTCGCGGTCTGGGGTCAGGTCGCGCAGATGCTGTGCTGGCCGATGCAAACCCCTGTGGCCGATTATGCGAAATCGCTGCCAGTGCTTCAAGCTTGGCATAACCGGCTATCAAAACGCGAGTCCGCGGGCTAGATTTGCATCACTCCAAACTGGGGCGCAGACTTTAAGACAATGACGTGCGCTCACGTCAGGATAGAATTCTGACTAAGCAAGACGACATCAAGGCACGCATCGGCGGCAGGCGGAGCGCTTTCCTGCGCGGGCAGATGGTTGACCTTGCCCTGCTTGCCCTCGGTCTTGCTGTTGTCTCGAATGCCTATGCCCATCCAACTGAAACCGCTTGTGCACACACGATCATCACGACGCAGGGCGCTAGCGCTGGTGGGCATTATATATAGCCACGAAAATCAGCATGAGCACGGCAGCGAGTATTGCGGCGGCTGCACTGTTGGCGACAACAGGGAAGTCACCCCCGCAGATCTCGCGGCCTTCAATGTCAGAATCCGCTCAGCTTGCGGAAGGCGCCTTTTTTCGTGGGTAGGGCCGTCGGCGCTTCCAGTTCTGACAGGATCGGGCAATCAGGCCGGTCATTGCCGTGGCAGCAGGCGGCGAGGGTTTCGAGCGTTGTGGCCATGTCTTCCAACTCGCGGATTTTCAGGCGCAGTTCCGCGACATGGGCCAGCGCAAGGCGTTTGACATCCGCGCTCTGGCGGTCGCGGTCGCGCCAGAGACCAAGGAGTTCGCGGATACCCTCGACACTGAACCCCAAATCTCGTGCACGGCGGATGAAGCGCAGCATATGCACGTCCTGATCGGAATAGATCCGGTAGCCCGCCTCGGTCCGCGCCGCGGGCGGGATCAAGCCGGTTTCCTCATAGTAGCGGATCATCTTGGCCGAAACACCAGAGCCCTTGGCGGCTTCTCCGATATTCATGGCTTGCTCTCCTGCATTGGGGCGGACCAATTGCGCAGGCGCAGCGCATTGCTCAGCACAAAGACTGACGACAGCGCCATTGCCCCGGCTGCGAGGATCGGCGAGAGCAGGATGCCGAAAGCGGGCCACAGCACCCCGGCGGCGACCGGGATCAGCGCAGTGTTATAGGCAAAGGCCCAGAACAGGTTTTGCCGGATATTGCGGATCGTCGCTTTCGACAGCGCAATCGCGTTCGGCACACCGCGCAGCGAGCCTGACATCAGCACTACATCTGCGGCCTCAATGGCGACATCGGTGCCGGTGCCGATGGCGATGCCCACATCGGCCTCGGCCAGTGCAGGGGCGTCATTGATGCCATCGCCCACGAAAGCCAGCCGACCATGCGCGGCTTTCAGGTCGCGCACCGCGTCTAACTTGCCTTCGGGCAGCACTTCAGCGACCACATGGTCAATGCCAAGCTGGCGGGCAATGGCTTCTGCGGTGCGGCGGTTGTCACCTGTCACCATGGCAACCTTCAGGCCAAGGTCATGCAGCGTGCGGATGGCGTCAGGCGTTTCGGGTTTGATCGGGTCGGCTACGGCGATGATCGCTGCGAGTTTTCCGTCAATGGCGGCATAAAGCGGCGTCTTGCCCTCATCGCCCAGTCGCTCCGCTGTCTGGGCGAAGACCCCCACATCAAGGCCAAGGCGCGCCATGTAGCGGTCTGCCCCGATCTCGACCTTTGCGCCCCCGGCCTGCGCAGCAACGCCAAAGCCGGTGATGCTCTCAAACCTGGACACTTCGGGCAGCGTCAGCCCCTCGGCGGCCTCCACGATGGCACGCGCGATGGGATGCTCAGATTTCGCCTCAACCGCCGCGACCTGCGCCAGCACTGTGTCGCGCTCAAATCCGTCGGCCAGTTCCAGATCGGTCAGCTTGGGCGCGCCTTCGGTCAGTGTGCCGGTCTTGTCAAACGCCACGACCCGCGCCTCTTTCAAGAGTTGCAGCGCTTCGCCCTTGCGAAACAGCACACCGGTCTCGGCCCCGCGCCCGGTGCCCACCATGATCGAGGTCGGCGTGGCCAGCCCCATGGCGCAGGGGCAGGCGATGATCAGCACGGCGACCGCGTTCACCAGCCCAAATGTCAGCGCAGGGGCCGGGCCGAAACTGAACCAGATCGCGAATGTCACCACCGCGACCGCGATCACCGCAGGCACGAACCACATGGTCACGCGGTCCACCAGTGCTTGAATGGGCAGTTTCGCACCTTGGGCCGATTCCACCATGCGGATGATCTGTGCCAACATGGTGTCACCACCGACCGCCGTGGCGCGCAAGGCCAGCGCGCCAGTCTGGTTGACCGTGCCGCCCACGACGGTCGCGCCCGCGCGCTTCTCGACCGGCACTGGCTCGCCCGTGATCATCGACTCGTCGACATAGCTCTCGCCCTCGATCACCTCGCCATCCACTGGCACACGCTCACCGGGGCGAAGCTCGATCACATCACCGGGCGCGACCTCGGCCACCGGAATATCCACGCTGCCCCCGTCACGCCGCACCCGCGCGGTTTTGGCCTGCAACCCGATCAGCCGCTGGATCGCCTGCGACGTGCGGCCCTTGGCGCGCGCCTCCAGCCAGCGGCCCAGCAGGATCAGGGTCACGATCACCGCGGCGGGTTCATAATAGACATTCACTGTGCCCGGCGGCAGCAGCGCGGGCGCGAAAGTGGCCACCAGCGAGTAGAGAAATGCGGCCATCGTGCCGACCGCGACAAGGCTGTTCATGTCCGGCGCGCCACGGAACAGCGCGGGGAAACCAAGCGCGTAGAAGCGGATGCCGGGAAAGGCCATCACCAGCGTGGTCAGCGCGAACTGGATCAGCCAGCTGGTCTGCATCCCAATGGTGGACATGATCAGGTGATGCACTGGCGGGATCATGTGCGAGCCCATTTCAAGCGCGAATACAGGCAGGGTCAGCGCCGCTGCAATGATAAGATCGCGGCGCAGCTCTGTAGCCTCGGCCTCGCGCCGTGTGGCCAGAGTGTCATCCTCAGCCACAGCGCGGCGGGTGCGCGCGTCATAGCCCGCACGATCAATCGCTGCGATCAGCGCGTCGCTATCGGCAGTGCCAGTCACCGTGGCGCGCTCGGTCGCAAGGTTGACATGCGCCTCTGCCACCCCGGGCACGGCCTGCAACGCGCGTTCGACACGGCCCACGCAAGACGCGCAGGTCATCCCGTCAATTTCCAGCTCAACCGTGCTCGTGCCAATGTCAAACCCGGCATTCTGCACCGCCTCGCGCAGGGCCTCCGGGTCAACCGGGGCAGTAAAGCGAATCTCTGCCTTCTCGGTTGCAAGGTTCACATCGGCCCCTTCCACGCCCGGCACCGCGCGCAAGGCGCGTTCAACCCTTCCCACGCAAGAGGCGCAATGCATCCCCTCAATGTGCAGGGAACGAGCGGCAAGGGGTTTGGCGGGGGCATTCATGGGGGCGACTCACATTTCTCAGACGATTTGTGACACAGATAAGGCTTCCCATTGTTGGAAGGTCAAGCCTGCTGGTCACAAAAACGGGACCAGATCAAAAACTTCAGAAACGCTCTTGACCTTCCCATCATGGCAAGCCCCATCTGTCAGTGCATCAGACAAAACCAAGGAGGCTCTGGTGCAATTCCATATCGAGAACATGACCTGCGGTGGCTGCGTGCGCGGTGTCACCCGCGCGATCCACAGCGTGGACCCGGGCGCAGCGGTCGAGGCCGATCCGCCCGCACGCAAGCTGACCGTGAAGTCTGAAAAAACAGGCGCGGAGTTCTTGCCCGCGCTGGCCGCTGCCGGTTTCGACGCCAAAATCGCTTAAGGAGACAATCATGAAATTTACCAAACTTTCTGCAGCATTTCTGGTCGGCACAGCCCTGGCCGTGGGCGGGTTGACCTATGCGCAGGCGCAGATGAACCACGGCTCTATGGATCACAGCCATATGGACCATGGCGATCACGGCGCCCATGGCAGCACCAGCGATGATCCGGTGATCGCGGCCTATATGGCCGTGAATAACGTGATGCATCGCGACATGAATATCGAGTTCACCGGCGACGCAGATGTGGATTTCGTGCGCGGCATGATCCCGCATCATCAGGGCGCGATCGACATGGCCAAGGTGGTGCTGGAATTCGGCTCTGATCCCGAAATCCGCGCCCTGGCCGAAGAGGTGATCGAGGCGCAGGAGGCCGAGATCGCCATGATGCGCGCGTGGCTTGCTGAGCGGGGCCATGACTGAGTGACTGCGGCAGGACGAGAAATTGTCCTGCCGCAGCTCCCTCATATGGATCGCAGCAGCCTGTCCATAAGGATCGAAAGCCCGGTCAGACTGAGAGCCTGCATTGCGAACACAGCAAGCGCGGCCAGAACATAAATGTACCATTGCAGGGCGGGCCGCCATTTCTGCATGATCTGCCCGACCAATGCCATATGCAAGGGCAGCGCGCTGAGCAGCGTCGCGTAGAGATAGACGCCAGACAAATTCGCAAAGCCCGCCGATTGCGCCAGTGTCGAGCCGGTGACGCGTAGTGCCTGAACCGGATCACCGCCAAACGATCCGAACAGCATGGCCGAGGCCGGGTAGATCGCCAGATGCAGCGCAATGAAGGCCCCGATCCGGGCCGGAATGTCGAGCGCAAGCGCGCGGAGGGGCGCAATGCGCCGTGCGCGCAACTGCGCGAACAGGATCAGCCCCAGCGCGTTGACGACAAACACCACCGGCAGGCCGTTCGTGACGATCTGGCGCGCAAACCGCCCCAGCGCCGCACCCGACCCCCATAGATGCGGCCCAAGTCCCGGCGCAAGCGCGACATAGAGTGCCAGCACGGGCACAAGACCGGCGAGGCTGAGCAGAGCCACATTGCGGGCAAAACGGGAGAATGGCAGATGCACGGAAAAATGCCGGTCGAGCCATGCAAGGAGGTCGCGGTCCCGCGCTTGTGTCATACCTGCCTCCTTGCGCGCGCAAAGCGGCGCTACTCAGTGCTCTCTGCCGCCGTGCGCTCCGCCTGAATCTCCTGTATCCGCGCGGGCCAGGTGGAGCGGATGAAGGCCAAGATCGCCTTGATCTCCTCATCACTCAACATATCACCGAAGGCCGGCATGCCAGAATCGAAGGCCACCCCCAGACCATCAAGATACGCCTGCCCGCCGTGTTTGGTGTAGGCGAACAGCATCCGGTCGCCATGATGCCAGGTATGCCCTGTCTCGTCATGCGGCGGCGCGGGAAAGCGGCCATCGGGTCCGGGGCGCTGCCAGTCCGGCGCGCCTTCCAGATCGGCGCCGTGGCACGCGGCGCAATACTGATCATAGAGCGTGCTGCCCAATTCCAGCTCATCAGGGAGAGCCGGGCCAGCAGACATGAAAGCCATCGCGCCGAAGATTGCTGCCAGTCCTGCGCCAGTTGCGCGTTGCGATGTCATGACGGTCTCCATCAATTCCCTTTGCACTCAGTAACCTGTGCAGCACAGATATCCGAGCCCTCAAACCCTTTCGGTCGCTCAACAAACTGCGATGCGCGAAGTCATGCGAATGGCACAAGGTCCGAGACGGCGGATAAGTGTCTGGACGGAGCCGGTGGGGTGCGATAGCGCAACCTTCCGGGGTCCGTGCTTCCAGAGGTCACACGCTAGCGCCGACCGTCCGAGCTAAAAAGGATTACCTGCAGATGATTGCGCTGAGTGGTTTGTTTCTCGCGGCCTTTGTCGCGGCCACTTTGCTGCCCGGGCAATCCGAAGTCGTGCTTCTGGCCATGATGCTGACCCAATTGCATCCGGTCTGGTTGCTGGTCAGCGTGGCCAGTGCCGGGAACGTGCTGGGATCGCTGGTCAACTGGGCGATGGGGCGCTTCATGATGCGCTATTCCGGCCACAGGCGGTTTCCCTTCACGGCAGAGCAAATCGCCAAGTCGCAAGCGTGGTATGGCCGCTGGGGCTGGATGAGCCTCTGGGCCTCATGGGTGCCGGTGATCGGTGATCCGCTGACCTTGGCTGCGGGGATCATGCGCGAACCGCTCTGGCGGTTCCTGCTTGTCGTGACAATGGCCAAAGCCGGTCGTTACATCATTCTGGTCGTGATCGCACAGGCCGCTGTCTGACCATCCCTGCTGCACACCCGGCTGCGATCAGAGGGCGCGGGAGCGCGGATCATGAGGGCAACTATCGAGCTGAATGCCTTGCGTGGATGGCCGCTTCTTGCCCGGAGTCTCGGTTGAACCTCTCCTTCATGGTTATGCACATTAACCGAATTCCGCAGCACGCCTAGCGACTTCGGAAATGTGATGCCCGCAAGATCACCGGGCATTCCATCCGCTCCTGAGATCGAGGGTAGTTCAAGTCTTCGAGGAGCAACGAAACGGCCCATTGCCCCATCTCACGATGAGGCAATAAGACGGTGGATAAGGCCGGAGACAGGTGTTGCGCGATTTCCTGATCATCATAGCCCATCACCGCTATGGTCTCACCCGGCCGCTCACCGAGTTCCTTGAGGGCTTCATAGCAGCCGACAGCCATAAGATCGTTTGCACAAAAAATTGCCTCGGGGCGTGGACCGGAGCGCAACAGATCCAAAGTGGCTAATCGCCCGCCGCTGGGAAGGAAATTGCCTTCGCGCACCAGTGCAGGATTTATCGCAACGCCAGCATCCCGCATTGCGCGCTCAAACCCTTCCTTGCGCTGACTTGACGCATCCATCCATGCCTCACCAGAGATGAAGGCGATCTTGCGATACCCTTGGGCCAGCAAAGCCTTTGTCGCTGCTTCGCCCCCGCGCCGTTCAGCCGGGACGACAGATGCATAACGGCCTTCCCCATCATAACAATTCAGTAAAACCGCACGGTGGCGGCCAAGAATGTCAGGCGGTGTCACCTTGTGCGTCAGGATGGATCCGTAGATGACACCCTCAACCCCATCAGCCGCCCATTTTCGCAAGGCCGCCACCTCATATTCGGGATCTCCCCCCGTCATGACAATTTCCAGAAGCGCGTCGTGCTTGCGGGCTTCCTCCTGCGCGCCGTCAATCGATATGGCAGCGAAGGGGCTGGTCGCGATTTCGTCTAGCATGAGGCCGATGACGCGCTTTCTGAGCGCACTTGGCGGGCGTCCTGCACCGCGTGGCCGGTAGCCCAGTTCCGCCACGGCGTCCAACACCCGCTGTCGGGTTTCAGCCCCGATGCGCATGTCTTCCATACCGTTGAGCACGAAAGACACCGTCGATTGCGATACGCCCGCGCGCGCCGCGACGTCCTTCATGGTGACACGAGAGGAGTTGTGGGTTTTTGAATCAGTCATGGCTGCATGATACAGCTTGACGCATGGTAATAAAGTTTGCTAATTATTTTTAGCAACATGAATTGGCGATGTGTGCGGCAATCCGCACGCTCTGGGAGGAGACGCCAAATGCCCCGACAACATGCTTCGGGCTTCGCGCTTACGCAGCGCCAGGCCGCCGTGATCCTGCTTGCCCCGTTCCTGACGGTCTATGCCGTGTTTCTGGTCTACCCGTTTTTCAAGGGCATCTGGATCAGCCTGCATGACTGGAACCTGATGGCCGTCGCCTTCAATCCCGATGCCAAGACCTATGTGGGCCTGCGCAATTACGAGCGCGTGATGTGGGGGCGCAACATCACGTGGGGGGCCTTGGCCAGTCCCGGTTTCCAGATCATCGGGCTGATCGGGGTTCTGGCCAGCGCATTCCTGTATCGCACCGGGCGCGCGGGCAAGGTGACAGCGCTGGCGATGGGAATCGCGACGCTCTTGCTGTTCGTGCTGCCGGGGTTTCATCCCGGTGAGGGTGGTCGTTGGTATGATCGCCGCTTCTGGCCCACAGTCGGCAATACAATCCTGTTCGTAGGGCTTGCAGTGCCGGGGGTGACGATCACCGCCATGCTGCTGGCCGCTGCGCTCGACGGTGAAACGCGCGCGAAAGCCGTGCTGCGCACGCTGTTCTTTCTCAGTCAGGTGCTGTCGGTGACAGTGGTCACGCTGATCTGGCAGATAATGTTCTCGCCGCGTCAGGGGCTGATCGCCAACCTTACCCAGCTTTTCGGTGGTTCGCCCATCGTCTGGCTGACCGCCGAAGGCTTCGCCATGGCTGCCATCGTGATCGCGACGATCTGGTGGTCCTTGGGGATCGCCATGATCCTGTTTCTGGCGGGCATTCAGGATATCTCGAAAGATCTCTATGAAGCGGGCGCGCTGGACAATGCCACTGGTGCAAAAGCCTTCTGGTATATCACGCTGCCAAACCTTAAGCGCACGATTACCGTTGTCGTGGTGTTACAGATTATCTTGCATTTTCAGGTATTTGGCCAATCGCATCTTATGACCAGCGGCGGGCCGAATGACACAACGCAGGTGCTGGTGCGCTACATCTACCAGACTGCATTCCGCGACAGTGAATTGGGTCGCGCCTCGGCGATGGCGGTGTTTCTGTTCGTCATAATGGGTGGATTTTCGATCCTGCAATTCGTGCTCGGACGGGAGAAGGACGAATGAACCGTTCCTATTACTGGCTGATCCTCGGGCTCTCAGTGCCTGCCTTTATCTGGCTGGTGCCGACGATCTGGATGGTATCGCTCTCATTCCAGCCGAATGATGTGCTCGCGCGCACGACATCGAGCACCGCGCTGGGGCTGATCCCGATTCCCTTCACTCCCGACAACTACATAGCGCTTTTCCGCTTCGGGCAGGTGCCGATGTGGTTCCTGAATTCGCTGATTGTCTCGGTCGGCATGACGCTGGCCGTGCTCGCAGTGTCCACAACCGCGGGCTATGCGCTCGCACGGCTCGACTTTCCCTTCAAGGGGCCGGTGATCGTGCTCTGTCTGATGGGGCTGATGGTGCCCGAACAGGCAGTGTTCATCCCGCTCTACACCATGTTCGCCGACTGGGGCTGGCACAACAGCCATCACGCGCTGATCCTGCCGCGCGTTGCCGTGCCGATCGGGGTCTTCCTGATGATGCAGTTCTTCAAGGCGATTCCGAAAGATATCGAGGAAGCAGCGCGCATCGATGGTGTCGGCTGGTTGCAGATCTTCTGGTATGTTATGCTGCCGCTTGCACGCCCTGCGATGATGACGCTGGCGATCCTGACCTTCCTTTATGCGTGGAACGATTATCTCTGGCCGCTAGTCTCGGCGCAGCAGCGCGAGTATTTCACGATCACGCTCGGCCTCGCCTCGATCCAGTCGAATTTCGCGCAGGCCGAGGGGCTTGGCCGGGTCATGGCCTCAGGGGTCATCGCCTCGTTGCCGGTGGTCGCGCTGTTCCTGATTTTCCAACGGTATGTGGTGCGCGCCATGACGGCAGGCGGCACCAAAGGCTGAGCTATTTGACACCATCCAAGGGAGGAAACCGGATGAAACATGTGATCTTTGGTGCAACCGCGCTGACACTTCTGGCCACAGGGGCCATGGCGCAGGAGGTGACGCTGGGCCGGTTCTTCGGCGATTGCGAGGGGGCGGGGACCGACACTTCGGCCTCGGTCGGCGAGGCCTGCATCATCCAGTCGATCATCAATGCCGCCGATGCAACGCTTGACGGCGTCTCGGTCAACACCTTGCCCACGGACTGGGGCAATTACTATGACCAGATCAAGGCGGCCTATGCCGGCGGAACACCGCCCGCTGTGCATGTGATGCACCGCCACCGCGTACCGGAATTCGCCAGCATCGGCGCACTGGCCGATCTGACCGACGATCTGGAAGCGGCAGGCATTGATCCGTCCGACTGGGCGCCCGCCGCGCTGGAGGCTGTCAGCTATAACGGGCGCATCATCGGTGTTCCGATGGACTTCCACGCCAATCTCTGGCACGTGAACACGGATCTGATGGAGGCCGCAGGGCTGGTCGAGGATGGCAGACCGATCCTGCCCAGCTCACCCGAGGAAATGCTGGAACATGCCCGCGCCGTGCACGAAGCGACCGGGCAGGATTATCTGGCTGCCGATTTCGCGCAATTCCCCATCGGGGTGCGCGTCGCGCTGGCGCTGATCTGGCAGCAGGGCGCAAACATCTTCGAGGGTGATGAGGCAACCATCGACACGCCAGAGGCGCGCAATGCGATCAGCGCCATCACCCAGCTTTTCGATGCCAGGCTGGCCAATCCGCAACTGAATTATGCCGACAGCCAGCAGGCATTTCTGAATGGCGAGGCCGCAGTGTTGGTTAATGGCACATGGGTCGTGGATTTCTACGCCGCAGAGGCCGCGAAGGATGACGAGGGGCTGAACCGCTATTTTGTGGCTGATTTCCCGACGCTGTTTGACGAGGGCGCGACCTGGGCCGACAGCCATATGTGGGCGATCCCTGCGCCGCTGCAAGCCAATGACGCCGACACATATGCAGCCGCATTGCAGGTGCTGGCTTTCATCAATGACCATAATATCGACTGGGCACGGACTGGGCATATGGCCGTGCGGACGTCCGTTCTCAACAGCGAAGAATACGCCGCCCTGCCTCATCGCGACGAGTATACCGGCACTGCGGCTATTGCCCGCGATACGCCTCCCTCGGCGCGTTATGGCGCGATTCAGGATGTGCTGAACCGCGAATTGCAGGCGATCTGGCTGACGGGCAAATCGGTGGATGCAGCACTCGCAGATGCACAGGCGGATGTGCAGGATCTGCTCGATCGCTGATAACAACTCACCGGTCCGCGCATATGTGCGCGGACCGACAGTATCACCCAGACCCTCCGGACATGCAGACCATGACATCAACCCCGCGCCCCCGCTGGACCGAAGCACAGGCCAATGCCTGGAGGCAGAAGCAGCCCTGGATATTCGGGTGCAATTTCCTGCCATCGAATTCAGTAAACTTTCTGGAGATGTGGCGCGAAGAGACCTTTGATTGCGAGACTATAGCGCGAGAACTCGGCTGGGCGGTCGAAATCGGGATGAACGCGATCCGAACCAATCTGCATTTCCTTGTCTGGAAACATGACCGCGACGGGCTGATGGCACGGTTCGAGTGGTTCGTGCAGACAGCATCCAGGCTTGGGCTGTCGGTCATGCCGGTGTTGTTCGATGACTGCGGTTTTGGCGGTGCAGAGCCAGTCTGGGGTCCGCAGCCCGATCTTGTGCAGGGGGTGCATAACAGCAGGGCGGTTGCATCACCGGGCCGCGCTGCCGTCATGGACCGCAGCCAATGGCCAGAGTTTCGCGCTTATCTCGAAGACGTGATCCGCACCCATGCCGACGACCCGCGCATTCTGGCATGGGATCTCTACAACGAGCCCGGTAACCGGATGATCTTTGAAGCGCATGGGGGGTATCGCGAATACGACGCTACGCTTGCAAGCCATAGCAAGGCGCTGATGGAACAGAGTTTCGAATGGGCGCGCGCGATCAATGCCCGCCAGCCTCTTACAGTCGCAGCCTGGCGCACGCCAAAACTGGAGCATGACGCCCCTGCCTTTGATGACCCTATCGACCGGCAAGCCCTTGCGCTCTCGGATATCATCAGCTTCCACGCTTATTGCGACCTCGCCCATGCGCGGCGCTATCTCGCCCAACTCGAAGCCCATGACCGCCCGATCCTGATCACGGAATGGATGGCCCGCACCATTGACAGCCGGATCGAGGATCAACTGTATCTCTATCACGCGCACAAGGTGGGAGCCTTCAACTGGGGCCTTGTGAAGGGGCGCACCCAGACCGATCAGCCTTGGCCCGCCGAGTTGCAAGCCATGCATGGCCATATTCAGGCCCCGGATCGCTGGTTTCACGACCTGCTCTGGCCAGACGGCCGCGCCTATGACGAGACCGAGATGAAGGTCATTGCCGAATTGACAGGCCGCTGCCTGCACTCGGAGTTGAAAAGGGGATAAGAAATGTCCGGTGTCACGCTTTCGAATGTCATCAAGAAATATGGCGATGTGCAGGTAATTCACGGCATCGACCTCGAAATCGAGAACGGTGAGTTCTGCGTCTTTGTCGGGCCATCGGGCTGTGGCAAATCTACCCTCATGCGTATGGTCGCCGGGCTGGAGGAAACAACCAGCGGCGGGATCACCATTGGCACCCGCGATGTAACGCGGCTGGACCCGTCGCAGCGCGGCGTGGCGATGGTGTTTCAGACATATGCGCTTTACCCGCATATGACAGTGGCCGAGAATATGGGTTTCGGGCTGAAGATGAACGGTGTGCCCAAACCCGAAATCGCCGAGAAAGTGGCCGAGGCCGCGCGCATCCTCAAGCTGGAGCCGCTTCTGGAGCGCAAACCCAAGGCGCTTTCCGGCGGGCAGCGCCAGCGCGTGGCCATCGGGCGCACGATCGTGCGCGGCCCAGAAGTGTTCCTGTTTGACGAACCGCTCTCAAACCTCGACGCAGAATTGCGCGTGGATATGCGCGTCGAGATTGCGTCACTGCACAAGCAGATCGGCGCAACGATGATTTACGTCACTCATGATCAGGTCGAGGCGATGACCTTGGCTGACAAGATCGTGGTTCTGCGTGCAGGCCGGATCGAACAGGTCGGCGCGCCACTGGACCTTTATCGTGACCCGGACAACCGCTTTGTGGCGGGCTTTATCGGCTCACCGGCGATGAACTTCCTGTCGGGACATGTTGCGCAAGGCGCGCTGTCCATACCGGCCCTCAAGGATGTGCCCGCGCTCGGCCTGCGCCTGCCTTCTGACGGCACCAAGGTAGAACTCGGCATCCGCCCGGAGCACTTGCAGATTGACCCTGATGGCGAGGGCTTCAGGCTCGATCTGATCGAAAAACTCGGCGGCATCTCTTACGCCTATCTTCATGCAGAAACTGGCGAGCGTCTGATTATTGCAACAGATGGCGAATCCGATCTGACTGATGAAATGGATGTTGGCATCACGTTCAACCCGGCGCGCGCCTATCTGTTTCTGGCCGAAACAGGCTTGCGGCTGCGGTGAACTGGCTTGGCCGGTGACACGTTGCCCTTGCTTCCGTGACTGCAGATGTTTTGCCGCCAGAAAATGTTTCCCGGATACAGATCCACCGATGCAAGAAGCGCGGTGCGATTGGCCCGTCTGCCATCGCACCGCGCATCTTGCTAAACGACATTGAACTCCGGCCCGTAAGGATAACCCGTGATGTTCTCATTGCCGTCTTCTGTGATGATCAGAATATTATGCTCACGATACCCGCCCGCTCCGGGCTGTCCGTCTGGAATAGTCAGCATCGGCTCCATAGAGATCACCATGCCCGGCTCCAGCACCGTGTCGATATCCTCGCGCAGTTCCAACCCGGCTTCGCGGCCATAATAATGGCTCAGAATTCCGAAAGAATGGCCATAGCCGAAAGTCCGGTATCGCAGTAGATCGCGCTCGGCAAAGAAGACATTGATCTTCTCGGTCACTTCGGCGCAGCTCGCTCCCGGTTTCAACAGGCTCATGCCATATTCATGCGCGGCAACATTTGCCTGCCATATCGTCAGTGACGCTTCATCGACCTCTGCAAGAAACATCGTGCGCTCGAGCGCGGTATAATACCCCGAGATCATCGGAAAGGTGTTCAGGCTCAGAATATCCCCGCGCTGGAGCGCGCGCGACGTGACCGGGTTATGCGCGCCATCAGTGTTGGTGCCCGACTGGAACCAGACCCATGTGTCGCGGTATTCGGCCTCCGGAAACCGCCTTGCGATTTCCAGCTCCATTGCATCGCGCCCGGCCATCGCCACATCAATCTCGCGCACGCCGGCCCGGATCGCATCCCTGATCGCATAACCGCCAACATCGGCCACTGCAGCACCCTCGCGGATCAGCGCGATCTCGGCTGGAGATTTGTGCATCCGCTGGCGCATGGTCGCAGGTGCGATATCGACCGTGCGCGCGGGCTGCAGGAACTCGTCCATCAGGGCTTTTTGCACAAGCGTGATATGGTCGCCCTCATAGCCGATACATTTTTCTGTGCCAGTGACCGATCTTATCGCCCGCCAGTAGTTGTTGCACGCCCAATCGGTGTAAGTGATGTTGTCTCCATGGCAGCGCCGCCAGGGCTGGGCGGCATCTATGCCCGCACTGATTGTTACGCTGTCAGAAGGAGTCACCACCAGCGCATAGGGACGCCCGAAGGCGCAGTAGAGAAACCCGGAATAATAGGCAATGTTATGCATCGAGGTGAAGACACATGCCTCGACACCGGCTTCAGCCATGCGTTTACGCAGGCCGTGAAGGCGTGCGTCATATTCGTCAGCGGCAAAGGGCAGCACGCGCTCACCCTGATGAAAACGGTAGAATTCGGGACGATCCATCGCGAAACTTCCTCGTCGGGCCAACGAGAGGGGAGGATCTCCCCAATCGGCGTTGGCGGAAAAGCAAGATCCCGGCGTTCAGGATAGGTGAAAGGGGAACACGCATTGCGTGTTGGCGACGCCATCGCCGACCCTTTCGGCGTCATGCGCAACTCTGATGCGAGAAACAAGGGGCTTCATTGATCGGTGCCTTGCATCGTATCAATTCAATTGTGGTGTCGGCCAGCTTTACGATGTCTCACGCATAAGCGCTCGCCCAAAAGCCCGACTCCACAACCTGAGGGCATGGGAGCGGATTGCGCAGGATCTGCCCAAGCTTGGCGCTGACATTCTGAAAGGGCAGATCAAAGGGCGCGTCGTGGTGGATGTGAACGCCTGATCCGGCGCGACAGCATGAAAGCAGGCCCTTTTGGGGTCTGCTTTCTATTTTTCAAATAACAAAATAATATTTCATCTGTTGAAAAAGAGGATGCGTCGTAAAAGGGCGTTTTTTCATCTGATGAAAGCATTTTTCAATGATATGTGGTGGCCGCCGGATGCAACCTGTTACGACTTGCAAAGCGTAACTGCACAGCACAAAACTGCCAATTCCGACACCCTTACTTTTTTCGCCTCCTCATCAGAACAAAAAAACTTGATTGCTAATCACAATCAGGCAATCCTGCCTCAAAAGGCGCGCGCTATGCGGCTCAAACCAAAACAAGA
>SLDY01000024.1 GCA_007125005.1 Natronohydrobacter sp.
CCCATGCCCTTCAAGGGCGCTGCCCGATGCCAGAGGCATCGGGCAAGGTGGCAGCCGCGACTGACATGACAAAGGCCGCCCTGTGCCGGGCGGCCTTTGCCTTACCTTAAGCTGATGGCTCGCTCAGAGTTTCTCGGTCAGTTCCGGAACCAGCGTGAAGAGATCGCCGACCAGCCCGTAATCGGCGACCTGGAAGATCGGCGCTTCCTCGTCCTTGTTGATGGCGACGATGACCTTGGAATCCTTCATCCCTGCAAGGTGTTGGATTGCGCCCGAGATACCAACGGCGATGTAAAGCTCCGGTGCGACAACCTTGCCGGTCTGACCCACCTGCCAGTCATTTGGCGCATAGCCCGAATCGACGGCTGCACGCGAGGCCCCCACGGCAGCGCCGAGCTTGTCGGCCAGCCCTTCGATGATCTTGAAATCTTCTTGCGAACCGACACCGCGCCCGCCTGATACCACGACCTTCGCAGAAGTCAGTTCGGGCCGGTCAGTTTCGGCAACCTTATCCTCGACCCATTCCGACAGGCCGGGATTGTCGGCTGCCGTAATCGTCTCGACCGGTGCATCGCCGCCCTGTCCGGCAGCGTTGAAGGTCGAGGTGCGGATCGAGACGACCTTCTTGGCATCCGAGGATTTGACCGTCTGGAGGGCGTTGCCGGCATAGATCGGGCGCTCGAACGTGTCGGCATCGACCACGCCCGAGACATCCGAGATCACCATCACGTCGAGAAGGGCGGCCACGCGCGGCAGCACGTTCTTGGCGTCGGTGGTGGCCGGGGCGAGGATATGGCTGAAATCGCCCGCGAGCGACACGATCAGCGCCGCCGTGGGTTCGGCCAGCCGGTGCCCGAGCGAAGCGTCCTCGGCGCAGAGCACCTTGGCCACGCCCTCGATCTTCGCCGCCTCGGCCGCCGCAGCCGCTGCCGAGGCCCCGGCGCAGAGCACGGTCACATCGCCCAGCACCTTCGCCGCAGTGACCGCCTTGGCGGTCGCATCCATGTTCAGCACGCCATCGGTGACTTCGCCCAAGAGAAGAACCGCCATCAGATCACCCCCGCTTCGTCTTTCAGTTTCGCCACCAGTTCGTCGACCGAGCCCACCTTGATGCCTGCCGCGCGCGTCGGCGGCTCCGAGGTCTTCACGATCTCCAGCCGCGGGCTGACATCGACGCCGTAATCGGCGGGCGTCTTTTCATCGAGCGGCTTCTTCTTGGCCTTCATGATGTTCGGCAGCGAGGCATATCGCGGCTCGTTGAGACGCAGGTCCACCGTGATGATCGCGGGCATCTTGACTCTGATCGTCTGCAACCCGCCATCGACCTCGCGCGTCACCAGCGCGCTCTCGCCCTCGACCTTGACTTCGGAAGCGAAGGTCGCCTGCGCCCAGCCGGTCAGCGCTGCCAGCATCTGGCCAGTGGCATTCATGTCATTGTCGATGGCCTGCTTGCCGCAAAGAACGATCTGCGGGGCTTCTTCATCAATCACTGCCTTGAGCAGCTTGGCCACGGCCAGCGGCTCGATATCAGTATGCACATCCTCTGCCGCCACAATCAGAATCGCGCGGTCAGCCCCCATCGCCAGCGCGGTGCGCAGCGTTTCCTGCGCCTGCTTGACGCCAATGGAGACAGCAACGATTTCCGAGGCGACCCCGGCTTCTTTCAGTCGAATCGCTTCCTCGACTGCAATCTCGTCGAACGGGTTCATCGACATTTTCACATTCGCCAGATCGACCCCGCTGCCATCCGCCTTTACACGGACTTTCACGTTATAGTCGATCACGCGCTTGACCGGCACGAGCACCTTCATGAGCGTGTTTCTCCCTAATGACTTCCTGACGGGGTTGTAACGGTGGCTTGGTCTCGAAAACAGTGCAAAATCGACGCATCGCTTGGCTGCGACGCCGCGTTTTTGCGACTGTGGGCGCTAACGGTTCGCGCCAGGGACCCAGAGAATATCATCGGCACCATCATTATTGGCGATCCGCCCTGCAACAAAGAACCAGTCCGACAGGCGATTGAGATATTTCACAGCCGATTCGTTCACCCCCTCAATTGCCGTCAGAGCAACGGTCTCGCGCTCTGCCCGGCGCGCGACAGTGCGGCACAGATGCAGATGCGCTGCCAGCGCAGAGCCTCCGGGAAGAATGAAGCTGCGCAGCGGCTGGAGCTTTGCATTCATCGTATCGATCTCGGCTTCTAGCCGCGCAACCTGTGCTGGCACTATGCGCAAAGGCGTGTATTCGGCCTCGGAATCGCGCTCCATCTCGGGTCGGCACAGATCAGCGCCAAGATCAAAGAGATCGTTCTGAATACGCGCGAAGGCGGCCTCCATCTCGCCCTGAGCATGCAGCCGTGCCATCCCGATCACCGCGTTCAGTTCATCCACTGTGCCATAGGCGGTTACGCGCTGGCTGTGCTTTGCCACGCGCGTGCCATTGCCAAGCGCTGTTTCCCCCGCATCCCCGGTACGGGTGTAAATCTTGTTCAATACAACCATGTCACGCCCCTTTTTGACGGAAATAGACAAAAACCATGATCAGCACCACAGCGGCAAATTGTGCATAGATACGCCAGCGCATCATGCGGTTGCCATGCTTGCGGTTCCACTCTCCGCCGCGCGCGAAACCACCGATGCCGATTGCGAGCACGACCAGCACAACAAGCGAAGCTGCCGCAGCGAGCAGGAATAACGGATCTGATAACATGATGGGCCCTTTCTCTCACGCGTGGCAACCGCGCGACAACCTAGCGGCTCTGCGCGCGATTGCGACCCCTAATCCATGGACGAGTCACAATTTGCGCAAAATCCAGTCCAGAGCGCTTGTCGGCAAGGCACGTCTGGCCATTCCCAGAAGCCAGGTCGGTGTGGTTACATAATATCGCGCTCTTGGGCGTGGCGCTTCAATCGCATGTATCAAGCGGCGTGTTACAGCATCGGGGGGAAGCTCAAAGAAATCGGGGCCGCGATCCTCATACAGCCGCGCAAGCAACTCTCCTTCATATTGAGCCCTGCGAGAGCTGGCTTGCCAGTTAATCCAGCGCTCGAAATGCATGATCGAGTTTTTGCGGATATGTGATGTGATCGGCCCCGGTTCGATAAGGCTGACATGAATACCGGTGCCCTCCATCTCAAGCCGCAAGACATCGCTCAGGCCTTCAAGCGCGAATTTGGTGGCCACATAGGCCCCGCGCCAGCGCAGTGCAGCGAGCCCCAGAACCGAAGAGTTCTGAACAATCCGGCCTCCGCCTTGCGCGCGCATCACAGGGATCACAGCGCATGTAAGTTCATGCCAGCCAAATAAATTGGCCTCGAAAATCGAGCGCAGCGCATCAGTTGGCAAATCTTCGGTCGCACCTGGAACTGCAAACGCGCCATTGTTGAAGAGCGCATCCAGCTTGCCCCCTGTGCGTTGCAGCGCTTCCGACAGAGCCGCATGGATCGACTCCGTATCGGTGTAATCAAGCCGAAACGATTCAAGCCCGCCCTCGCGCAGCTTTTCGCAGTCATTTTCCTGCCGACAGGTTGCAAAAACCCGCCAGCCCCTTGCATGGAGAGCGAATGCTGCATGCAACCCGATGCCGGAGGAACATCCGGTAATCAGGATCGCCCGCTTCCGCTCAGGCGTCGTCTTTGAGCCAGACATCGCGTTTGCGGTAAAGAGTTGACGGCGCGATGTCGAGTTCGCGCGCTGCGCGAGATATGGAGCCCCCATGCCGAGCAATTGCCGCCATCGCGGCATGACGCTCAATTTCGGCCATCGTCATGCCTGACAGATCCTTTGTGATATCTTTCGATGTTTCGCCGTCTGCCAAGTGCGCGTCGTCATTGATGCAATGGGCCGAACTGTCATCAGGCAGCATCGCCGCTGTCAGTTCCAGCCCGTCATGCATAACAATAGCATGTCGCAGCATGTTGGACATTTCTTGCAGGTTCCCTTTCCAGGGCAGGCTCTGCAAGAGCGCCACAGCATCTTCAGCAACCGAGCGGAAATTCTTTCCTTCCTGTTCGGCGATTATCTTGGTCAGGTGCTTTGCGATGGCTCCGATATCAGCTTTGCGCGCCCGTAAGGGCGGGACTTGCAAGGGGATGACACAAATCTGAAAATACAAATCTTCGTTAAATAGTCCTGCCCGCACAGCCTCTGCCGGGTGATCGCGCGCAGAGCAGATCAAGCGAATATCAAATCGCCGCCCCGGGGTGCCATCGCGCTCTATGACCTGCCCGCGCTGCAACGTCTTGAGCAACCGTTCTTGCAAATCGAGCGGGAGAGCTTGCGGGTTTTCTATAAGTAAAGTCCCGCCATTTGCCTTTATGAAGGCGCTTTGTGGTTCACTTCCGTGTCCTGCAACATTAGATGTCGGTCCAAACAAAAGTGCCCCGAGGCACTCTTCGTGGTGCATTGCGCAATCGAGACTGACAAAGGGTTTGTGACTGCAGTCAGACAGATCATGGATGATCCGCGCGACGATGGCTTTGCCCGTGCCCCCTTCGCCAAGAATGAAAACTGGCGCCCTTGATCGTGCCAAAGCGGAAATCTGCTCCCGCAAAGGCAGTGTCGCCGGAGATTTTCCCAGATAGATTTGCGGGCTGAAAGACAGCAGATCACGGCCACTCGCAATACCTGCGGCAAGCTTCGCGCGATAGGCTTTGATCGCCGCACTAACCGAAGTGACCAACCGCATATCACCCAGCGGCTTTACCAGAAAGTCATGTGCGCCCTTGCGTGTTGCCGCCACAGCCTTATCCACCGAGCCATCGGCTGTGATGACGATGATCTGTGTGCGTGGGTCAATATCAAGAATATGCTGCAAAAGCCGCATGCCATCCATATCGGGCAGCATCAGGTCAAGCAGCACGACTGCAGGGCCATGCTGCTCAAATTTAACAAGGCTTTCTTTTGCGCTTGTCGCGCTAACCACCTTGAAGCCCGCTTTCTCCAGAACCATCCGGTAAAGCATCTGCAGTGCGGGGCTGTCTTCAATCACAAGCAGAGTGCTACAGGCAGCCGAGGGGATCGAGATATTCATGCCCCCGATCCTCCCGCTGGCGCTTTGGTAGCCAGTACGGCGCGGATCATGAGGCGTGCTGCCTGATGCGTGCGCGCACGCATCGGGTAGAGCGACATCGCGGCCTGTCGCGCAGGAGATATGAAACCGCGGCAACTTTGCGCCCGCGCGAAGCCTTCAAAGGCTATAGGCGCGCTGTGCCGCGCGGTTCGGCCATTCTTGAAAGGAGCATTCGGCATGTAGCTTTCATCGAGGTCAGTTTCGATCGCCATGAGCCAGATACGTTTGACCCGGGGCAACCTGGCGCAACCCTAAGCCGAAATGAAGCACCGTTTCAACTGTCCAAATTATACTCCCATCCCGCGAATGATCTCGCGCGCATGTCAGTCTTGTGCGTAGCCGAGGCTCTGCAGTGCTGTGCGGATTTCGTCAAGGATTGCCGGATCGTCGATGGTGGCTGGCATCTTGAACTCCTTGCCATCAGCGATTGATACCATCGTCGCACGCAGGATCTTGCCTGAACGTGTCTTGGGCAGCCGGTCCACCACGACAGCAAGTTTGAAGGCTGCAACTGGCCCGATTTGGTCACGCACAAGCTTCACACTATCCTTCACAACGTCGGCTGCGTCGCGCGTGGTACCTTTGTTGAGGCAAAGAAAGCCCAGCGGCAACTGTCCTTTCAGCTCGTCTGAAACTCCGATGACGGCACATTCGGCAACATCGGGATGGCTTGCCAGCACTTCTTCCATCGCTCCGGTCGAGAGCCTGTGTCCGGCCACATTGATCACATCGTCGGTGCGCGCCATGATGTAGACATAGCCATCTTCATCCATGTACCCGGCATCGCCGGTCGCGTAATAACCGGGGAACTGCTCAAGATAGCTCTTGCGGAAACGCGCCTCGGCATTCCAGAGATTGGGCAGCGTTCCCGGCGGTAGCGGCAGCTTGATCGCAATGGCGCCCAATATGCCGGGGCCGACCGGATGGCCGCCTTCATCCAGCACTTGCACGTCATAGCCGGGCATCGCCACCGAAGGAGAGCCGATCTTGACTGGCAGTGGCTCAAATCCCATCGGGTTGGCGGCAATCGCCCAGCCGGTTTCGGTCTGCCACCAATGATCGATCACTGGCACATCGAGTTGTTGCTGAGCCCAGTGGATCGTATCGGGATCAGCGCGCTCGCCGGCCAAATACACGGTTTTCAGACAAGAGAGATCGTATTTCTTTACATACTCGCCTTTGGGATCTTCGCGCTTGACCGCGCGGAAAGCAGTCGGCGCTGTAAAGAAGCTCTTGACGCGATGTTCCGAGATCACGCGCCAGAAGGTGCCTGCATCGGGTGTGCCAACGGGTTTGCCCTCGAACACGACAGTCGTGCTTCCGGCAATCAGGGGGCCATAGCAGATATAGCTGTGACCCACGACCCAACCCACATCCGAAGCTGTCCAGAACACTTCGCCCGGCTCGACATTGTAGATGTTCTTCATCGACCATTGCAGCGCGACCAGATATCCCGCCGTGGCTCGGATAACGCCTTTGGGCTGTCCGGTAGTGCCGGATGTGTAAAGGATATAGGATGGGTGATTGCCTTCAACCGGCACGCATTCAGCCGGGCTTGCGCCTTTGACAAACACGTCCCAATCGTGATCGCGTCCGTCCAGAAGCTCGGCCTCAAGTGCGGCGCGTTGCAGCACCACGCAGAAGTCGGGCTTGTGGTTCGCCTCCATAATCGCGCCATCCAGTAGCGGCTTGTAGGCGACCACGCGCCCGGGCTCGATCCCGCAAGAGGCCGCGATAATGCATTTGGGCTGCGCATCATTGATCCGCACGGCAAGCTCATGCGCCGCGAAACCTCCAAACACGACCGAATGGATCGCCCCGAGCCGCCCACAAGCCAACATCGCCATCAGCGCCTCAGGCACCATCGGCATGTAGATGATGACCCGATCGCCCTTGGTCACACCTTTCGCCGCCAGAGCGCCTGCCAAAGCCGCCACACGGTCGCGCATCTCTGTATAGGTCAGCTTGGTAATCGAGTTTGTGACCGGACTGTCATGGATCACAGCCACCTGCTCACCGCGCCCGGCCTCGACATGGCGATCGAGCGCGTTCCAGCAGGTATTCACCATCCCGTCATTGAACCATTCATAAATCGGCGCGTTCTCGTCGAAGAGCGCTTTGGAGGGCGGTTTCACCCAGTCAATTGCCTGCGCTTGCTCCATCCAGAAGCCGTTTGGATCAGTGATGGATCTCTGGTGCAGATCAGCGTAGCGCATGCAAGTCCCTCCCAAGAAGTAAATCTGCGTCAGGGATAGACGACAGCCCGCTCGCCGCGCAATGCCTGTTTGCGGCAACAGAGGGCAGGGAATTTGCAGAATATGCAAGAACACATCGCAAAAATTTGCAAACCCATCGTAAAGATGAGCTGTTTGCTGAATTTGCAGGGTGGGTTTGCAAATCTTCCCGCCCCATTAACCATATTGCGCAACCGGAGTTCCGGCGAGTGCCGACATGTTTAACAGCCCGCGCGCCGTGATGGAGGGCGTCACGATATGGGCAGTATTGCCCATCCCCATCAGGATCGGCCCGACTTCCAGCGCGCCACCACGGGTTTTGAGGATATTGCGCACACCGCTTGCGGCATCGGTATTCGAGAAGATCAGCACATTCGCGGGTTCGTTAAAGCGCGCATTGGGCATCAGCCGGGCACGCAATTCGGGGTCGAGGGCCGCATCCACATGCATCTCGCCTTCGTAGTCGAAATCAACTCCCTGCGCGTCAAGGATCTCCAGCGCCGCGCGCATCACACGCCCCGAGGGCGTGTCGAGATTGCCGAACTGGCTATGCGAACAGAGTGCGATTTTCGGGCTCAGACCAAAGCGACGGACATGCCGCGCGGCCCCGATGGCAGTTTCGGCGATTTGTTCAGGTGTCGGATTTGGGTGCACCTGGGTATCAGCGACAAAGAGGTTGCCTTCCTGCTGGATCAGAAGCGAAAGCGCGCCCACGGGATGGCGCACGGAATCGCCAAGGATCTGCGTGACGTAATTCAGATGCCACAGGAACTGCCCGAACGTGCCGCAGATCAGGCTGTCTGCATCGCCCCGATGCACCATGATGGCCCCGATCGCGGTGGTATTGGTGCGCAGGATCGCGCGGGCCAGATCCGGTGTTACACCGCGTCGCTCGTTGATCTTGTGATAACTCTGCCAGTAATCGCGGTAGCGCGGGTCATCCTGCGGATTGACCAGTTCGAAATCGCGGCCAGGACGGATCGAGAGCCCCGCGCGCTCGAGCCGCATTTCGACCACATCAGGTCGGCCGATCAGTATCGGCACCTCGGTAGTCTCTTCCAGCATGGCCGAGGCCGCGCGCAGCACGCGCTCATCTTCGCCTTCGGCAAAAACGATCCTGCGCGAAGCCGCGCGCGCGGCTTCAAAGACCGGGCGCATGATCATCGCAGAGCGGAAAACCGAGGCATCGAGCTTTGCCTTATAGGCCGCGAGATCCGGCAAGGGCCGCTTCGCCACGCCCGATTCCATCGCGGCTTTTGCCACGGCAGTGGCAACGACGCCCATCAGTCGCGGGTCAAAGGGCTTCGGGATCAGATAATCAGGGCCAAAGCTCAGTTGTTCGCCCTTATAGGCGGCGGCCGCCTCCGCGCTTGTCGTCGCGCGTGCCAGTGCCGCTATGCCTTCCACGCAGCCGATCTGCATCGCGTCATTGATCTCCGTCGCCCCAACATCCAGCGCTCCTCGAAAGATGAAGGGGAAGCAGAGCACATTATTGACCTGATTTGGAAAATCCGAACGTCCTGTCGCAATCAGCGCATCCGGGGCCACTTCGCGCACCTGATCGGGCAGGATTTCCGGCATGGGGTTGGCCAGCGCGAAGATGATCGGGCGATTGGCCATGCGGGCCACTTGCTCCGGTTTCAGCACACCGGGGCCAGAGAGGCCAAGGAACAGATCGGCCCCATCGACCACATCATCGAGCGTGCGCTTGTCGGTAGCTTGCGCGAAAGCGGCCTTTTGCGGGTTCATATCGGTCTCACGGCCCTGCCACACAAGCCCGTGAATATCACATAGCCAGACATTCTCGCGCTTCACGCCCAGTTTCAGCAGCATGTTCAGACACGCAATCCCCGCCGCACCGCCGCCTGTGCTGACGATCTTGATGTCCTCGAAGCGCTTGCCTGCCACGCGTAGCGCATTTGTGGCCGCAGCCCCCACGACAATCGCTGTGCCATGCTGGTCGTCATGGAACACCGGAATTCCCATGCGCTCGCGGCACAGCTTCTCGACGATGAAGCAATCAGGCGCCTTGATATCTTCCAGATTGATCGCGCCAAAGGTGGGTTCCAGCGCGCAGACGATATCGGCCAGCTTTTCGGGGTCGGATTCGTTCACCTCGATATCGAAACAGTCGATATTGGCGAATTTCTTGAACAGAACCGCCTTGCCTTCCATCACGGGTTTGGATGCGAGCGCGCCGATATTGCCAAGCCCCAGCACGGCTGTGCCGTTCGAGACCACTGCAACCAGATTGCCCCGTGCCGTGTATCGCGCTGCGTCATCGGGATTGGCCTTGATCTCCATACAGGCTTCTGCCACGCCCGGAGAATAGGCGCGCGACAGGTCATAGCCATTGGCAAGAGGCTTGGTTGGGCGCACCTCAAGCTTTCCCGGGCGTGGAAATTCATGATAGATAAGCGCCGGATGGCGGTTGTCATCGCTTGGCATTTCAGGCATTTCGTCCCCTCCCGACTGGTTCGTTTAATATTGAACAGTTCACTGCCAGCAGCAAGCCCCGGAATTTCCGCAAGGCTTTCAACATCGCCCATAAAGTCTTGCCCTTTGGCTTGCAAAGCTGCGCATCGCGGCGCAAACTCGCTCAAAAATGCCGGAGGCCAGAATGACGCTCTATGACGCTGCCTGCAAGGTGCGCGAAAACGCCTACGCGCCCTATTCCAGCTTCAAGGTCGGTGCTGCGCTTCGTACAGTATCAGGGCAGGTCTTTGCCGGGTGCAATGTCGAGAATGTCGCCTATCCAGAGGGAACCTGCGCCGAAGCAGGTGCCATTGCGGCAATGTGTGCGGCAGGAGAATATGCAATCGCGGAAATCTGCGTCGTTGCCGACAGCCCCACGCCGGTGCCCCCTTGTGGCGGCTGCCGCCAGAAGCTCGCAGAATTCGCGGCACCGGATTTGCGGATAACCATGGCCACATTGGACGGCGCGCGCCATGTGATTACGATGGCAGAAATCCTGCCCGGAGCCTTCAGTGCTGGCCATATGGACAAATCCTGATGCCGCGGGCCTTTCTTGTTGTGCTTGATTCCGTGGGCTGTGGCGGTGCGCCCGATGCTGCCGCCTTCGGGGATGCCGGAGCGAATACGCTTGGCCATATCGTGCAGGCCTGCGCGCGCGGAGCCGCTGATGAGGGCCGCAGCGGTTCCTTGCGCGTGCCTGTGCTAGACAGTCTCGGTCTGGGCGCGGCGATCCGGCTCGCATCAGGCATCGCGACGCCGGGCCTTGCCGCAGAGCCGCAAGGGCTCTGGGGTGCCGCGACCGAAATATCGCACGGGAAGGACACACCTTCTGGCCATTGGGAACTCGCGGGCGTGCCTGTGCCCTGGGAGTGGACGTATTTTCCCCAGACGATCCCCTCTTTCCCGCCCGAACTGGTGGAGCAAGTCTGCGCGCGCGCCGGAACAGATGGCATTCTGGGCAATTGTCATGCCGCCGGTATCCCGATCGTGCAGGAACTCGGCGCAGAACATCTGCGCACGGGCTGGCCGATCTGCTATACTTCCGCAGACAGCGTCTTCCAGATTGCTGCACATGAAGACGCATTTGGCCTCGCGCGTCTGCATCAGCTTTGCGCTGACCTCGCGCCACATCTGCACGCCATGCGCGTGGGTCGGGTGATCGCGCGCCCCTTTCTCGGCAGCCCCGAAACGGGTTTTCGCCGCACTGGCAACCGGCGCGATTTCGCAATCGCGCCGCCATCGCCCACGCTTTGCGATTGGGTTCAGGGTGCGGGTGGGCGCGTGTATGCTGTGGGCAAGATCAGCGATATCTTTTCGGGGCAGGGTATTGATAACGTGTATAAAGGGCAGGATGATCTTGCACTTTCCGAACATCTTATCCGACTTCTTCCGCAAGCGGAGGATCATTCCTTGACCTTTTGCAACCTTGTTGAGTTTGATTCGCTCTTTGGGCATCCGCGCGACGTAGCTGGATATGCCCGTGCGCTGGAATGGTTCGATACTGTAGCTGCGCGCGCAATTGAAAGGCTGCGCCCCGGCGATATGCTGGTCATTACGGCCGATCACGGCAATGACCCGACCGCGCCGGGCACTGATCACACCCGCGAGCGTGTGCCTGTTCTGGTTGCAGGTCTGGGCGCTGGAGAGATCGGACATTGTGCCTTCGCGGATGTTGCTGCCAGCATCGCGGCACATCTTGGTGTGCCCGCAAAGGGGCCAGGGCGGAGCTTCCTGCCATGACTGAGATGCCCAAGCTGGAACTCCACCTGCATCTCGAAGGTGCGGCCCCGCCTGCCTTCATCCGCGCGCAAGCCAAGCGCAAGAACACGGATCTCTCGCGTATCTTCGATTCTGATGGCGGTTATGCCTATCGTGATTTTCCGGATTTCCTGCGTGTCTATGAGGCCGCCTGCACAGTGCTCACCAGCCCGCAGGATTTTCATGACCTGACCCTCGCTGTGCTCGAACAGTCTGCCGAAGCAGGCGTGATCTACACTGAAGCCTTCCTCTCACCTGATTTCTGTGGCGGTGGCGATCTCGCGGCGTGGCGCGACTATCTCGCTGCCATCGAAGCCGCAGCCCAGCTTGCAGAGGCGCAGATGGGCATCACTCTGCGCGGCTGTGTTACCTGTATCCGTCATTTTGGCCCCGAACAGGCGCGGCGCATTGCCATCTGCGCGCAGGAAACCGCAGGGCAATTCATAACCGGCTTCGGTATCGCGGGCGATGAAACACAGCTTCATCCGCGTGACTTTTCCTATGCATTTGATGCTGCGCGCGAGGCCGGGCTGGGCCTGACCGCGCATGCCGGTGAATGGGGCGGGCCTGGCTCTGTATATGATGCGCTGACCCATCTGCATGTCACGCGCATCGGGCACGGCGTGCGCGCCATCGAAGACCCGGCGCTGGTTGAACAACTGGCCGAAACCGGCGTTGTCTTGGAGGTCTGCCCCGGCTCGAATATTGCGCTGGGGCTTTACCGAAACTGGAAGTCTCATCCAATCGACAAACTCTATCGCGCTGGGGTTCAGGTCACAGTCTCTACCGATGATCCGCCCTTTTTCCACACCACACTGAATAACGAATATGCAAGGCTTGCCGACACATTCGGCTGGGAAGATCATGACTTTGCCGCCATCAACCAAACTGCCTTGCAAGCGGCATTTTGCGATCCTGACACTCGTGCTGCGATACAGAAGAAACTGGAGGCCACATGAACCATCCGAAACTCACTATCGTTGATCATCCGCTGGTGCAGCACAAGCTTTCGCTCATGCGCGATGCCAATACGCCCAGTCAGGATTTCCGCCGCCTGTTGCGTGAGATCAGTCTGCTTCTGACCTATGAAGCCGCCCGTGACCTTCCGCTTTCCGAACAGCGCATCACAACACCGCTGACGGATATGGACGCCCCGATGCTTGCAGGCGCTGACCCGGTTGTGGTTTCTATCCTGCGTGCAGGCAACGGATTGCTTGATGGTGTGCTGGATGTGATCCCCACAGCAAAGGTGGGCTTTGTGGGCCTTTACCGTGATGAAGAGACGCTCAAGCCTGTGCAGTATTACTGCAAATTGCCCCCGGATCTGGCAGGGCGATTGGTGATTGCCGTTGATCCGATGCTTGCGACAGGCAATTCTTCCGCTGCGGCTGTGACCTTGCTGAAAGACGCAGGAGCCACGGACATCTGCCTCATCTGCCTTTTGGCGGCACCCGAGGGAGTGGAATGCATGGCGCGTGAACACCCAGATGTGCGCATCGTTACGGCATCGCTGGATTCTCATCTTAACGAGAAGGGATATATCGTGCCTGGACTAGGGGATGCGGGAGATAGAATTTTCGGCACTGTATGATGTGGTTACCTGCGCGAATCGTCTTTACTTTTCGGGCGCTGGAGCGGATGCTTTCCACCGGGATACAGGGGGTTTGCATGGGGGTTTGCATGCGGTATTTTTGGATCGCGTTATGTATGGGTGCCTTATCGGTGCCAGTTTTTGCTCAGAACAATGATCTTTCTCCAGCGGAATTGCCGCCGCCCGATTTCGAGGGGCGCGAATATGTCGATAGTCGTGGCTGTGTCTTTCTGCGCTCGACCTTCGGGGGCGAAGTGACATGGATTCCGCGCTATGGCCCGGATCGTCAACCGGTTTGCAATGGTGCGCCAACGCTGGCTGAGCAACCCACACCGCCTGAGCAGGAACCTGTCGAACAGGCCGCGCAACCTGCCGCTACACCCACGCCCGCACCGGCCCCCGAAGCGCCAGTTCCGGTCGCGGTCGCGCCTATGCAGCAACCGCAGGTCGCCCCGGCCCCGCGCAGGGTAGCCACAGCATCGCGGCCCCGCGTTCAAAGGCAAGTGCTCCCGCGTGCCGATGCCTCGGGGCGCCATCCGTCCTGTCCGGCAAGTGCGCCCTATGGGCAGCTTGTCGATACAACGCTCGGTCGTCCGCTCGTGCGTTGTGTTACAAGCCCCAGCCTGTTTCTTGCGCCGATTGTAAATGGCAGCATATATGATCCACAAGCGCCGATCGCCTTGCCCGATGGCAGCAGCGCGCGCCAGACATCGCACACCGTCGCTGCGCCCCGCATAGCGCATGGCGCGCATGGGCGGGTTGTTCAGGTCGGCAGTTTCTCTGTGCCCGCCAATGCCACGAGGTTGCGTGCGAGGCTACAGCAAGCCGGGTTGCCTGCGCGAATCCATGTATCGCGCGGCTTGCATGTGGTCACTGCAGGGCCCTTCGCGGCATCCCAAGACGCGCAATCTGCCTTGGCGCGTGTGCGTGGCATGGGGTTCTCTGACGCGTTCCTGCGCAGGTAGGCGCGGGCGTTATTTGCCCGCTTACCCCGCGCGATTGCGCAGCAGTTTGGAAAAATTGTCAAAGATCGCAGAATTTGCTGCGATCACCTCACCGCGTTCCAGAATATTCTCGCCATCGCGCAGAGGTGCTGTAAAGCCACCGGCTTCTCGCACCAGCAGCAGCCCTGCGGCTATATCCCAAGGCTGCAATTCGCGCTCCCAGAAGCCATCATAGCGCCCGGCCGCAACATAAGCCAGATCGAGCGAAGCCGCCCCCCAGCGCCGCACTCCGGCGCAGGCGGGCATCAAGACCGCCAGATCCTGCAACATCGCCGGCAGGGTCTTTTTTGATGCGAAGGGTACGCCAGTTGCGAAAATACACTCTATCATCGTGCTGCGATTCGAGACCCGCATGCGGCGGTCATTCATGAAGGTGCCAAGCCCCTTCTCGGCGTAGAACAACTCGTCCTTGGCCGGATCGAAAACCACGGCAGAGACGATCTCGCCCTTGAACTCCAACGCAATCGATACTGCCCAATGCGGCAACCCATGCAGGAAATTGGTGGTCCCATCCAATGGATCGACAATCCAGCGCCGGGTCGGGTCCTTACCTTCCATGGGCTCTGTTTCCTCACCCAGCCAGCCGTAATTCGGGCGCGCCTCTGTCAGTGCCTCGCGGATGATGTGTTCTGCCGCAATATCGGCGCGACTTACAAAATCTCCTGCCGACTTGGAGGAAGCCTGCAAATTCTCGACCTCACGGAAATCCTTAACCAGCGCACGCCCGGCCTTTCGGGCGGCGGTAATCATGATGTTGAGATTGGCACTGCCCTGCATCGCTTTCGCTCCTATCGCGGTCTGGCGCGGCTATACGCCGGGTGGCCGGGAAAGTGAAGAGGCGCGCTCATCCCGGCTGCCACCCGGAGAGCCACTTCTGCCGCGCAAAAGAAAGACGCTTGATTGCACCTCATAAACTGGGCACCATGCAACTCATGTCGATTGCATGTCCGGCAGTAACAGGGAGGATGGCACGACATGCTTGATCAGACGCAGCAGGCATTATTGTTGCAGACACGCCGCAAGCTTTTTGGCTACGCCTGCGCGCTTTGCTCGGATGTCAGCGCTGCAGAAGACCTCTATCAGGATACGATGGTGCGCGTGATGACAGCGCGCACAACACCTGATGACAGCGCCGGTTACAGCCTTTGGCTGTTTCGGATCATGCGCAATCTCTGGATCGACCGGTTGCGCGCGGAGGGTCGGTTGCCTGATTTTGATGACAGCGCCGAGATTGAAGAGCTTCCCCAAAGCCATGGTGGCGATCAGGTGGTCAATGCGCTGGCCGTGCGGCAGGCATTCGCTAAATTGTCCAAGTCGCATCGGGAGATTCTTGCGCTGGTAGATATTTGTGGCTTCAGCTATGCGGAAACAGCGCAAATGCTTGATGTTGCCCATGGAACCATTATGAGCCGGGTCAGCCGCGCGCGTGCAGCGCTGGTGATGCAGATGCAAGAGCAGGAGAATGTGATCGCCATGCCATTGCGCCGATCTGCGCGTCGATTTGGAGAAGGTGGATGAAGGCCACGATCACACCGTATCAGCTGAACGCTTTTGTGGATGGCGAGTTGCCCGCTGATGAGGCTGCGCTGGTTGCGACTGCCATCGCGTCTGATCCGGAACTGGCACAACGCGCTGCACAGCTGCATCGGATGAAGGCCGTGCTTGGAAGCTTCGTGTCGGATATGCCTTTGCCAGAGGCACCACAGGCAATCCCGCGTCAACGCCGTGCATGGCGCAAGCTGGCCGCATGTGCGAGCATCGCAGCTATGGCGCTGCTGCTGGCCTCAACGCCCATTTCAATACCAGAATCCGCTCCCGCAGAGCTGAACCGTCTGGCGCAGCATGATCGCTGGCTGAGCGGTGCTGGCCCGGTGGATGGCATCGCTTTGCCTGCCGGGGCAGAGTGGATCGAGCCGGTCATGCGCGCCAGCGGGCTGCAGCTTGTCCATCTGGAGCAGGGGCAAGAAGCAACGCATTTCGGGTTCAAAGGCCCGAATGCCTGCCGTCTGAGCCTCTTTATAACGGCTGCAGAGATGCCATCGGCACCGCTTTGGATGGCACTGTCAGCAGATATCCAGCAGGCGCGGTGGCACAGCGGCGGATATTCTTTCGAAATGATTGCGAGAGATATGGCGATGACGCGCTTCGCCACTGTCGCCACAGGGCTGCAACAGGGCAGCGATCGCCATGAAAAAGATCAAGGCATGCGGCTCGCACTGATCCAGTCAGCCCGCCTTCCCTGCCTCGCCTGAAAAAAAATTTCCGCTTCAGGGAATAATCCGCACCGCTGACTCGTCTTTATTCATGAGGGCGGATGCGACGTGATGTCGCGCGCTTTCATGTCACAGGCACTGGCCATGGGAGGATGAACAGCATGCCAAAGAAAGAACGCGGGCTCATTGAGCTCTATCATGACGATCCCGAACGCGCAGAGTTTCTGGTTTTCGGACGTAAGGCGGGGCCAGACCGGCGCGGGTTTCTGAAAGGGGCCGGGCTTGCCTCGATGGGGGCGGTGCTCGGCACGACGATTCCCTTCAGCGCCAATATGCCCGCTGGTCTTATGCCCGCAGCGCTGGCCGAAACGGTGAATGAATTCACCTTTGACGCCAAGCATGCCGATATGATCGTGCATAATGATCGTCCCGTGAATATAGAAGCGGCAGCGCATCTTCTCGATGACGACGTGACCCCCTTTGACAAGCACTTCATCCGCAACAACGGCACCATGCCGATGCCGATGAGCAAGGCCGACTGGCGTCTGAAGATCGATGGCGAAGTCAATGACGAGCTGGAACTCTCCTATGACCAGCTCATGAACGAGTTTGAGCTTGTCACCTTCCGCGCACAACTGGAGTGCGGTGGCAATGGCCGCGCAGGTTTCAACCCGCTGCCACGCGGTAACCCCTGGACGATCGGCGCGATTGGCAATGCCGAATGGACCGGGGTGCGGCTCAGCGACATCCTGCGTCGGGCCGGGCTGAAGCCCTCGGCTGTCTATACCGGCCATTACAGCTATGACGAGCATCTCTCGGGTGACCCTGACCGCCCGTCCATCTCGCGTGGTGGCCCAATCGACAAGATGATGGATCCGCATACGATCATCGCGATCAAGATGAATGGCGAGGATATTCCCATCGAGCACGGCTATCCCGCTCGTGTGGTTGCGCCGGGCTGGGCCGGGTCGGTCAGCCAGAAATGGGTCACCCGCATTTGGGTGCGCGACCGCGAGCATGACGGGCCGGGCATGACCGGGCTGAGCTATCGGATGCCGCGCTTCCCGGTCGCACCGGATACCGAAGTGCCGCATGAGGACATGATGGTGATGGGATCGATGATCGTGAAATCCGCCATCACCAACCCGGTAGCGGGTGCTGAAGTGCGCGCTGGTGCGCCGTTTGAGATCCGTGGTCAGGCCTGGGCCGGCGATAACCATGTCGTTCGGATGGAAACCTCTATCGATTTCGGCGCGACATGGCAGACAGCAGAGCTTCACGCACCACATAACCGCTACTCATGGCAGCGCTGGAAGCAGACCATCATCCCGCCGCAGGCAGGCTATTATGAGGTCTGGTCACGCGCTACTGACAATCAGGGCAACAGCCAGCCCATGGTTGTTCCGGGCTGGAACCCGCGTGGCTATCTGAACAATTCCTGCCACCGCATCCATTTCACGGCTGTGTAAGGACCAGCGCATCATATGAGAAAGATCACATCTACATGCGGGGCGGCCCTTGCCGCCCTGCTTCTGGCAGTGCCCTTGCAGGCAAGCGCAGAAGACCGCATCACGCGACTGGCCGATGTGCCAGAAGATTTCGAGTTCTACCCGCTGCCTCCGGGTGAGGGGGTCGAGGAAGTGTATTACGGCTGCATTGCCTGCCACTCGCTCCGTACTGTCACCAATGGCGGCTATTCGCGCCGGGTCTGGGATGAGCTTCTGGACTGGATGGTCGAAAGCCAGGGCATGATGGACCCCGAACCCGACATTCGTGAGGAAATGCTGGACTATCTGGCAACCTATATCGGCGAAGACTGGGAAGGTTAACAGAAAGCTTCGATTGCGAAGGCTTTGCGACCTGAGCGCCAAATACGCAATGCGCGTATGGTTTTGACTTGACCATGCGCGCATTGCCTCGCCATCACAGGCCATGCGCATCGCGACTTTCAATGTCCAGAATCTGCGCCTGCGGCATCCCCGCGGGCATCCCCGGCTCGATGGCGCGCGTGACGGCGATGTGCCCGCGCACAGCACGCGCGCGGCCGCCGCGCTCGATCTGGCCGACCGGCGGCTGACGAGCCAGATCCTCGCGCAGGCTGATGCTGATCTGATCTGCCTGCAGGAAGTATTCGATCTCGAAACGCTCGATTTTTTTCATGACCATCTGATGCGCCATGCAGGCGCGCGCACCTATCCGTATCGCATCTGCCTGCCCGGAAACGATGGCGGCGGGCGCGATCTGGCCGTGCTCAGCCGCCGCCCGCTGGAAGATGTGAAGAGCCACGCGCAGCTTGTGCCTGCCGATCTCGGGCTCATGCCACCACAAGGTTCGCGGCCAGAAACCCCCATTTTCCGCCGCGATTGCCTGCACTTTCGATGTGGCGGCATCGCCTTCTTTCACTGTCATTTCAAGGCTCCTTGGCCCGATGCGGCGCGCGCATGGCCGATCCGGCGGATGGAGGCCACAGCCGTTCGCAAACTCATCGAGGCGTATTTCGGCGCGGAGGCCGCCGCGCTCTGGCTGATCATCGGCGATCTTAATGAACCCGCAGCGCAAGCCGCTGCTGATCCTGCCATCGCTCCGATCCTGCCACCTTTTTCGGTTGATCTGTTGGATCGGATGGCCGAAGCCGAACGCTGGACCTTCTACGACGCGCAAGGGGGGCAATATTCCCGCCCCGATGCGTTGCTGGCTGCCCCAGCGCTTGCGCAACGCTGGCCCGATGCGATCCCCCGTGCCCTGCGTGCAGGGATTGATCGCGATGCCCTGCGCGCAGCCACCCCGCGTTTGCCCGATGTCGGCCCACATCGGCCTCATGCAAGCGATCACGCGGCGCTCGTGCTTGATCTCGAGAAGCTCTGAAAACCGGTCCGCTCAGCGCGTTGACAACGGGCTTCCAGACTAATACCCCAGACTGGACCATGATGTTCAAGCTTCGGAAATCCGTTGATAATCATAATGAAAATGGATCCCAGAATCTGCTGGATCAAGACGGATACTCTGATGAAATCCAAGTCTGAACCGCGCCCATGAGCGGCTATGAGATTGCCTTTATCCTGCTGGGCGCGATTGCGGGCGGGTTGATCAACGGGCTTGCCGGCACGGGCACGGCACTCTTTGCGCTGGGGTTTTTGCTGGTGGTTCTGGAGCCGGTCAGCGCTGTTGCGATTGTCACCCTGATGTCGGTTATCACAGGGCTGATGGGGCTATGGGAGGTGCGCGCGGCCATGACCCATAATGTCGCGCGGCTGATGCGCTTCATTCTGCCGGGGCTGGCCGGTGTGCCTGTCGGCTTGATGCTGCTTGCGCATATCAATGCCGACACGCTCAAGCTGGTAATCGCAGCACTGCTGATCATTTATGGCGGTTTTTTCACTTTCCGGGCAAATTTGCCAAAATTTGAAAAAAGAACACCTGTTCTTGATGCCGGTGTCGGCCTTTCGGGTGGCATTCTTGCGGGGATGGCGGGGCTATCTGGCGCATTGGCGGTGATCTGGTGTTCAATGCGGCCCTGGCCAAAGGCCGAGACGCGTGCGCTCTTGCAGCCTTTCAATGTTGCAATTCTCAGCACGACTTCGCTCGGGTTGTGGTGGCGGGGTGCTTACACGCCCGAGACGATCACGGCGTTTCTGATCGCGCTCCCCGCTTCATTGATCTCGGCACAGATCGGGCTTTATGCCTTTCGCAGGGTCAGCGACACGTTGTTTCGCAGACTTCTGATTGGCCTGTCGCTGCTCCTCGGGCTGGGCATTCTGATCAATGTCTTGCTCTGAGGCTTATGTCCCCGCCACATGCACCGGCACGCGGTGCACTTCGTTATTCGCAAACCCGCCCGTATTATAGCCGGGCTCCAAGGGCTGGGTGTTGCCATCGGCATCCGTGGCGCGGCAGGCCAGTTCGTGCGTGCCGGGTGTGGCCTCCCACTCGATGCGCCAGCCGCTCCAGGCATAGGTGTCTGCACGCCCGGTCAATTCCGCCTCATGCCATGCGCCATCAAGCAACACCTCGACTTTCGCAATCGGAACACCTGCGCCGGACCATGCGCGGCCCCGCAGCGTCACGCGCCCGGGCTCCAGCCAGCGCGCGCGGGTGAACCAGTCGGGCACGCCCGGAGGCTGCATCAGCGATTTGACATGGATGCGCGTTACAGGCGTTCCGGGATCGTCCGCATGGGCGCGGAAACGGTATGTCTCGACCTGCTGGAAACCCTGATAGCGGGTTTCGCTTGCTTCAATCGTAGTCAGCCATTTGACCGAGGCCATCCCATACCAGCCCGGAACGATGATACGCAAAGGCGCACCATGCTGCGGCAGAAGGGGCGCGCCATTCATGCCCCAGACCAGCATTGCATCGAGTTCCGCGAGTTCCTGCGGCGTCAGGCTACGGCCATAATAATGCGGCACGCCTTTGTCATAGCCGAAATCCGCGCCAGTAAAGATGAAATCCTGCACCGAGGCGCGCGGCTTTGCGCGCTCGATCAAGGGTGCGAGCGGTGTGCCGGTCCATTCCGATGTGCCCACCGCCTCATACATCCACGGCATGGAAAGCGGGCGCGGGGTCATGCCCGCACGCCCATTGCCCGCGCATTCGAGTGTCACAGGGCGCGTGATCTGCGGCATCTCCATGATTTCGGCCATGCTCAGCGTATAGGGCGCATCGAAAGCGCCTTTGAGTTCCAGCACATGGCTTTCGCGGCCAATCACGGGCACATCGAAATGCGTCAGCAGATAATGCGTGCCAGTGGGCGTTATGTCACAGGCCAGCAGTTCCAGCAGCGCGCCGGAATTTCGGTTGGCAAGCGCCACTTCATCGCGCGTGAATTCCGGGTGATCGGCGCGCGCAGCACCTTCCACGAACGGATTGTCCTTCATCAGATCACCTCCTCCGAGCGGTCATCGCTTTCGCCATAGCGTTTCAGGACGGCCGGTTTCGTGCCCTCATAAACGCGTTCGATATTCTCGGCGATCCTCGCATTTTCCCGCTCGAAAAGGCAATTCCCCTCAAGGTCAGAGGCCACGATAAACGGCCCCATCCTGTTGCACCGGATGACCCACATCGCCTGCGCAAGACCAAGCTCCTCATTCCAGTGCACGGCTTCGACATTCTCCACCCCACGCCCCAAGAGCGCGCCGGTGCCATAGCCCACGGTCGAAAGGTATACCGCGCCATTGGGCACGAAATATTCCTTGTAATCGCGCGATGTCATGCCGCCCTTGCCGATGATCAGCTTCGCCCCGGTCTTTGCCATCCATTCGGGCAACCATTTGGCAAAGCGGAAAGAGGCGGTGGCCGTCACCGCCCCCATATCGAAGGAGCCATCCGCATTGATCCGCGCTGCGGGCGAGCAGTGAAAGTTGGCAGCACTTTCCGAGGGCAGTTCCATAGGGATATTGGCCTTGTCTTCCAGCGCGCGCATATACACCCCTTCGCGTGCTGTATACATAAGCCCGTCCAGATAGACGATATCGCCCAACCGCAGCTTGGCGATTTCTTCGGGTGTGGGGGTGGTTGAAAGGCGGATTTCGCGCACGCTCATTCTGCGGCCTCCCGTGCCTGCTTCCAATCCACAGTTTCGCGGCGTTGATAGGGGGTGAACCAGTCCGGGTCCGTGCGGTATTCCACCCGCCCATCGGGGAAAAGCCGTGCCACCGCGCGCCGCGAGGAGAGGCAAAACGCATGGAC
>SLDY01000149.1 GCA_007125005.1 Natronohydrobacter sp.
GATGTCTACACGATCAGCTTCGGTATCCGCAATGTGACGCGGATCGAGGAGGCGCTTTCAGAGGCCTATCGCGTATTGCGTCCGGGAGGACGACTGATGGTGCTGGAATTCAGTCAGATCCCCAATGACATGCTGCAGAAAGCCTATGACCTATATTCCTTCAATGTGATCCCGGTGATGGGTCAGGTCGTGGCAAATGATCGCGACAGCTATCAGTATCTCGTCGAGTCGATTCGGCGTTTTCCCGATCAGGACCGTTTTGCGGCGATGATCGTTGAGGCCGGGTTCGAGCAGGTGAAATACCGCAATCTCTCGATGGGCATCGCGGCTCTGCATTCTGGCTGGAAGCTTTAGTCAATGCGTGGACCATTCAACCTCTGGCGGCTGATCCGCACTGGCGCGACTTTCGAGCGCACCGGCGCAATGGCCGTCGTGCTGGAAGCGATGAAGGCGCCGCCGCGCCTTCGATTCGCGGCGCGCGTGCTGGGCTGGCCCTTCAAGATATTGGGGCTGAAAGGCGATCCAACGCTGCCCCCCCTCACACGCGCGCTGACAGCCCTTGGCCCGGCCTATATCAAGTTTGGCCAGACCCTCGCGACGCGCCCCGATGTTGTCGGGCAGGAATTGGCCGATCAACTGCGCTATCTGCAAGACAAGCTGCCGCCATTTCCGCGTGACATAGCGATCAACGTAATCGCGCAGGAGTTGGATTGCCCGATTGATGAGGTGTTCTCCGATCTCTCAGAGCCTGTGGCGGCTGCCTCGATCGCACAGGTGCATGCCGCCATCCGCGCAGATACTGGCGCAAAAGTGGCCGTTAAGGTGCTGCGGCCCGGCGTAGAGCGCGCCTTCCGCACGGATATCGACGCCTTCTATTTTGCCGCCGGGATGATCGAATTCCTGCTTCCCAAGACCCGCCGCCTGCGCCCGCTGGATGTCATACGGCACTTCGAGAGCGTTGTGGAAGGCGAGCTTGATTTACGCCTTGAAGCGGCCTCTGCGGCTGAGTTTGCAGCCAATACCGAGCAGGACACAGGCTTCAATGTACCGCTGCCGGTCTGGGCGCTTTCCACGCGCCGCGTAATGACGCTGGGCTGGGCCGAAGGCGTGCCGATGGGCGACAATGCCGCGCTTGATGCGCTGGGGCTGGATCGCGACGAATTGGGCGTGCGCGTCCTGACGTTGTTCCTGCGCCATGCGCTGCGCGACGGCTTCTTTCATGGCGATATGCATCAGGGCAATCTGAAAGTCACCGGCGCAGGCGAGATCATCGCGCTCGATTTCGGCATCATGGGGCGCATCGACAGTTTCACCCGCCGCGCCTATGCCGAGATCCTCTTCGGATTCATCCGCAAGGATTACCGCCGCGTGGCCGAAGTCCATTTCGAGGCAGGCTATGTGCCCCCTGACCGCGATATTGACGAATTTGCGCGCGCGCTGCGTTCAGTCGGTGAGCCGATCTTCGGCATGGATGCGCGCCACATCTCGATGGCAAAACTTCTGGCCTATCTGTTCGAAGTGACCGAACGCTTCGGCATGGAAACGCGCACCGAGCTTATCTTGTTGCAACGCACGATGGTGGTGGTCGAGGGGGTGGCGCGCTCTCTCAACCCCGAGATCAACATGTGGCATGTCGCCAAACCCGTGGTGGAGGAATATATCCGCGAAAGCATCGGACCGAAGGCGCTGGCGGCAGATCTGGCGAACACGGCACGGATCCTCACACGATTCGGCCCGCATTTGCCGCGTCTGGTAGAAGAGGCCCTGATCGCACAGGCCAATCGTCCAGTGCAGCAAGATCCGTCGGGCCAGCGAGGGCCAGTGGTCTGGGGGCTTCTTGGCGGGGGGCTTGTTGGGCTTGGCGTTATCGTCGGCGCACTGCTTTGAGCCAGCGCGTCACTAACGCCAGTCCGGCATGGACTGCACCGCCTTGATCACTGGCGCAAGATACCTGCGCTCCAACAAGACCAGCATACCCGGACGCTCGAATTTCAGGGACATTCTGCCACCCAATGCGCGATTGGATGTGCCGATAACGGCATGCGGGGCGAATTGCAGCCCATCAATCGGCCAATGGAGCCCCTCTGAACGCCCCGCGACCTGAGCCATCGGGAAAAGCGAAACTCGTGCATGCTCTGGTAGAGTGAGTTCAAGAAATGGCGGCGCCAGAAAACAGATATCCTCCTGTGCTTTGAGGATTACGCGCGCGCTGCCATGACGGACCAGCGTGCTCATGGCGGCAAGAGTATGGTCAAGCCGCGCGCCATCAAAACCAAGCGCAAGAACGAACGGCGCTCTGATCCGTGCAAGGCATTTGTCAAAATCCGTGCTGTCCTGCTCTGCAATACGTTCGATTCGGCCCTCCAACTGGGAGTGCCACGCAGAATCAAGGGAATCGATATCACCGATAACCCTGTCGGGCAGATGGCCCCATTCCATCAGGTTATTCGCGCCACCATCGGCGGCCACAAGCACTGGAGCATGGATCAGGGCGGCGGCTAAGTCTGGCAAGGTGAGTTGGCCGCCGCCGACAAGCGTAACACCCTCGATTGATTGGACAGGCACGGGCTTCCTTCATACAGTTACAATATGGCCGAATCGTTGCGATTATGGCCATAATCGGATCATCAAAATACCTAAGTCTGAACATTTAATCGCTCATGTCATACGCGATCGTGCCATCACAGAGGTAAAGAAAGCGAGCATGTAATGGTTGCCCCAAATAAAATTTTAACTGTGTCCTATGGCACGTTTTCCTGCACGCTCGAAGGTTTTGAAGAGCCCTTTGGCACAATGCAGGCCATTGCCGAGTATTTCAGAGATTTGACTGCTGAAGACCGGTATTTCGGGGCCGAACCGCCGACCCCGGATGCAGAGATGCTGCACCGGATCGCCGAGCGCGAGATTCAGAGGCGGGTCGAAGCGCGCGTTCAGGACAACGGCGTTGTCTTGCGCCCACAGGCAATTGAGGCCGCAAAACCAGAAGCAGAAGCACTGGCTTCGGCACCTGAAGCAAAGATGTCGGCCAAAGCGGAAAACACAGTGGCAGAGCGCACACTGGAGCGTGATAGCCCCAAAGACAGCGCGGCACCGGCAACAGCGCCTGCCCAAATGGCTCAGACCCCAAGCCCGGATGCCGCCGAACTCACGTCAGATACTGATGTTGAGGCAACGGAGTTCAGCGAAAAGCTCGCGCGTATTCGTAATGCGGTCAAAAACTCGGAAACCGCTGAGGTCGAACCCGATACCAGCGCACCATCTGCTGAAGAAAATACTGCTGCTTTAGCCGAGGGCACCGCCAAGGCCACAACGACCGCATCTGAAGCGCGTTCGCTGACGAATGAAGACGAGCCAGTCGCGGAACAAGCGCATGCGCCAGAAGTGGACGAATCAGAGGATATTGCTGCGTTACTGCGCGCGCAGATGGCCGAGGAGGCTGACGAGCTGCCAGAGGAGGCTGAACGCGAAGTAGCAACCCGGATTTCGCAGGAAGAGCCACAGGAGACGACCGAATCGCAGGATACCTCCGAATCGGTTGAAAACGTGCTTGAAACCAAAGCCACACAACAGGCTGACGACGACGCGGACGCTGGGCGCGACTCTGTGCTGGATACTCATTTTGAGCGTGCGGAATATGATGATCTGGATGCAGATCTTGATGACGATATCGAACCGGAGGCGACAGCAGACGCTGTTGAAAATGCCGAGGCAGAGCCCGACCAGAAACCCGAGCTCGAAGTCAAAACGCCGCGCGCCGTTGCAACAGAGGATGAGCAGGAATTTGAGCGTGAGCTAGCAAGCCTTCTCGAGGCAGAAGGCGTTGATATCGCTCAAGCGCAACACCCCAGCCCAACTGCGCAGAAAGATAGCGCACCGGCTTCCGTCACGGATATCCGGACGCATATCCGTAGCCTGATTGGCGATTCCGGCCTTGAGGAAGAAGACGAGACCGCGCTGATCGATGAACTTGCAGAAATCGAACAGCAAGCATCGCAGCGGCGCTCACCCAAAGAGCGTGCGCAATTCGATGCGATGATCGTCAATACCGAAGAAACTGCAGAGCGCCTGCTGAAAACGGCAAAATCCGAGTTGGGTGAAGCTGATTCCCAGCGCCGCCGAGAGGCTTTCGAGCACATGCGCGTTGCAGTGGATGCCACACGCGCCGAAGAGGATGTGACAGGCCCACGGCGCGATGACATCGAACGGGATCGCGAAATCGCAAAATATCGCAAGGACTTGGAGCTTGAAGAGCCATTGCGTGCGGACCGGGCAGAGCAACGCAGGCCTGCGCCGCAGAAGGTTGAAGAGGAACACGAGGTCGCGCAAGAGCGCCAACCCGCGCCGGAACCTCACTCTGCCCCTGAACCAAAGCAGGCGGAGCGCCGCGGTCCAAGCCGGCCAGTGATGCCTCAGCGCCCTGTCGTGCGCCGCCCCGCCGGGCTGGAAAGACCACAACGCCCTGGATCAGATCCAAAACGCGCGCCGCTTGTGCTGGTCTCGGAGCAAAGGATTGATCCACCGGAGGATACCGCAGCGCCAAAGGGCCCTGTGCGCCCGCGCCGGGTTTCACGTGGCGATTCAGAGCCAGTCAACTTTGGGAAGCTCAAAAGCTCGTCAGCGCTTTCAGAGCAGGAAATGCAGTCGTTCAGGGAATTCGCCAATCAGGTTGATGCATGGCTTCTGGACGAACAGATCGAAGCGGCGGCAGCATATTCAACACATTTCAAGGGCCAGCGCGAATTCTCGCGTATGGAATTGATGAGCTATGTTCTCGCCTACAACCAAGACAAAGAGGTGAGTCGCGATGATATGCTGCGTGGGTTCGGCACGCTTCTGCGTGAAGGTCGCTTGCAGCGTAGCGAAGGCGGTGCGTTCCGGCTCTCATCCGCTTCGGAATTTGATGAGCCTGCACGGCTGATGGCAGCAAGCTGATAGCACAACATGCAAAACGGCCCCGGAACTTATCCGGGGCCGTTTTGCATTTCAGGTACCTGAATAACAGATCAACTCAGGCTGCGCTCAATCTCTTCACGCTCGAAGATCTCGATCACATCCCCCTGACGGATATCATCATAATTCTCGAACGCCATCCCGCATTCCTGCCCGGACTGCACTTCCTTGACCTCGTCTTTGAAGCGCTTGAGAGTTTTGAGCGTGCCTTCGTGGATCACCACGTTGTCGCGCAAGAGGCGCACACCGGCAGAACGCCGCGCCACGCCTTCTGTGACCAGGCAGCCCGCAACTTTGCCAACACCCGAAACCTTGAAGACCTCGCGGATCTGCGCATAGCCGATGAAATTCTCGCGCACTTCGGCAGAGAGAAGGCCAGAGGCTGCTGCCTTGATGTCATCCACCAGATCATAGATAATCGAGTAATAGCGCAGCTCCACACCCTTCTGATTGGCGGAATTGCGGGCCGAAGCATTTGCACGCACATTGAAGCCGATGATCGGCGCGCCCGAAGCTTCCGCGAGACCGACATCTGTATCGGTAATCGCGCCAACACCATAATGCAGCACGCGCACGCGCACTTCCTCGTTGCCGATCTTTTCCAACGCCTGCACGATCGCCTCGGCAGAGCCCTGCACATCGGCCTTCACCAGCACTGGCAATTCGGCCACATCGGCATCTGCCTTGGCCTTGGCCATGAGTTGCTCAAGCGTGGTCGCGGCACCGGCGGCGGCGCGTTTGTCCTTGGCTGCCTGCTGGCGGTATTCCGCGATTTCGCGTGCCTGCGCTTCGGTTTCGACCACATTAAGCACATCACCCGCCTCTGGCGTACCATTTAGGCCGAGAACCTCTACCGGCACTGATGGCCCGGCTTCCTTCACACGTTCGCCCTTGTCATTGACCAGCGCGCGGACCTTGCCCCATTGCTCGCCAACAACAAAGATATCACCCTGACGAAGTGTGCCATTCTGCACCAGAACCGTTGCCACAGGACCGCGGCCCACATCAAGTTGAGCCTCGATCACCGCACCCATTGCGGCGCGGTCGGGATTGGCCTTCAACTCCAGGATTTCGGCCTGCAGCGCGATGGATTCGAGCAATTCGTCAAGCCCTTTGCCAGTTAGCGCAGAGACTTCGACATCCTGCACATCGCCCGACATTGCCTCGACGACAATCTCGTGCTGCAAAAGCTGGGTGCGTACCTTGTTGGCGTCAGCAGCGGGCTTGTCGCATTTGTTGATCGCCACGATCATCGGCACTTTAGCAGCCTTGGCATGATTAATGGCCTCGATCGTCTGCGGCATGACCGAATCATCTGCCGCCACCACAAGCACCACGATATCGGTCACATTCGCACCGCGGGCGCGCATGCTGGTGAAAGCCGCGTGGCCCGGTGTGTCAAGAAAGCTGAGCACGGAACCGCCCTCGGTTGTGACCTGATAGGCCCCGATATGCTGCGTGATCCCACCGGCTTCGCCCGAGACAACATTGGTCTTGCGGATCGCATCCAGAAGCGACGTCTTGCCGTGATCGACATGACCCATGATGGTGATGATTGGCGGTCGCGACTGAAGGTCTTCAGGTTTATCCTCGACCTGATCGAGCACCTGCTCGACATCGGAATCGGACACACGAACAACCTTGTGGCCGAACTCGTCGATGACCAGTTCCGCGGTATCGGCGTCGATGGTCTGATTCATGGTCGCCATGACGCCCATTTTCATCAGCGCCTTGACCACATCGGCCACGCGCTCGGCCATGCGGTTGGCAAGTTCCTGCACCACGATTGTTTCGGGCAGTTGCACCTCGCGCACCACTTTCTCGCGCGACTGGCTCTGGCCCATCGCCTTCTGGCGGGCACGCTCCTGCTTACGTTTCATCGCCGCAAGCGAACGCTGCCGCCCGCCGTCACCAGCCAGCGCATCTTTCAGCGTCAGCTTGCCTGCACGGCGCCCTCCGCCATCATCCACGCGGGGCTTCGCGCTTCTGTCGCGATCATCATCAGGGCGTTTGGCAGTCTTGCGCTGCTCCGGGGCCGATGCCGGGCGCGCACGCTCCGACAGCGGCGCAGTAGGCGCAGGCGCGGGGGGCGCGGCTTTTGCCTCTGCCTTGGCAACAGCCTCCGCCTCGGCTTCCGCCTTCGCGCGGGCCTCTTCCTCTTCCTTGGCACGCAGGGCCGCTTCGCGTTCGCGCTCTTCACGCTCACGGGCTTCGGCCTCTTCGCGGCGGCGCTGGCGCTCTTCCTCACGCGCCTTTTCTTCGGCGGCGCGGGCTTCAGCCTCTTCGGTCTCACGCACTTTCGCAGCGGCAAGAGCCTTCAGACGGCGCTCCATTTCGGCATCGGAGATGCCGGCTGGTCTGCGTGCAGGATCGGATTGCCCTGCAGGCTTTCCACCAGAACCGGGGGCTTGCTGTGCGCCCGGTTTGGGAACGACTACGCGCTTGCGCTTCTTCTCTACAACAACGGATTTCGTCCGCCCATGGCTGAAGCTCTGCTTCACATGGCCGCCCTTACCGCCTAGTCCGAGTGTCTTCTTACCGTCAGTATCGCTCATGCGTCCGTCTTATCCTCTCCGGCGGCATATCCACCGATGCTCTCACGCAGACCTTGCAGTCTTGCGGCTTCCTCTACAACAGCTTGCCCGAGTCCACCAGCACGAAGCGCGGCATGTATCACATGTTCACGCCCAAATGCCAAACCCAATTCCTGCGCACTCAGCCAGCCGATATAACTCTCTGGCCCGGCGGGCGGGCGCAGCTTGGTTTTCCCTCGCTCAGACCCGTCATGGGCCTGCAGCAGCACTGCCATCTCGCCGCGCAGCGCCATCTCGCGGCATTTCTCATAGCCCGCTACGGCCTGGCCGCTCTTGCGCGCGAGCGAGATCAATTCAATGACCCGGCGCAAGAGCAGTGTCTCGATCAGATCGGCAAGCCCTTCAGGCATGACAACCTGCTGACGCGCAGCGCGGGCAAAGAGCTTCTTGCGCTCCGCCGTCTCCAAGGCCGCGCGATCGGCGCTGACCCAGATGCCGCGCCCCGGCAACCGACCTGTCACATCGGGCACGATCTGCGCATCAGGCCCGACCACGAAACGGATCAGCCCCGATGTGGGTGCGGATTTGCCCGAGACGATACAGCGCCGTTCTGGCCCCTCATCTCTGGCACCTTTCCTGCCACCGCGTGCCATGTGCGCCCCCGAAACGCTCAGTGCGTGGCCTCTTCTTCCGACTCGGCCTCTTGCTCGTCTGCCTCCTCGGCTTCCAATTCACTCGGATCGACCCAACCCAACATGACCCGCGCGGTCATGATCAGATGCTGCGCTTCTTCGAGGCTCATGTCAAAGGCTTCAAGCAAACCCTCATCTTTAACGCGCTGCCCATCCACAGTGGTCCAGCCGCCCGCAAGTTCCCAATCGGCGCAGGTCGCGAAATCCTCCAGCGTCTTGATGCCGTCTTTTGCCAGCGCCTCGATCATTTGCGGCGAAAGACCGTCGAAGCCAATCAGGCTGTCTTCAACGCCCAGCGCGCGGGCATTTTCAAGCGCAGCAGCGGCTTGCGCCTCCAGCCGTTCACGGGCGCGGGTCTGGAGTTCCTCGGCAGTCTCTTCGTCAAACCCATCGATTGCCAGAAGCTCGTCGATATCAACATAGCCAACTTCCTCGAGCGAGGTGAATTCCTCGGCCACCAGAAGCTGTGCCATCATCTCGTCGATATCCAGCTCATCCATGAAGAGCTTGGTGCGCTCGGCAAACTCGGCCTGACGACGTGCTGATTCGTCCGATTCGGTCAGGATGTCGATATCAAGCCCGGTCAACTGGCTTGCCAGCCGCACGTTCTGCCCGCGCCGCCCAATCGCAAGCGAAAGCTGCTCATCCGGGACCACGACCTCGATCTTGCCGGCCTCGTCATCAATCACGACCTTGCTCACCTCGGCCGGCTGCAATGCATTCACGAGGAAGGTCGCCTGATCCTCTGTCCAAGGGATGATGTCGATCTTCTCGCCCTGCAACTCATTGACCACGGCCTGCACGCGGCTTCCGCGCATACCGACACAGGCGCCCACCGGGTCGATGGAGTTGTCATAAGAAATCACGCCGATCTTGGCGCGCGAACCGGGGTCGCGGGCGACGGCCTTGATCTCGATGATGCCGTCATAAATCTCGGGCACTTCCATCTTGAAGAGTTCGGCCATGAATTCGGGCGCTGTGCGCGACAGGAAGATCTGCGGGCCACGGGCTTCGCGGCGCACATCCTTGACATAGCAACGAATGCGGTCGCCATTGCGGTAGCTTTCACGGCCGATCTTCTCGTTACGGCGCAGCACCGCCTCTCCGCGGCCAATGTCGATGACAAGATTGCCATATTCCTCGCGCTTGACGACACCATTGATGATCGTGCCTGCGCGATCCTTGAATTCCTCATATTGCCGGTCGCGCTCAGCCTCGCGCACGCGCTGAAGAATCACCTGCTTGGCTGATTGCGCAGCAATCCGCCCCAGTTCTACCGGAGGCACCTGATCGACGATCTCATCGCCGATCTTCGGATCATCAAGATAGGGTGCCGCCTGTTTGACCGTGAGTTCCGCGTGGTGGTTTTCAAGCTCCTCATCAGCCACAACCGTGCGCACGCGACTGAAGGTGGCAACACCGGTCTTGCGGTCGATCTTCACACGGATATCCATATCGGCGCCGTAACGCGACTTGGCGGCGCGCGCGAGACTGTCTTCCATCGCCTGAATAACCAGTTCAGGGTCGATCATCTTCTCGCGGGCAACAGCTTCGGCGGTTTGCAGCAGCTCAAGCTGGTTGGCAGAGGTGATTGCCATCTCTCTCAGTCCTCCTGATGGGCTGCGTCTTCCGCACCCGCTTCGGTTTCAATCTCGTCAAATTTGCTTTCGTCGATCGCGCCGCTGGCCTTGCGGGCGCGCAGCATCTCGGCGATCAACTCATCGGTGAGCACCAGTTTCGCATCCGACAGCCAGTCGAATTGCAGCCCGATTGTCACCGGCGCGCCATTCTCCTCGATCTCGATCAGCACTTCCTCGTCCTCAACGCCCATAAGGATGCCCTTGAAGCGCCGCCGCCCGTCGATCAACTCATTCGTCTCGATTCGGGCCTCATGGCTTTCCCATTGGGCAAAATCCTTGAGCCGCGTGAGCGGGCGGTCAATACCGGGGCTGGAGACCTCCAGCGTATAGGCATCTTCAAGCGGATCTTCGACATCAAGCACAGCCGAAACGGCCGTCGAGATATCGGCACAATCATCCACCTCGATGCCGCCCTCGGGCCTGTCGGCCATGATCTGGAGCGTGCGGGTCTTGCCCGACATCACCCGCAGGCGCACCAGCTCGAAACCCAGCCCTTCGATCACGGGTGTGACGATTTCAGCCAGGCGCTGGTCGATGGCTGTCTTGGCAATCAGATCGCTCATGGCTGCCCCCCTCGGGCAATCGATAAAGCAAACAAAAAAACGGGCCGCGCGGCCCGTTGTGATTTCCGGTGGAACCTGCCGGGCAGGTGCCGCTGTTGTGCGCCATATAGGCACTTCCCAATCGGAATGCAAGCACGCTGTGCTCAGAGCCGCAAGCGATGCCCTTCATGGCGCAGATGGTTCATCACGCGCAGGAGTTCCGCGCTGATACCGGGCTCCGAGAGCGCATGTCCGGCCACAGGCACCATTTCCAGCCGCGAGCGGCCCCATGCCGAATGCAGCGCCCATGCTGTGTGGGGCGGACAGATCATGTCATAGCGGCCCTGAACAATGGTGCCGGGCACGTCCTGCATCCGCACGAGCCCGCGCATCAACGCGCCATCCTCGCCCAGAAAACAGCCATTGGCGAAATAGTGATTCTCAAGCCGGGCAAAGGCGCGGGCGTAATCGGAGGGCGCATCGCCCATCCCGAGCCCGCGCGTCTCGATCGAGGCGAGGGCATTTTCCCAGCGCGTCCAGCTGCGTGCAAAGCGGTTTTCCTCATGCACATCACCACTGAAAAGGCGCTTTGCGTAGGCAGCGATCATATCATGATGTTCATCGGCCGGGATAGGGCGGATGAATTGCGCCCAAATTTCTGGGAAGAATCGCGCCGCGCCGCCGCCATAGAACCACTTAAGTTCGGCTTGCGTACCCATGAACACGCCGCGCAGAATGAGATAGGCCGCGCGTTCGGGATGGGCCTGCGCATAGGCCAGCGCGAGCGTCGCGCCCCAACTGCCACCGAAAACCATCCAGCGTGGGATTTCGAGCGTTTCTCGGATTAACTCGATATCGCTGATCAGATGTTGTGTGGTATTGGCCGCGACCGAGGCCGCCGGTTTCGAGCGTCCGCAACCGCGCTGATCGAAGAGAATCACGCGATAGGTTTGCGGATCGAAAAATCGGCGCATTGTCGGGCTGCAGCCGCCGCCCGGCCCGCCATGCAGCACGACGACCGGCATCCCCTTGGGATGGCCGGATTGTTCGACATAGACTTTGTGCCCGTCACCAGCATCAAGAAGACGCTGGTCGAACGGGTCAGTGATCGGGTATAGCGCCGATCCTGTGCTGTCATGTCCTGCAGACTTGTCCATATCCGATACTATATAGCGAGTTGTATCGCCCTGCCATGGGCAAGTCATGAAAAACCCGGAGGAAGCATGAGCCTGTCCACGATCGACCCCAGCGAAATCGCCAAATTCGAGGCCATGGCTGCAGAATGGTGGGATCCGCATGGCAAGTTCAAACCGTTGCACATGCTCAACCCCTGCCGGCTGGACTATATCACGCAGCAGATTGCGGCTGAATTTGATCGCGATCTGACCCAGCCTCAGCCCTTCGCCGGGCTCAGGCTTCTCGACATTGGCTGCGGCGGCGGGCTGTTATGCGAACCCATGGCGCGGCTCGGGGCCGAGGTCGTGGGTGCAGACGCTGCCGCGCGCAATATTCCGGTGGCGGAGCTGCACGCCAAGGAAGAAGGGCTGGAAATCGATTATCGCCACACAACGGCCGAGGATTTGACCGCAGCGGGCGAGCAATTCGATGTGGTGCTGAATATGGAAGTCGTCGAGCATGTCGCCGACCCGCTGGCCTATCTGACCGCATGTCAGCAGCTTCTCAAACCGGGCGGACTGATGATCTGCTCCACGATCAACCGCAATCCGAAAAGCTATCTGATGGCGATCATCGGGGCAGAATATATCATGCGCTGGCTGCCCAAAGGCACGCATGAATGGTCGAAATTCGTCACGCCCGACGAGCTTTACGATCTGCTGCGCAAGGCCGGGCTGGACCCTGTGGACCGCAAAGGCTTCGTGTTCAACAAGATAACCTGGACGTGGTCGATCTCGGCGCGGGATCTTTCGGTGAATTATGTCACCGCCTCCGTCAAGCGCTGACGCAGGCGATGTACTTTGAGTATTTTTGGCAAGATGAAGCCTATGAGTAGGCAATCACCAGCAGCACGCTGCCGAGGATCAATCGGTAGATCACATAAGGCGTGAAGCTGACCGAACGCAGCAACTTCATCATGAAGACGAGCGCCGCCCAGGCCGCGAAGAAGGAGATGAGCGCCGCGATGGCGCCATCGCGCGCCGCCTGCCAGTCGGCCAGCCGCACCACATCGAGCCCCATCAGCGTGCCCGAGGCGATGATCGTCGGGATTGACATGAGCATGGAGAGTTTCGCCGCGTCATGGCGCGCATAGCCTAGCGCGCGCGCCCCCGATATTACAATGCCCGACCGCGAGGTGCCGGGGATGAGAGCGACCGCCTGCCAGAGCCCGAGATAGAGCGCGTGTTTCATCGTCCAGCCCTGTGCCGTGCGGGATTGCCCGCCCATACGGTCGGTAAGATAAAGGACAATGCCGAAAATGATCATCATCCAGCCGATGACGGCAATCGAGCGCAACATGTCCATAATGCCGAGCAGCTTGAAGATCAGCCCAACGATCACCACCGGAATCGTTGCGATGACAAGGCAGAGCGCGAGAAAGCCGCCGCGGGTCTCGATCCGGAAGCGAATGATCTCGGGCACCCCGCGCACAGCCTCTGCAACATCGTGACGAAAATACCAGCATACGGCGAAAAACGTGCCGACATGCACGGCAACATCGATCACGAGTCCCTGATCTTCCAGCGGGGTGAGTGCAGGTAGCAAGATCAGATGGCCGGACGAGGAGACTGGAAGGAACTCCGTCACGCCCTGGATGACCGCGAGAAGGAAGATGTGAAACAGGGTCATTAGGCCTCTCCATGAATCGGGCGCACCATAAATCGGAGCGCTCCCATTGGAAAACGGGAATATGAGTCAGTAATACTGACTTATATTTGCCCCGCAAGGTGCAAAAACTTGGGCTTGCTCGAGAATAATCTCCTTTTAGGTCAGTATTTATGACTTTTATTCCCGCAATGCCGCGTGTAAATAGCTCGAAACCTCAGGAGGGACCGCGATGGCCAAACAACAGATGCTCCGTTTCGTGAATGTCGCGCGCGAGATGCCGGAAAAGCGGCCTCCTGATTTGCGTTCAGAAGATTTTGGCGAGATCTACGGCGAATACACAAGCGACAAGGCCGGCGAACAGGCTGGGCGCTGCAGCCAGTGTGGCGTCCCCTATTGCCAGACACATTGCCCACTGCACAACAACATTCCTGACTGGCTCATGCTGACTGCACAAGGCCGCTTGCAAGAGGCCTATGAGTTAAGTCAGGCAACCAACACATTCCCCGAGATTTGCGGCCGGATATGCCCTCAGGACAGGCTTTGCGAAGGCAATTGCGTTATCGAACAAGCAGGCCACGGCACTGTCACGATTGGCTCTGTTGAAAAATACATCACGGATACTGCCTGGGAGGAAGGCTGGGTCAAACCAATCAGCCCTGCTTCTGAGCGCAGTGAGTCTGTTGCGATCATCGGCGCCGGGCCGGGCGGGCTGGCTGCGGCTGATATGCTGCGCCGCGCTGGCGTGCAGGTGACTGTTTATGACCGTTATGATCGCGCAGGCGGCCTGATGACCTATGGCATTCCGGGCTTCAAGCTTGAAAAACCCGTTGTCATGCGACGTATCGAGCAACTCGAGGCAGGCGGGGTGGAGTTTGTACTCAATTGCAATGTGGGTGAAGATATCAGCTTTGATGCCATCCGCGGCAAGCATGATGCTGTGCTGATCGCAACCGGTGTTTACAAGTCGCGTGATATTTCCGCGCCGGGAGTTGGCGCAGAAGGCGTGGTCAAGGCACTTGATTATCTGACTGCCTCGAACCGCAAGAGCTTTGGTGATGCTGTGCCCGATTTCGACAATGGCGATCTCGACGCGCGCGGCAAGCGCGTGGTCGTCATTGGCGGGGGTGATACGGCGATGGATTGTGTGCGCACCGCAGTGCGCCAGGGTGCAAAATCGGTGCGCTGCCTTTATCGGCGCGACCGTGAAAACATGCCCGGCAGTCGCCGCGAAACCCAGAATGCAGAGGAAGAGGGCGTCGAATTTGTCTGGCTCACAGCCCCTGCGGGATTTGTCGCTGATGGTGACAACGTGCTGACAGGGGTGCGGGTACAGAAAATGCGCCTTGGCCAGCCTGATGCAACCGGGCGCCGCGCGCCAGAAGTCATTGATGGCGGCGATTACACAGAAGAAGCCGATATGGCAATCATGGCGCTCGGGTTCGAGCCGGAAGATTTGCCCACGCTCTGGGGAGTGCCAGAACTGGCAGTCACGCGTTGGGGCACAATCAAGGCGAAATTCAACACCCATGAAACCGATCTGACCGGCGTCTGGGCTGTTGGCGATATCGTGCGCGGCGCATCGCTTGTAGTCTGGGCGATCCGCGACGGACGCGAAGCCGCCGAGTCTATTCTGGGCTATCTGAGCGCGCCTTCACGAATTGCCGCTGAATAATTGCTTCCTTCAGGACAGGGGAAACCGAAATGACGAAATATGATGATGCATGGGCCGTCCGTGAAGAAGCAAAGCGGGCTTATGTTGCCGAACACGGGCTTTACAAGCCTGAAGACGAGCATTCTTCTTGCGGGGTTGGGCTGGTGGTTGCCCTTGATGGCAAGCCCTCGCGTGACGTGGTGCAGAACGGGATCGATGCGCTCAAAGCCATCTGGCATCGCGGCGCAGTAGATGCTGATGGCAAAACCGGTGACGGAGCCGGTATCCATGTGCAGATCCCGGTGCAATTCTTTTATGACAAAATCCGCCGCACTGGCCACGAACCGAAGGTCGATCAACTCATGGCCGTGGGTCAGGTGTTCTTGCCGCGCACGGATTTTGCCGCGCAGGAGCGTTCGCGCACGATTGTAGAGACCGAAGTGCTACGTATGGGCTATGCAATCTATGGCTGGCGCCATGTGCCCGTAAACGTAGATGTGCTGGGCGAGAAAGCCAATTCGACGCGCCCCGAGATCGAACAGATCCTGATCCGTAACTCGAAGGGCACCGATGAGGAAACCTTCGAGCGGGAGCTTTATGTGATCCGTCGGCGGATCGAAAAAGCCATCTCGGCTGCCGGAATCGCGGGCTTCTACATCTGCTCGCTGTCGTGCCGGTCGATCATCTACAAGGGCATGATGCTGGCCGAACAGGTGGCGGAGTTCTACCCGGATCTGAAGGACGAGCGGTTTGAGAGCGCCTTCGCGATCTATCACCAGCGCTATTCGACCAACACATTCCCGCAATGGTGGCTGGCGCAGCCGTTCAGGATGCTGGCGCATAATGGCGAGATCAATACGCTTAAAGGCAATCTGAACTGGCTGAAAAGCCATGAGATCCGAATGGCCTCGGGCGCTTTTGGCGAGATGGCCGAGGATATCAAGCCGATTGTGGCTTCAGGCGCGTCAGACTCGGCTGCGCTGGACAGTGTGTTCGAGGTGCTCGTCCGCGCAGGCCGCAACGCGCCGATGGCCAAGACAATGCTGGTGCCAGAAGCCTGGTCGAAGCAGGCGGTAGAGATGCCCAAGGCCTGGCGTGATATGTACTCTTATTGCAATTCGGTCATGGAGCCGTGGGACGGACCTGCTGCGCTTGCAATGACCGATGGCCGCTGGGTCTGTGCAGGACTCGACCGCAATGGCCTGCGCCCGATGCGCTATGTCGTCACCGGCAATGGCTTGTTGATTGCAGGCTCCGAGGCTGGGATGGTCGTAGTCGATGAGCTGGCAGTGCGCGAAAAAGGCGCCCTCGGACCTGGTCAGATGATTGCCGTGGATATGGCCGAGGGCAAGCTTTACCACGATATCGAGATCAAGAATAAGCTTGCGGGCTTGCAGCCCTTTGGTGAGTGGAACGACAAGATCGTCGATCTGAACGAAAAGCTGCGCGACGTTCCTGAAACCCGGAAGCTTGATGCCGCCACGCTGCGCCGCCGTCAGGTTGCGGCAGGCTATACAATCGAAGAGATTGAGCAGGTGCTCGCACCTATGGCCGAAGATGGCAAGGAAATGGTCGCCTCGATGGGGGATGATACGCCGGCTGCCGTGCTGTCGAAGCTCTATCGACCCTTGTCGCATTACTTCCGCCAAAATTTCAGCCAGGTGACGAACCCGGCTATCGATTCCTTGCGCGAATATCGTGTGATGAGTCTCAAGACACGATTTGGCAATCTCAAGAACGTGCTCGACGAAGACAGCAGCCAGACCGAGATTCTGGTGCTTGAAAGCCCCTTCGTTGCCAATGGCGAATTTGCCGAGATGGTGCGCGAATTTGGCGATCAGGTAGCCTTTATCGACTGCACTTTTCCTGCAGGTGCTGGCGAGGATGCGCTGCGCGACGGGCTAGAGCGTATCCGTGCAGAGGCAGAGGACGCGGTGCGCTCGGGTGCAGGCCATCTCGTGCTCACGGATGAACATCAAGGGCCGGACAAGGTCGCGATGCCAATGATCCTTGCAACAAGCGCCGTGCACAGCTGGCTCACACGCAAGGGACTACGGACATTCTGCTCGCTGAATCTGCGCTCTGCGGAATGTATCGACCCGCATTACTTCGCGGTTCTGATCGGCTGCGGCGCGACCACGGTTAATGCCTATCTTGCTCAGGAAACGATTGCCGACAGGATCGACCGGGGCCTGATCGAGGGTAGCCTGATAGAGGCCATGCGCCGCTATCGCGAGGCCATCAATCTTGGGCTGCTGAAAATCATGTCCAAGATGGGGATCTCGGTGATCTCGTCCTATCGTGGCGGGCTGAATTTCGAAGCCGTGGGGCTGAGTCGTGCGCTCGTTGCAGAGTATTTCCCCGGTATGCAGAGCCGCATTTCGGGCATTGGTTTGCATGGTCTTCAGCTCAAGCTTGAAGAAGTGCACGAAAAAGGCTGGCGTCTGGGTCAGGATGTGCTGCCCATCGGTGGTTTCTACAAGGCGCGGCGCTCTGGCGAGAAACACGCCTGGGAAGCGACCACCATGCATCTGATGCAGCATGCGTGCAATACGTCATCCTATGCAATCTGGAAACAGTACTCCGCGGCGATGCAAGCCAAGGAACCAATCCATCTGCGTGACCTGCTGGACATAAAACCACTCGGAAAATCGATCCCGATCGAGGAAGTCGAATCGATTACCGCGATCCGCAAGCGGTTTGTCACGCCCGGAATGTCGCTTGGCGCACTCTCGCCCGAGGCGCATATGACGCTGAATATCGCAATGAACCGCATCGGAGCGAAATCGGATTCGGGCGAAGGTGGCGAAGATCCGGCCCACGCCCATCCGCTGCCCAATGGCGACAATCCCTGCGCCAAGATCAAGCAGGTTGCCTCTGGGCGCTTTGGGGTGACAGCCGAATATCTGAACGCTTGCGAAGAATTGGAAATCAAGGTCGCACAAGGCGCAAAGCCGGGCGAGGGCGGCCAACTTCCGGGCATGAAGGTGACCAAGCTGATTGCCAAGCTGCGCCACTCCACACCGGGCGTGACGCTCATTTCACCACCTCCGCATCACGATATCTACTCGATCGAGGATCTGGCGCAGTTGATCTATGATCTCAAACAGATCAATCCGCGCGTAAAGGTTTGCGTCAAGCTTGTGGCGCAATCGGGTGTAGGGACGATCGCGGCGGGTGTGGCCAAGGCGAAAGCTGATGTAATCCTGATCTCGGGCCATAATGGCGGAACAGGCGCAAGCCCGGCGACCTCTATCAAATATGCCGGACTGCCTTGGGAGATGGGCCTTTCGGAGGCGCATCAGGTTCTGGCAATGAACAAGCTGCGCGAGCGCGTTACACTGCGCACCGATAGCGGCTTGCGCACAGGGCGCGATATCGTGATGGCCGCCATGATGGGCGCTGAGGAGTTCGGCATCGGCACAGCCGCACTGATCGCCATGGGCTGCATCATGGTGCGGCAGTGCCAATCAAACACCTGCCCTGTCGGCGTTTGCACGCAGGATGAAGCCCTGCGCGCCAAATTCACCGGCAATGCTGATAAGGTGGTCAATCTGATTACCTTCTACGCACAGGAAGTGCGCGAGATTCTTGCCTCTATCGGCGCGCGCTCGCTTGATGAGGTGATCGGTCGGGCTGATCTTCTCGCTCAGGTCAGCCGTGGGGCAGCGCATCTCGACGACCTTGACCTCAATCCGCTTCTGCTGACGGTCGATGGCGCAGAGCATATTCGCTATGATCGCGACAAGCCGCGCAATGCCGTGCCTGATACACTCGATGCCGAGATTATCCGTGATGCTGCACGCTTCTTCGAGGATGGCGAGAAAATGCAGCTCTCCTATGCGGTCGAGAATACGCACCGCACTGTGGGCACGCGCGCTTCGAGCCATATCGTCAAGCGCTTCGGGATGCGCAACAAGCTGCAACCTGATCATCTTACAGTGAAACTTGCGGGCAGTGCCGGGCAGTCACTCGGAGCCTTCGCGGCGCCAGGGCTGAAGATCGAGGTCTATGGCGATGCAAATGACTATGTCGGCAAGGGACTCTCGGGCGGTATGATCGTGGTGCGCCCGCGCATGTCTTCTCCGCTTGTCGCGCATGAGAACACGATTATCGGCAATACCGTGCTCTATGGTGCAACTGACGGCTATCTCTTTGCTGCCGGTCGCGCAGGCGAGCGCTTTGCTGTGCGCAACTCCGGTGCCAAGGTGGTCATCGAAGGCTGCGGCTCGAACGGGTGCGAGTATATGACCGGCGGCGTGGCTGTGATCCTTGGCTCCATCGGCGCGAATTTTGGCGCAGGCATGACTGGGGGCATGGCGTATCTTTATAGCCCGGAGGGCGAATCTGAACCTCTGATCAACATGGAATCGCTCGTGACATGCCCGGTAACAGTTCCACATTGGGAAGCCGAGTTGAGAGGATTGATCGAGCGCCATGCGACCGAGACGGAATCGCAGCGCGCAAGTGAGATCTTGCGGAACTGGGATCGGGAAAAAGCGCATTTCCTTCAGGTTTGCCCGAAAGAAATGCTGATCCATCTCCCGCATCCGATCAGTTACGAGACAGAAGCGGTTCCGGCAGAATAAAGCGCCCGCAAGCCGTGCCCACCCACCCACCCTGCACGCCTTGCGGGCGCTGCCTGTGCCTTGCGGCACAGGCATGAGCGGCACCGGGGATCAATGAAAATCGCGGCTGGGGAAAAGCTGTTTTGCCTGTTCGCGCGGATGACGCACTGAGCGGGGCTGGCGCAGCGGAATAGGGCGGCGAGTCTCGTCGCTGCGCCCCTGTGTCGGGTCAATAAGTCCGCGCCCGAGCGCGCCCAGCAGATCCGAGCGATCTTCGATCGCGTCGGCAATCACATGGATCACCGCCCCTTCGCGCTGCACCCGCCCCCTGACGCGCAGAAGCCGCCCGCCGATCACTGCGCGGCGGTGGCGCTCATAAACCTTGGGCCAGACCACCACATTGCTCACCCCCGTCTCATCCTCGAGGGTGATGAAGATAACCCCCGAAGCCGTGCCGGGGCGCTGGCGCGTGATCACCAGCCCGCAAACGCTGATCCACCCCTGCGCCTGTGCCAGCCGCTCATGCGCGGTCAATCCCGGCAGGGTCGGGCGCAGAAGTTCCATCGGATGGGCGCGCAAGCTCAAGCGCAGCGCGAGGTAATCCTCGACCACCGCCTCACCAAGTGTGAGCACAGACAAGCTCACATCGGGCTCCGTGATCCCCTCGCCCTCCATGCCTGAGGCGAAAAGCGGCAAGGGTTCGGGGGCACGCAGGGCACGCACTGCCCAGAGCGCCGCGCGACGTGCAAGCCCAAGGCAGGCCAGTGCATCGGCCTCTGCCAGCCGCGTGAGCGCGGCAGGCGTAACCCCGGCACGGCGCCAGAGGCTCTCGACATCCGGGTAGCCATTGCCGCGTGCAGCCACAATCCAGCGCGCATCCTCCTCGCCCATGCCGCGCACTTGCCGAAACCCGAGCCGCAGAGCAAGCGCGCCATCTGCACGAGGCTCCAGCGTGCAATCCCAATCAGAGTGATTGACGCTCACAGGGCGCACATCTACCCCGTGTTCGCGCGCATCGCGTACAATCTGGGCTGGGGCATAAAACCCCATCGGCTGCGAATTGAGAAGCGCGCAGGCAAAAGCCGCCGGGTGGTGGCATTTCATCCAGGCGGAGGCATAGACCAGCAGCGCAAAGCTCGCGGCATGGCTTTCGGGGAAGCCGTATTCGCCAAAGCCCTCGATCTGGGCGAAACAGGCTTCGGCGAAGGCCCGATCATAGCCGCGCTCGGCCATGCCTTGCAGAAAGCGGTCACGAAAACTGCCGATCGTGCCCATGCGCTTGAAGGTCGCAAGCGAACGGCGCAGGCGGTCAGCCTCCTCAGGCGTGAACCCGGCCGCGACCACGGCAATCTGCATCGCCTGTTCCTGAAACAGCGGCACGCCAAGCGTGCGCTCCAGCACCCCGCGCAATTCGGCCGAGGGCAGATGCACGGCCTCCTTGCCCTGACGGCGGCGGATATAGGGATGCACCATGCCGCCCTGAATAGGGCCCGGGCGGACGATGGCGACCTCAATCACCAGATCATAGAAGGCGCGCGGGCGCATCCGGGGCAGGAAATTCATCTGCGCGCGGGATTCCACCTGAAACACGCCAATCGCATCGGCGCGGCAGAGCATGTCATAGACCGCCGGATCCTCGCGCGGCAGATTTTCGAGACTGTAATGCGGCCCCCCATGCGCGGCGATGAGATCAAAGCATTTGCGGATGCAGGTGAGCATCCCGAGCGAGAGCACATCGACCTTCAGGATGCCCAGCGCGTTGATATCATCCTTGTCCCATTCGATGACCGTGCGCCCCTCCATCGCGGCATTCTCGATGGGGCATAGCTCATCCAGCCGTCCCTTGGTGATCACGAACCCACCTACATGCTGGGAAAGGTGACGCGGAAAACCGATAATCTCGGCAATCAGCGCCATGGTCTGCGCCAGACGCCGCTCTTGCGGCTCAAGCCCCAATTCGCGCAACCGTTCCGGCGCAGGCGGGCCCGAACGCCACCCCATCGACGAGCTTGCAAGCGCTGAGGCAACATCCGCAGAGAGCCCCATCACCTTGCCCACTTCACGCACCGCCGCGCGCGAGCGGAAATGAATCACAGTCGCTGCCAGCCCGGCGCGTTCGCGCCCGTAGCGCTCATAAATCCACTGGATCACCTCCTCGCGCCGCTCATGCTCGAAATCGACATCAATGTCAGGCGGCTCGCCACGCGCCTCGGACATGAAGCGCTCGAACACCATCGAGATCGTGTCGGGCGGCACTTCGGTAATACCCAGCGCGTAGCAGATCACCGAATTCGCCGCAGAGCCGCGCCCCTGACACAGGATCCCCCGCCCGCGCGCAAAAGCGACGATATCATGCACAGTCAGGAAATAGGCAGCGAAGCCCAAAGCCTTGATGATGCGCAGTTCCTTGACGACTTTCTCGGTCGTCTCGGCCGGTGCGCCGTCGGGAAAACGCCGCCAGAGCCCGGCTTGCACCAGCCGCTCCAACCGGGTTTGCGCGGGCTCGCCATCGGTGATCTCGTCGGGATATTCATAGGACAACTCATCAAGGCTGAAGGCGCA
>SLDY01000157.1 GCA_007125005.1 Natronohydrobacter sp.
ACCGATGTGGTGCAACTGCCCTTTGCGATTTCAAGGCGCACATACGCGCTTGCAAGTCTCGCCGTGCTGGTCGCGGCGCTTGTGGCCGTGCTGATCGTGCGCCGACGGCTGGATCGAGTCGATCTGGTCAGCGCACTCAAGGCACGTGAGTAGGAATTGGGGTAAGGAGAAGCGACATGTCACGCACGCGCATGCTGATTGGGGCGGCTTTGGCTATTGGCTTGATCGCAGCAATCGTCTGGGCCCTGCGCCCGGAACCACTTGCGGTTGATCTGGCAGAGGTGCAGCGTGGTCCGATGCAGGTGACGCTAAGCGCCGAGGGCATTACACGCGTACGCGATCCGTATGTCATCACGGCGCCGATCGCCGGCACAACCATCCGCTCGCCTGTGCAGGTGGGTGATAACGTAGTGGGGGGCGAAACCGTGGTCGCTGTCCTTCAACCAGTTGCCCCAGAGCTGATGGATGCCCGCACACGCGCGCAAGCAGAGGCTGCGATTTCCGAGGCAGAAGCAGGTGTCACAGTCGCGCGCACCAATCTTGACCGCGCGGCATCAGCACTGGAACATGCGCAGCGCGAATTCATTCGGGGTGAGGGGCTGGCCCTCGCCGGTACGATCCCCCAACGCATGCTTGATGATCTTACCGCAGCGCTCGATCAGGCGCGGCAGAACATGGCGAGCGCCGAGGCAGAATTGAGCCTCCGGCTTGCAACACTGCGCCGCGCTGAAGCCCAGCTTGTCGGACCAGACACGCTTTCGCTGTTGAACGGAGAAGCCAATGAATGCTGCGTGCAGCTGCGCGCGCCGTTGTCGGGGGTGGTTCTTGATGTGACCGACCGTAATGCCCGGCAGGTGATTGCTGGCACACCGCTTGTGACCATCGGCGACATCACCGATCTCGAAATCGAATTGGATCTGCTGTCAACTGATGCACTTCGCATCCGCCCCGGCACAGCTGCGCTGATTACCCGCTGGGGTGGCGAGGGTACGCTCGAAGCGCGTGTGCGCAGGGTAGAGCCTGCGGCTTTCACCCGTGTCTCGGCGCTGGGGATCGAAGAGCAACGGGTACGTGTGCAGCTTGATTTGCTCGCACCGCCCGAACGCTTTGAGGGGTTGGGCGAGAAATTCCGCGTCCATGTCGATCTCATTGTCTGGGAAAGCGCGGATGTCCTGCACCTCCCCCATGGCGCTCTCTTTCGCGATGGTGAAGGCTGGGCGGTGTTCCGGGTTGAAAACGGTTCTGCCCGCCTGACACCAATCACACCCGGCCATCGCGGTGCTACACAGGTAGAGGTTCTTGCGGGGTTGGATGAAGGTGCGATGGTTGTTTTGTTCCCGCCGAATGCGCTAGCTGACGGAACACACATAAAGCCAAGGTAATTTGCGTGACCATCCACTCAGGAAAGGCCACGAATTGGGCTTGTTCGGGACAAAGAGCGCGCTCACCCCGTAAACAATAGCCCTAGTATAGTCGGAATTGGGTCTGATTCATGTCATAGTATCGTGAAAGAGATATGGAAAAGAAAAAGGCACGAGCACATGGAAATTGCATTGCATCTCGGCGCCCATCTGACTGATGAAGGGCAACTTGATAAATGCCTGCGCAAGAATCGCAGCGAATTGGTAGACGCTGGCATCATTGTCAGGCGCACCAGCGATTATCTCAATCTCATGCGCGGGGCTGCAAACGCACTCGCAACGGGCACTGACACGCCTGATTTTATGGCGCAACTGACAGCAGCGATGAAAGCACCAGCAGATGCCCGTCGATTGTTCTTTTCCGCGCCCGGCCTGCTGACAACGCTTTCGCAAGTGACCGATGGGACAACCCTCTATCCGGGCACAATGGCGCGCGTTGCAGCTTATCGGCATCTTCTGGCCGGAGCGGAAACCGAAATATTCGTTGCCATCCGCAATCCAGCTTCGTTTATCCCTGCACTTCTGCGAGAACTGGCCGATTTCGAGCGTGCTGAAATTCTGGAAAATCTGCGCCCGGAAGAAATGCGGTGGTCACTCTTCATCGACGAAATCCGCCAAGGCTGGCCCGAGGCATCGCTGACAATCTGGTGCGATGAAGATACGCCCTTTGTCTGGCACAGGTTGCTCAGGCTTGTGTCGGGTTATGAGCCAGAGACAGATTTCAAGAACAGTTTCAACTGGTTCGATTCGGTAATGATAAAAGGCGGCGCGGAAAAGCTCGCCAAGTATCTGGAGGTAAACCCGCCGGTCGATGAAGCGCACCGACAGCAGGTCATTTCGGCGTTTCTCGATAAGTATTGCGACCCCGCCAAGCTGGAAGTTGACGTCAGCATCGCAGGCTGGGATGAAACGCAGACCGACGTCATCTCTGAACTCTATGAAGATGACGTCGACTTGATCCGCAATATGGAAGGCGTGCGTTTCATCTCTCCGTGAGCCACAGCTACTCCATTCCAAGTGCGGATTTATACAGATCCAGCACGGCCTCTTCTTCAGCAATCTCATCGGGTTTGCGTTTGCGAAGCGCGATGATCTTTCGCAGCACCTTGGTATCATACCCGCGCCCCTTGGCTTCAGCCATGACTTCCTTCTGCTGGTCAGTGATATCCTTTTTCTCGGCTTCCAGATGCTCGTAGCGCTCGATGAACTGGCGTAGCTCATCTGCCGTGACATTATAGGCTTCATTGGTGATATCGGTCATGCTCTGCCCCTGTTGCATTGTACCAAAGCCATGCTCATGCCCAATCATGGGCGCGCTTGCAAGTCTCGCGCGGATAGTGGTGCGACAACATGCTGCGATAGCAAAATAGTTTTCAATTGAAAATATGAGGTCAGTTGCTATTCTCCATGAAACTTGGAGAAAGGGAATTAATGCCGACACCAGCATACAAGGCGCTGCGGAAATTCGAGAAATCTTTGCCGATCGCGCTTTTACGCTCGCGCGAGGCGACAATGCGGCTTTTCAAGCCCTTTATCGACAGCCACGATCTGACAATGCCGCAATGGCGTGTTCTGCGCGCCTTGGCCGAGGCGGATGCGCTTGATGCCAAGACCCTCGCCGAACGCTGCGTCATCCTGCCTCCTTCGCTGACACGGATCTTTCGCGGGTTGACGCAGCGCGGGCTCATCGAACAGGTTGAATGCAACGATGCGCGACGGCACATGGTCCGACTGACAGATGCCGGGCGCGCGATGTTCGAAGAAGTCGTGCAGGAATCGGAGCCAAGCTATAGCAAGCTAGCCCATGCCTTCGGGGCTGAACGACTGGACACATTGCTCGATCTGCTCAATGAGTTGCGCGACACTGTTCAAACCATGCTCGATGCCCCGGAAGCACAGGAGCCGGTGGGCAAGGTGGCCGGGCGGCGCTAGACCAACGCTTCAGGCCCAGCGTTTGAGCACCAGAGTTGCGTTCAGGCCACCAAAAGCGAAAGCGTTCGACATCGCCACATCGACCCGCGCCCTTCGTGCCGTATTGGGCACCACATCGAGCAAGATTTCCGGATCTGGCTCACGATGATTGACGGTCGGGGCAATCACGCTTTCGCGGATCGCCATCAGGCAGGCCAGTAATTCCACAGCGCTGGTTCCACCGATCAGGTGGCCATGCATGGATTTCGTTGAAGAAACAGGAACCTCTCCCGCCTTCGCACCAAGCACAACATGGAGTGCTTGCGCTTCGGTACGGTCATTCGCTGCGGTTCCCGTTCCATGCGCATTGACATAATCCACTGCCTCGGGTGGCAATCCTGCATCGTCTAGCGCAGCGCGCATTGCGCGCACAGGTCCGTCGAGGTCGGGCATGACAATATCGCGTGCGTCTGAACTCATGCCAAAGCCTGCCACCTCTGCCAGGATCTCTGCGCCGCGCGCCTTCGCGTGCTCGAGTGTCTCGAACACGAAAACCGCACCACCCTCGCCCTGCACCATGCCGGAGCGGTCGCGCGAGAAGGGGCGGCAAGTGTCGCGCGCCATGACACGTAACCCTTCCCATGCCTTGATGCCGCCAAAACAAAGCATTGACTCGGATCCCCCGGCCAGCATCACATCCGCAGCACCAGCGCGCAAAAGCTGAAACGCCTGCCCCATCGCATGATTGGACGAGGCGCACGCCGTCGAGACTGTGAAACTGGCCCCCCGCAGACCGAATTCCATCGCGAGATGCGATGTCGCGGCATTGTGCATCAACCTTGGGACAACAAAGGGATGAACGCGGTTCTTCCCTTCTTCATAGACAGCGCGATAATTTTCATCGACTGTAATATTGCCGCCGCCTGCCGTGCCGAGAATGACACCAGCGCGCAGCCCCAAACTGTCGGTTATCACCAGACCGGACTGGAGAACTGCCTCGCGCGCCGCACAAAGCGCTATCTGTGAGAAGCGATCCAGCAACGCCAACTTGCTCTTCGCGAAATGATTTTCGGGCGCAAACCCCCGAATTTCTGCGCCCACCTGCACTGAAAGCCGCTCAACATCCCGGCAGGTGAGGGGGCCAATTCCGCAAACTCCCGCCTGCATCGCTGCCCATGTGTCGGCCACGTTTGCACCAAGGGGGTTCACGCTCCCCGCGCCGGTAATGACAACGCGCCTCATGCAGCCTGTCTGGCCACCAGTTTCTCGACCTCGGCGATGATCGCGCCCACCGAAGATATGTCGAAGCCGGGTTGATCGGGCGTATTGGCGTTGAAAGGCACGGTAATGCCAAAGGCTTCCTCGATACTGAAAATGCATTCGACCAAGCCGAGACTGTCGATCCCGAGATCGACAAGACGCTGCTCTGGATATAGCTCCGAGGGTTCCATCAAGGCCTGTTCGGCAATGATGCGCATAACGCGTTCTGCGATCAAATTGTTTCCCTGCATGGTGTCGAGTCCCATTGGACGCACTCCTTCGCCACATGTGCGTCCTGTATCGGTGTGGAGTCTAACAGCTTCATTACAAACGGCCAACTCAAATCCTCGCGCATTACGCTGATGATGCGCTCAGATGCGCAACCCATTCTCGACCGCACCCGCACGCAGGAGGGCATCGTAGATTTTGGCGTCACGCCCATACATGTCATCGCGGAAATTCAGCTCGCCCCGCACATTTGTAAAGGCCGTGCGATAGACGAGATGGACTGGCACCGGCTCGTCCAGATAAACGCGTGTCTGCTGGCGTGTATTCAATACAGAGTGATACAAGCCGCGAGGATCATCAGTTTGCCGCGAAAGCAGTTCATAGGCAAAATCCCTAGGGTCATTCAGCCGGATACAGCCCGAGGAATGCGTGCGCACAGTCGTGCGAAACAAATGACGCTCGGGCGTGTCGTGAAGGTAAATCGCGTAAGGGTTGGGGAACATGAATTTCACTTCACCGAGCGCGTTGCTTGGCCCGGGAGGTTGACGCACGTTGAAGGGAAAATTCGCCGGTGTGTAGCGTGAAAAATTGATTGCCTCTCGCGGTACAACTCGACCTCTGGCATCGACAATCTGCAGATGGCGCGCACCGCCGGCTGACAGCGCCCCCCAATAAGACCGCGCAAGGATCGAGCGTGGCAGCGTCCAGTCGGGATTGATTTCCAGATAGGTCATTCTGTCAGAGAATTCAGGGGTCTGGCGGTCGCTTGCCTGCGCGCCCACAACCGAGATTGTCTCGAAGGTCACCTGATCATTGTCGATAATCTGGCTTGTGAAATCAGTGAGGTTAACCCAGATATGGCGCTCCCCGCGCGGGATATTCAACCAGCGCTCACGTTCCATGGCAACAATGACCGATTTCAAACGCTCTTCGGGCGGCACATTGAGCGCCCGGATTGTCGCCGGACCAGCGATGCCATCGGCTTCTATTCCGTGATTGATTTGAAAATTAATCACCGCAGCCTGCAACGCCGAATCGTAGCTGGCAGCCGCAGAGCGCTGCAGATAGCCCATCGCGATCAGACGGTTGCGCAGTGCAACAACCGCATCGCCAGAAGTGCCGGGCGCGAAGCGTACATCTGGAACCCGCGGGCCCCAACCGCCCTGTGCGATCACGCGCTGCAAGTCCTGCCTGGCGCGGAAAAGACGCGCATATTCTGGCGCGGAAGGTGCGAGATTTCGAATGAAACTGGCCGGTGTGCTGGTTATGAAACCCTGCAAAAGCTGCTTCGGGTCCGGGCGCGGCAGCACGCGCACGATGGATTGATCAATCTGGCGCGGATCAAGCACACCACTGCTTATATCGCGTGCATATTGCAGAAATGTTTTTGTTACCTTGGCTTCAAGGCGTGCGCGGTCAAGCTCGCTTTCAACTGCCTCGAAGGCCTTTATCAAACTTGCGATGTCATATCTTGCCGCTGGCAACCCATGCTCAGGCGCGCGCGACAGTGCTGTAAGCAAAGCTTGCCGACGTGTGGCATGCTCTGCACCTGTCCATATTGGTGCATAATCGTTATCGCGATAAAACGCAGAAACCTTGGGATCGCTGGCAACGCTCTCGGCGAGCGCCGCTCTGAACACCGGGAATTGTTGTGCCAGAGCATTTTGCGGCGTCGCGAAGAGCAAAAGCACCGCAATCCCGCTCAAAGCAAGCCGCGTCTTCAGAAAAGCCCGTAAAGCAAAATGACGCATCAATGACTCCGTTCACCTGCGATATCTGATCATGGCAGCTTAGCTTTGATCACGTCTATTCACAATAATTCTAGCGCTTTCCATCTTGCGCGCGTCACGTTGAGAAATTGTGAAGATCTTTGCCCTATTGTCATCTTCATGATGGAAGCAAAGCAACTTCACAAACCACGGTTGCGTCTAGAAAAACGCCGCAACTTCAGGGACAACCGGCAAATTTCCGCTCAAACGCCCGAGAACAAAGCGAGAAACTGCAAAACTGGCTTGGAGAGATGTCGCACGATATGGCACATAATCCATGGCAGGACGCTTGCATCGGCTGTGGCGCGCCTGCATCAGTGCAAGAAAACAGAACAGAGGGTCAGGGGGCTACATGTGTGATTCGCGGACAGTATCACTGACGCGGCGCTCATTACTGGGCGCATTCGCTGCAACCGCCATCTCGGCAGCACCGTTTTTTCCAGGAGTTACAGCTTATGCCCGCGGGTCGGGTGATATCCGGAGGCTGAATTTCTATTCTGGCCGAACTGGCGAGAACATGAACCTCATATACTGGATCGACGGGCAGTACATTCCCGAATCTATGAACGAGATCAACCACTTCTTTCGCGATTGGCGAAATAATGCCACGCATGAGATTGACAGGCGTACGGTCGATTTTCTGGCCGCAACGCACAATCTGCTTCGGGTGAATGAGCCCTATATGCTGCTATCGGGTTTCCGCTCCCCGCAAACCAATGCAATGCTGCGCGCGCGGTCGCGCAACGTCGCGCAGAACTCACTGCACCTGCGCGGCCAAGCAGCGGATGTACGCTTGCGCTCGCGCACAGTTGCGCAGATCGCAACAGCCGCACAAGCCTGTAACGCTGGTGGCGTTGGGCGGTATTCGCGCTCCAATTTCGTACATTTTGATTGCGGAGCAGTGCGCTCGTGGGGCGCATGAGTCTGGCCTCGGCAGCAGCATATAACCAACCCTAGAAACCAATTCAAAAGCAGGATTGTTGCGCGCTAAGAAACAGCCTTTGCGCGCTCTCTTCACGTTTCCTCAATCATATGGAATTATGATTGGTTTACCGCTATAAGATGGTGCAAACAAAGAGGCCTGATGAAACAGGCAAATCGCGCGGGTGTATGACACAGGGTAAAGTGCGTTGCACGGTAAGCCCTGTGCATGAGGTTGGTAGTGATGCTGCAATTCGAAAACGTCAGCAAATCCTTCTGGACGGGGACTCAGCGCAAAATCATTCTTGAGAATGCCAGTTTTCTGGTCGAACCGGGCCGTAATCTTGGCATTCTTGCTAAGAATGGGACCGGCAAGACCACGGTTATCAACATGATGGCAGGCCTTGAAAAGCCAGATCGCGGCAAGGTCATTCGCAATTGCAGTGTCTCATTCCCGCTTGGGTTTATGGGCGGGCTGGATACCAAGCATAGCGGCACTGAAAACATCAGATATATCGCAACCCTTTACAGCCTTGACCCGGATGAGATCGAAGCGTTCTGCCGTTGGCTTTGTGACATCGGTGAATACTTCGATATGCCGATCGGCACTTATAGTCAGGGCATGCGCGCACGTCTGTCTCTGGCGCTGATGCTCGCGATCAATTTTGACCTCTATCTTGTGGATGAGGGAATGCCCTCGACGACTGATGTCGGGTTCAACCGTAGGGCTGGCAGTGTCATGCGCGAAAAATTCGAGCATTCGACACTTGTGATTGTCTCACATGATGCAGACATCCTTTCAAAATTCTGTAGCGCCGCGGCAGTCTTGCATGACGGCCAGTTGCTATTTTTCGACAGTTTGCAGGAAGCCAAGGCCCTTTATGACTACACAGGTTAAATCCCAGCGCTTCAGATTGCGGCGTGCTGTCACCCCGGCTGTTAATACAGTCACGGCAAGCGACTCTAATAAAGAAGCTTCCGAACATGCGTCGGAAACCATGCAGCCCGGCGCAGATGCCCCGGCCGTAATCGTTCGGAAGATATCGCAGGCTCCCCAAGATGAAAGAGACAGCTATCAGGACGAGTATTCAACTCCCGATGACGCCGCGCAGGCCTCTTATGCTCAGGATGAGGCACCGCATATGGCAGATCATGAGGGCAGTGCAAGCACGCTCAATAGCATCGACGCAATCCGCAGAGAGGGGCTGACCGCGCGTCAATTGCGCATGGCGATGCGCGTGGCACAAAAACACAGTATCCGCCCAACTTCGGCTTTCGAGGCAGTCTTGCTGCTGCGCCAGCGTGGGATAGACCCGTTTTCGCGATCCACCATGCTGGATCTGGTCAGGAATGACTCGCCTGAGCCTGGCCGCGATCTTATACCACGACCCGACTCCCTTCCCGGCGCGCAGGCTCCACCGAACCCGGTTGAGGAGGCGCGCGAGCGCATGCAGCGCATCGCCGAGGAGCGCGAAAAGGAGATCAAACGCGTCCAACGCGAAATCGCCAAACGGCGGCAAAAGCGTCTCGCACTGCTTGGAGTTCGACTACTGGTCTTTGTGTCCCTGCCGACATTCATCGCCGCTTGGTATTTCTACGTGATCGCGACGCCTATGTACGCGACCGAGAGCCAATTCGTGATCCAGCAAGCGGATGCACAAGGCGGGATGGGCGATTTGGCGGGCATGCTGCCCTCTGCCGGGGGTATGGGGTTGGGCGGCCAGAGCGAGGCCGCCTCGGTGCAGAGTTTTTTGCAGTCACGCCCAGCCATGCTTCGCCTTGATACCGAAGAAGGTTTCAGCGCCCATTTCCAGCAAGATCATATCGATCTGATTCGCCGCCTGCCTCCCGATGCAACAAATGAAGCGATATTCAAGACCTACCGACGGCATGTGAAAATTGGCTACGATCCTACCGAAGGCGTGGTGCGCATGGAGGTGATCGCCGCCTCGCCGGAAGATAGCGAGCGTTTTGCGCGCGCTCTGGTGAGGTATGCCGAAGAGCATGTTGACTTTATGAGCCAGCGCCTGCGCGACAGCCAGATGCGCGAAGCGCGCGCAAATCTGGAAGAGGCGCAACAAAGGTTGATTGACGCGCGCCTTGCTGTTGTAGAGTTTCAGGAACAATCGCGGGTGCTGTCAGGCGAGGTAGAGCTTTCGCTTCTGTCTCAGCAAATCGGTACGCTTGAGGCCGAATTGACTCAGACTCGCCTGAGTTTGCGCGAATTGCTTTCCAACCCGCGGCCTAATCCCGCCCGCGTTCAGCCGCTGGAGCGGCGCGAAGAGGCGCTGCGCGAACAGATTGCGTCATTGCGCGGTTCAATGACCGTTGGCGGCGAAGACGGTGCCTCACTGGCGCGCACGCAAAGCCAGTTGATCATGGCAGAAGCTGAAGTTCAGACCCGCGAGATGATGCGCGCGCAGGCAATGCAGCAACTGGAATCCGCTCGAATAGAGGTTGCGCGGCAAGTGCGTTATCTCGCGCTCTCGGTCGAGCCAGTGGCATCAGATGAACCATCCTATCCGCGCAGGCTGGAATATTCATCGCTCTCCTTCCTGATCTTCCTCGGGATTTACCTTTTCGCCTCGATGACCGGATCAGTGCTGCGCGAACAGATTTCGGGCTGATGCCAAGCGGCGGGCGGGCCGGGATTACACGGCCTGCCCTGCCACCCACCCTGATGACCATGCCCATTGAAAATTATAACCCCCGAGCCAGCCGGTCACGTCAACAACTTCGCCAATGAAATGCAGCCCGGGGAGGTTGCGCGCCTCCATGCTGCGTGCGTCCAGAGCGCGTGTATCGACCCCGCCCAACGTTACTTCAGCGGTGCGATATCCCTCAGTGCCAACAGGGCGCAACTCCCAGCTATGCACATGGGCTACAAGTTCTGCCAGCCGCGCTTTTGTCAGATCAGCCAGATTACCTCTCGCTCCTGCATGCAGCGCAATATGGCGTGCAAGCTTTTCGGGCAAATAGGCTGCGAGCACTCGATGCGCCGCCTGCCGCCCGCGCGCCTGCTTCATCTCACTCAAAGCCGTGCCCAGATCGACGTCTGGTGCCAGATCAACCGATATCGCGTATCCCTCGCGCCAGTAACTGGAAATCTGCAGGATTGATGGCCCCGACAACCCGCGATGCGTAAACAAGAGGCCTTCTTCAAAACCCACTTTCCCACAGGACACACGCGCAGGCAATGACAGCCCGGAAAGGGGGCGGATCTGCTCAAGCTGTTCAGAAGTAAATGTCAACGGCACCAAGGCGGGGCGCGTCTCGATAATCCCAAGGCCGAAACGCTCGGCTATCTGATAGCCTAGCCCGGTGGCGCCCATTTTCGGAATCGACTTGCCGCCCGTCGCCACAACCAGACACGGCGCAGAGAAAGTGCCGTCGCTTGTCTCGACCGTAAAACCATCTCCATGTCGAATATCGTTGACAGAGGTTGCCAAGCGCAGATCAACACCCGCAGCCTCCATATCCGCGCGCAGCATCGCGATAATTTCGCGTGCCGAACCGTCGCAGAATAGCTGGCCCAGCGTCTTTTCATGCCAGCTGATTCCTGCCGCATCAACGCGGGCGATGAAATCATGCTGCGTATAGCGCGAGAGCGCCGACCGGGCGAAACGCGGGTTCTGCGACAGGAAGCATTCCGGCCTGATGTCAAGATTGGTGAAATTGCACCGCCCGCCGCCAGATATTCGGATTTTCTCGCCGGGAGCTTTTGCATGGTCGATCAACACCACCTGCCGGCCTCGCCGTCCGGCCTCAATGGCGCAAAACATACCCGCAGCACCCGCACCAAGAATAATGACATCGCAAGCTGTCAGCATCAGGATGCGCGCCACCTCGAAGGCGAGCCGCCCGCCACAAGCGGGCACGCCCTGCCGCGTGCACCCCGGACACGCAACGCAACTCCCGGCACTCCATCAGCCGGCGTGCCAAAGGCAGGGCGTTCCCCCTTCACGCGCTCACTCCGCCTCGGCACTCTGACGCGCCCACATCGACGCATAGCGCCCGCCTTTCGCCAACAGCGCTTCATGGCGACCTTCCTCGATGATCTGCCCTTCTTCCAATACGATGATCCGGTCCGCATCGACCACAGTCGAAAGCCTGTGCGCGATCGTCAGCACAGTGCGCCCTTCGCCCATTTGACGAAGAGAAACCAGAATGCTCTGTTCGGTCTGCGTATCAAGCGCGCTTGTCGCCTCATCGAGCACCACAATCGGGGGATTCTTCAACAATGTTCGGGCAATCCCAACGCGCTGCTTCTCCCCGCCCGAGAGCTTCAACCCACGTTCACCCACCGCGGTCTCATACCCCTCGGGCAAGGACATGATAAACTCATGGATGCGCGCCGCTTTCGCTGCGGCCTCAATCTCGGCATGGCTCGCACCTTCGCGCCCATAGGCAATGTTATAGGCAATCGTGTCATTGAAGAGCACCGTGTCCTGCGGCACCACGCCAATCGAGGCATGCAGGCTCGCCTGTGTCACTGCCCGCAGATCCTGCCCGTCAATTCGGATCGCGCCACCGGTCACATCATAGAAGCGAAACAACAGCCGCCCGATGGTTGATTTCCCAGAACCAGAGGGACCGACAATCGCCACTGTTTCCCCACCCTTCACATCGAGATCAATCCCCTTCAGGATCGGCCGCGCTGTATCATAGCCGAATTTCACCCCTTCAAAGCGCACATTCCCCCGGCTCACCTCCAAGGGCTTCGCATCGGGGACATCGCGCACATCGGGCGGCTGGTCGAGCAGAGCGAACATCTCCGCCATATCCACCAGCGCCTGCCTTATCTCACGATAAACTGTACCCAAGAAGTTCAGCGGCATTGTGATCTGGATCATATAGGCATTCACCATAACGAAATCGCCCACAGTCAGATCCCCACGCTGCACCCCAATGGCGGCCAGCACCATCACAACCACAAGCCCTGTCGTGATCAGCATAGCCTGCCCGAAATTCAGAAAGGCGAGCGAATAATTGGTCTTGACCGCCGCCTCTTCATAGCGGGCCATCGCACTGTCATAGCGCCGTGCTTCCATGCCTTCGGCGTTGAAATACTTGACCGTCTCGAAATTCAGCAGGCTGTCGATGGCCTTCTGGTTCGCATCCGTGTCCTGCTGGTTCATGATCCGGCGCTGCGTTACCCGCCATTCGGTCACACGGAAGGTGAACCAGACATAGAGGCTGATCGTCACCACCACCGTAACCAGATACCAGATGTCAAAAAGCCAGAAGAAGATCACCGCGATCATCAGAAGCTGCAGGATCAGCGGAAAAATCGAGAAGAGCAGGAAGCGCAGCAGGAAATCCACACCCTTCACGCCGCGCTCGATGATCCGGCTCAGACCACCGGTCTTTCGGGTGATGTGGTAGCGCAGGCTCAAGCGGTGGATATGTTCGAAGGTCTCTAGCGCCAGTTGGCGAAGCGCGCGCTGGCCCACACGGGTGAAGAGCACATTGCGCAACTCCTGAAAGCCGATCTCCATCAGCCGTGCTACGCCATAGGCCACAGTCAACCCGACTGCCCCAATCGCCAGCATCCACGCCGCACCCTCTGCGGCCAGCGCATCAACGGCGGCCTTGTAGAAAAAAGGCGTCGCCACAGCGACAAGTTTGGCGAGTACCAGCATGACCAGCGCCAACACAACGCGCCGACGCACCCAAGCCTGTGTCGCCGGCCAGAGATAGGGCACAACGCGTTGTATCGTTCGCCAGCCACTCGCGCGTTCCTGCGCGGCAGAAGGGGTCACGGCGGCCTTTTCATCACTCTGGGCCGTATCGGATGAAGACATTTCAGACTTTCCAGCTTTTGAACCCCAATCTAGGGCTCAGTGCAGGGAAACGCCAGAGGTGTGGATATGGCTATGACGCGGTTTGCAGCGAGAGTTTCACTATCGGGTCCGCCGAACGCACAAGTCACCGACCAGATCATATCGCCAGTACCAAGCGTCAGCGGATTCACTGCGACGAGAAGACGTGAAAAAACATCGCATCGGTGTCATTTTTCAATCCATCAAGATCACGGCAAGAGCCGACGCTTTGATGCTGCGCTAGCTCCCCGTCACGCCCGCTGCTTCAGTCTTTGGGAAGAAGAAACACCTGTCCTGGATAGATCAGATCTGGATTTCGGATCTGGTCACGATTCGCATCAAAAATACGCATATAACGCATCCCATCCCCGAATTGCTGCTCCGACATGCCCCAGAGCGTGTTGCCAGGCTGCACGATCAACGCCTGCGGCCCTGAGGTTTCGCGTGCAAATTCCGGGGTAGCGCGCTCGAAAGGTATTTCGGCGCGCGAGATGACTTGTGCATCCTCATCAAATTCATCCACGCGCAAACGATACACGCCCCGCTCAATCCCGGCGAGTTGTGCCTGCCAATTGCCCTCCGGGGAGGCACGGGCGCGCAGGATGGGCTGATTATCGAGATAGATCTGAATATCAGATGCAGCACCGCGTGTGCGCCCGCTGATCGCGACCTCACCTTCAGCGTCATAGACCACAGAATCGATGCTGACATTGTCCTGCGCAGCACTGCCCGTGAACCCTGGCGCAGGGCCGAGCATCTGCACACCCCCATCACGGCGCACCAGCAAGGCAACTGGCGGCTGCGGTTCATTTATCGGGCCATCCCTCGCCACGGGCTGGTCCGGGGGCGCAACCTCAGGTGTTTCTTCGGTCGCATCCGCGGCTGCGGCCACACCTGGAGGGCTCGGTGTCATCGGGGTATCCGCACCGGCGGGGGCCTCCATCAAGCTTGGGCGTGGCGGTGCCGCAAGATGCGGGAAGAGTGGCTCCACCTCAACCACCCGCGCAATCTGCGCGGGTGCATCAGGATCCATCGGTGTTTCTGGACTGCGGGGCGCGAGCATCAGCGTATCGACTGACCTTACGCGCTCGCCACCCGCGAGACGCACTTCCAATTCCAGCAGTCGCGGGGCGGGGCTGGTATCAATTTCGAACATCATCACAAACTCACCCCCCGCAGTGCTGATGGTCTGCGCAACCGGGACTTCGTCTATCAATGCCGAAACAGCGCTTGTCGCAGGCGCCTTGCCTGCGATCAGAACATCCCCGATATCTGTAACGCGCACCACATCGAAGCTGGGGGAAAATGCACTCAATGGTGCTGCCTGCGCGATCTGCAACTCCGGCGCCTGAGTGGTGAAGTCTGGCGGCTCGGCGCCATCTGGCTCTACCATAAGCGCAGCGGGTTGGGGCAATTCGGGCGGTTCGTTCTCCGACGGGAAGATCAGGACATAGGCGAGGCCTGCAGCGCCCACGACGGCGATTGAGCCCACTGCCCATTGCGCCATCGTGTCTTTCGGCAGATATTTCAGCATTGCACACCCTGCGTTGAGGCAATAACGCCCCTTCTTGCAACAAGATAGCAATCTGGATAACCGGGAGCAAAGCAATTCGATATGATGGATCCCTCGCATGCCCCAAGCATTTCGTTCAATCTGTGTGTTCTGTGGCGCGCGGGCCGGAGTAAACCCGGCCTATGCTTCCGAGGCGCGTGATGTAGGTGTGATGCTTGCACGTAATGGCTGGCGGTTGGTTTATGGCGCGGGCGATATTGGTATCATGGGCGAGGTCGCGCGCGCAGCCTTGGAGGCCGGGGCCGCGACGATGGGTGTGATCCCCACGCATCTGATGAGCCGCGAACAGGGTCGTACTGATCTGGCCACGCTTGTTATCACCGAGACCATGCATGAGCGCAAGAAAGTGATGTTCGCCAATTCCGATGCGATCCTTGTGCTGCCGGGAGGGGCGGGCTCGCTCGATGAGTTTTTCGAGGTGCTCACATGGCGCCAGCTTGGCTTGCATGGCAAACCGATACTACTGCTCAATAGTTCGGGCTACTGGACCCCGCTGGCGGATCTGATCGAGCATATCATCGCGCAGGGCTTCGCAGAGCCAAACCTGCGCGAGTTCTTCGAGATGGTCCCGGATCTTGAAATGCTCGAAACCCGCTTGATCGCGGCGCTGGGTTAACCGGCCACGTTCTCGGTTTGCCCCGAGACCAGATAACACGCAGCGGTGCCCGTTGCTGTGCTGCGTGGTGCCGGTATCTTCTGGCGGCAGATATCCATCACATGTGGGCAACGTGGATGAAAAGCGCATCCGGGCGGGGGATTGATCGGGTTAGGGATCTCGCCAGTGACAGGGGTGCGCCTTCGCCCTGAAAGCGCGAGATCAGGTACGGCATCAAGCAGCATGCGTGTATAAGGGTGTTGCGGCTCGACAAACAGACGCTTCGCCTCAGCTACCTCTACAAGACGCCCGAGATAGAGCACGCCGATGCGGTTCGCCATATGCCGCACCACGCTCAGATCATGGCTGATGAGCAGATAGGTCAGGCCGAACTCGTCTTGCAGATCGCGCATGAGATTGAGGATCTGCGCCTGCACAGACACATCAAGAGCCGATGTGGGCTCGTCGCAGACGATGAATTCGGGCTTGGAGGACAGCGCGCGGGCAATCGCGATCCTCTGGCGCTGGCCGCCTGAAAACTCATGCGGGAATTTTTCGGCATCATTGGCCGAGAGCCCCACCAGATCAAGCAGCCGCCCGACTTCGCGCCCGATCTCCGCGCCGCGCAAGAGCCCGAAAGTGCGGATCGGCTCGGCGATGATATCGCCCACGCGCCAGCGCGGGTTGAGGCTGGCAAACGGGTCCTGAAAGATCATCTGGAAGCGCCGCCGCAGCGCGCGCATGGCAGCGCCCGAGGCGAAATCCATCACCTTGCCATCGAAGCGGATCATGCCGTCCGAAGGCTCCAGAAGCCCCACGATCATTTTCGCGATGGTCGATTTGCCCGAGCCGGATTCGCCCACCAGCGCGAAGGTCTCGCCCTTTCGGATCTCGAAACTCACATCGGCAGTGGCGGTCAGGAATTGCAGCTCCTCGCGCTCTATCACGCGGTTAAGCCAGGGTTTGGACACGTCAAAACGCCGCGTCAGCCCTTCGACAGAGAGCAGCACATCAGACATTGAATGCCTCTTTCACCGGTTCATAAAGCCAGCAGGCCACATGCCGCCCGCCCTCGCGTGCGATCAGTTCAGGGCGCTCCACAAGGCAGCGGTTGTAAACATCCTTGCAGCGAGGGTTGAAGGCACAACCGCGCGGGATCGCGTTGAGCCGCGGCATGGCACCGGGGATCTGCGTGAGCCTATCGGCGGTCTGCGTCAGTGTCGGGATTGAGCCCATCAACCCTATCGTATAGGGGTGCTCTGCGGCCTGAATGACATCGCGCACAGGCCCGATCTCGGCCATCCGTCCGGCATAGAGCACCGCCACGCGGTCGGCAGTCTCGGCGATCACGCCCATATCATGCGTGATCAGCATGACAGAGGCCCCGCGCTCGGCACAGATCTCCTTGAGCACATCGATGATCTGCGCCTGCACCGAGACATCCAGCGCGGTGGTTGGTTCATCCGCGATCACCAGTTCCGGCTCTGCGGCAAGGGCCAACGCGATCACAACACGCTGGCGCATGCCGCCAGAGAAATGATGCGGATAATCGTCGATCCTGCGCGCGGCGGCCGGGATGCCCACGCGGTCCAGAAGCGCCACAGCTCGGGTGCGGGCCTCTTTTTCGGAAACCTCCATATGCGTGCGGATCGTCTCGATCAGTTGCTGGGCGACCGTGTACAGCGGATTAAGGCTGGTCAGCGGATCCTGAAACACCATCCCGATCCGCCGCCCGCGTATGCGGCGCATCTTCTCGGGGGAGAAATTGTCGATGCGCTCCCCCCGTAGCCAGATCTCGCCGCCCGCGATACGCCCCGGTGGTTCCAGAAGCCCGATAATCGCAGCCCCCGTCAACGATTTGCCCGCGCCGGATTCGCCTACCATGCCCAGAACCTCGCCTTCGGCGATATCGAAGGACACCTTGTCGAGCGCGCGCAGAACTCCGCGCCGGGTTGGAAATTCCACGACAAGATCGCGGACAGAAAGAAGCGGAGCAGCCATCAGCGCAACCTCGGGTTCAAGGCATCGCGCAACCAATCCCCAAGCAGATTGACCGAGAGCGCAAGTGCCAGCAGCGTGATCGAGGGGAAGAGCAGGATCCACCATTCGCCCGAGAAGAGGAAACCCTGACCGATACGGATAAGCGTGCCCAACGAGGGCTGCGTGGGCGGCACCCCGACACCGAGGAAGGAAAGCGTCGCCTCTGCGATAATTGCGAGGGCAAGGCCGATGGTCGCGATTACCAGCACGGGCCCCATCACATTGGGCAGGATATGGCGGATCAGAATCTTGACTGGATGCGCGCCGATCACGCGCGCAGCCTGCACATATTCCTTGGATTTCTCGACCATCGTGGCACCGCGCACGACGCGAGCATATTGGACCCAGTCCGACAAACCAATCGCCACGATCAGCACCCATATCGCCATCGCATCGCGATAAGCGGGCGGGATGAAGCCGCGTGCGACCCCGAAAATAAGGAGTGCAAGCAGGATCGAGGGGAAGGTCAGTTGCACATCCGCAACGCGCATCAGCAGACTATCCACCCAACCACCGCGATAGCCCGCGATCAGCCCCAGAGAGATGCCCAGCACCATCGCAAACATCACTGCCATAAAGCCCACGAAGAGCGAGATTCGCGCACCATAGAGGATGGTGGAGAACACATCTCGGCCCTGATTATCTGTGCCCAGCCAATAGACATTGCCCGTAAACTGGTTCGGCTCCATCGGAGGGGTGAAACCATCCATGAGGTTCAGTGATGCGGGATTGAACGGATCATGCGGCGCAATCCACGGCGCGAAGACCGCAGCCAAAATAATTACGACCGACACAAGTGCCGCAATGATTGCAAGCGGTGAATGGCGGAAAGACCAGGCGATATCGCTGTCCCAGGCACGCGCCACGGCATTCGGAACGGGTTTTGGGGGTATGTCAGACATGGCTTCCCTTAGTGCCTTGCATTTGCACGATCCACACGCAGGCGCGGATCAACAGCATAATACAGCAGATCGACGATCAGGTTGATCACCACGAAAACAAGCGCAATCAACATAAGATAGGCGGCCATCACTGGCACATCGACAAAGCGGACCGAATTGATGAAAAGAGCGCCAACACCGGGCCACTGGAACACAGTCTCTGTGATGATCGAGAACGCGATGATCGAACCCATCTGCAACCCGGTGATGGTGATCACCGGGACAAGCGTATTCTTCAGCGCGTGGCCGAAATGCACAGCACGGTTTGAAAGGCCCCGCGCGCGGGCGAATTTGATGTAATCGGTGCGCAGTACTTCCAGCATCTCTGCCCGCACAAGGCGCATGATCAGTGTCATCTGATACAGCCCCAGCGTGATCGCAGGCAGGATCAGCGAGGCGCGGCCTGATGGCGTCAGGAGCCCGGTGCGCCACCAGTCGCCGATATAGACAGTATCCCCCCGGCCAAAGGAGGGCAGCCATTGCAACTCTACCGCAAAGACCCAGATCAGCAGAACGCCGATAAGGAAGGTGGGCAGCGAGACACCGATCAGCGAGACGGTCATGATCGTGCCCGACACCCAGTTGCCCCGCCGCAAGGCCGTATAGACCCCGAAACCCACACCAAAAACAAAGGCAAGAATACCCGAGACAAGCGCGAGTTCCAGTGTCGCTGGCAGGCGCGAAAGGATCAATTCCATGACAGGTTGCTGCAACCGGTAGGAAATGCCGAAATCACCCGATGCCGCGCGGGCAATGAAATTCCAGAATTGAATGACAAAGGGATCATTCAGCCCGAGAGCATCACGCAACTCGGCACGTTCGGCCAGCGTGGTTTCTTGCCCTACCATGGAAGCAATGGGGTCGCCCACAAAGCGAAACAGCGCAAACGAGACCAGCGCGACCGCCAGCATCACGATAACCGATTGCACAAGGCGGCGCAGGATAAAGGCAATCATGTCGGATCTCGCTTCACAGGGCATTTTGGGTCAGCGCTGCTGCCCAAAAACGGGACGGCCCGCGCGGGCTATCCCGCGCGGGCCAAGACGTCAAGCGCGTTTAGTCGAAGGTTACAGTCGTCATCCGCGGCTGGTTTTCAGGGTGCACCTCAAGATTGATGCCATCGCGCATGGCATAGGCCAGCACCTGGTTGTGCACATTGAGGAAGATGCGCTCTTCCATCACGGCTTCCCAGATCTCGGCGATCACTGCATCGCGGGCTTCCAGATCTGTCATTGTGGCGAGCGACTCAATCTTGGCGTCCAGTTCCGGGTTGGAATAACGCGAGCCGTTGAACGAGCCATAGCTGCCTTCGCGGGTATGGACGAGGAAATCAAACACATACTGGCTGTCGAATGTTGGAACACCCCAGCCCAGCATGTAGAAATCCGTCTCCCAGTTCTCGATCAGCGGGAAATGCAGCGAACGGGTCTGTGCGTTCAGATCCACCTGAATATTGATCCGCGCCAACATCCCGACCAATGCCTGACAGATCGCCTCATCGTTCAGGTAGCGGTCATTGGGGCAGTCCAGCTGCACCGAAAAACCGTTCGGAAAGCCCGCTTCCGCCATCAACTCGCCCGCACGGGCCAGATCCGGGTCGCCGAAGGCATGCATTTCTTCTGTCCAGCCATTCACGAAAGGTGGCAGGGGTGCTGCGGAGGGCTGGCTCTCGCCGCGCATCACAACCTGCTGGATGGCATTGCGATCAATTGCAAGCGACATGGCCTCGCGCACCAGCGGATTAGCGAAGGGGTTGCCTTCGGCATTGGAAGAGCGCAGCGAGTCCGATGCCATGTCATAGCTGAAGAAGATATTGCGGTTCTCCGGCCCGCGCACAACGCGGATGCCATCGGTCTGCTCCAGACGTGCGATATCCTGCACTGGCACATCCTGCACGATATCCACCTCACCCGAAAGCAGGGCAGCCACGCGCGTCGCGGCTTCTGAAATCGGAGTATAGATGATTTCGGTCACCGCTGAGGCCGCATCCCAGTGCCCTTCAAAGGCACGCAGCACAGTGCGCACTTCCGGGTCGCGCTCGACCAGCATGAAGGGGCCAGTGCCATTGGTGTTGCGCACCGAGTGGGCTTCCTCGCCGGCCGCGAAATTCGGCGCAGTTTCGACGCCATTCGCTTCGGCCCATGCCTTGGACATAATGAATGTGTTGGTGAGGTTCTGCACATAGAGTGGCGCGGGCCCAGACATGCGTACATGCACAGTCATGTCGTCCACAGCCGTTACTTCTTCGACTGCGGCATGAAGCGCGGCCATCCCGGAGGGTGGGGTGCGCGCGCGATCCAGCGAGAACACCACATCTTCTGCTGTCATTTCAGTGCCGTCATGGAAGGAAACACCTTCACGAATCCGAAAAACCCAGACCGTATCGTCGTCTTCGCTGATGCCCCATTCCGTTGCAAGGCGCGGGACAAGGCTACCGTCATCGGCACGCCCAACAAGCGTTTCATAGATGTGGTGGTTGAGCGTATGTGTCGGACCTTCATTCTGGCTGTGCGGGTCAAGCGTGAGCGCATCACCAACACGGGCCCAACGAATGGTCTCTGCAGAGGCCGCGAAGGCCGAGAGAGCGAGCGCCGACACCGCAAGCCCGGTAAACAGGCCAGAACGCGACTGGCGCAGCATCGAAGTCATCAACATTTTGGATCTCCCTGAACATATTTCACCCGTTCTGCTTGTATTGTCAGATACCGCAGGGGATAGCGTAGTGTTCCGAAGTTTAACGCTCTGAGTCAAGACATCCCGCATACATCCTTTTACATCAACCATCAGCGTTATTTTACATCAACCATCAGCGTTAAATGCCTCGAAAATTTTTCGTCTTCGTGCAGACGGCTGAAAAGACAATCTTTATGAATTGCCTCATTTTGTCTTGTAGAATCCATGCCAACAAAATACCGATGAAGATGCTTTGGTTCGCATGTGCATGCATGCGGTAATAGGGAATGCGGTGCGTGGCGTTTTTGCTGCAATTCCGTGACTGCCCCCGCAACTGTAGGCGGCGAGCGATGTCGGCATATGCCACTGTGACACCACGTCATGGGAAGGCCCGGC
>SLDY01000127.1 GCA_007125005.1 Natronohydrobacter sp.
GATCATTTCCGGGGCGAGGTTGCTCTCACATAAAACAACTGCATTCACAAAATCGGGACCACTACCCGGCGGGAAACAGGGGGTTTTGAACAACCTGCTTTTACGCCTAACTGTCAGACCTGCCTCATCAATTGCTTCCATTGCGGCGCGCAATTGACCAATCGGGCTATCCTTTTGCCCCGCCATGTTAGCCCCAAGTGCGACAAGCACCTGATTGCATATTTCTCTCTGCACCCTATCTTCCACCGCATGTGAGTGACGCGTGGTCCCGTTTTGGGGTGACTTCAGTTCGAAGCCAATTTCTTGCGTCATTAAACGAGAAAACCTGATTCGTAAGGTACATTCGATGTTCTACAAAGACGAACGGCTGGCACTCTTCATCGATGGCGCCAACCTCTATGCCGCTGGCAAGGCACTGGGGTTCGACATTGATTACAAGCTCCTGCGCCAGGAATTCATGCGTCGCGGCAAATTGCTGCGCGCATTCTACTACACGGCGCTTCTGGAAAATGACGAGTATTCGCCGATCCGGCCGCTCGTCGATTGGTTACACTATAATGGCTACAATATGGTGACCAAACCCGCGAAAGAATATACAGACTCGATGGGCCGCAGAAAGGTCAAAGGCAATATGGATATCGAACTCGCAGTCGATGCCATGGAGCTTGCGCCGCGTCTTGATCATGCCGTGCTCTTCTCTGGCGACGGAGATTTCCGTCCGCTGGTCGAAAGCCTGCAGCGCCAGGGTGTGCGGGTGTCGGTGGTCTCGACCATCCGTAGCCAGCCTCCGATGATTGCCGATGATCTGCGTCGTCAGGCTGACAATTTCATCGAGCTTGATGAATTGCGTGATGTCATCGGCCGCCCGCCACGCGAGCCGCGCTTTGAGCGCGAAACCGAGTCGGAACTCGCCGAGTCCTGATTGGGTTGGTGAAAGCAATTTCAAAGCCCGGCAGCCTGTCGCAACAGGTTAAGTCCGATAACCACCATCCCGATGAGTGTCAGCCGCCGAAACAGCGCCGCATTAAGCCTGTCCTGAACCTTATATCCAAGCCACAGTCCCAGCATACCGGGCAGGATCAGGACAGCCGAGAAGCTCATTGTGTTTGCGTTTGCCACGCCTGAGATCAGATGCCCAATGATCAAGGCTACACCACCAATCAGGAATACCACACCCAGAACGCGCACCATGTCGCGCTTTTCGGTATCCACAGACAAGAGATACACCATGACAGGTGGCCCCCAGACCCCGGTCACACCGCCATAGAGCCCTCCGACAATGCCACTCATCCATTCCGCGCGCCGCCGGCGTGCAACCTGAATACGCAGCGGCACGCCCCATAACTGAATGAGCGCGAATGCCGTGATCGGCGCGCCCAGAAGCGCCAGCATGACCGGCCCGGAGAGGAAGCCTAACACCTGAGCACTCAGGATCATGCAGATGACGATGGCGACCAACATCCGCCAGTAACGCAGCAGGGAAGACCGCGCAGCAGGCCAACCCTGACGCAAAGACTGGCTGAGATTGGTCAGCAGTGTTGGCAGCATGAGCCCGGCAAGCGCCAGCTCCACAGGTAGAAAGCTGCTCAGGCCCGAGATCATGACGATGGGCATGGCAAAACCGAGCGCGCCCTTGACGAGCCCGGCCACAAAAGTCACGGCACCTGCGGCCAAAAGGACTGGCAGCGTAAGTTCAACCAGCAGATATTCCAGCATTAAAGATACCCAAGCTGTTTTTCGCAGCTATACTCTCAATCGAGCTGGTGTGGCACCCCGAAACAGGTTGCGACATAAATGCAAAGATCTTGCATATCATTGGCATTTTTGTTGCGACCCGCATGCGAAGGGCCTATGTAATGCCGCAACTGCACAATGCCCGAGTAACAGGATTGGAGTGACACATGCCGCATGACGGACAAGCCTTGCCCTCGCCCATAATGGCCGATCTTCTGGATGTGACCCGAGCAGCACTTCCGCCGGTGGAGACGTTGCTTGAGCAGGCCAAAGAGGTCATGCGGGAGCGCGTTGCTCCGGCAGGCAAGATCGATGCCGTGTTGCTGGAGGCCGATCAATACGCTGCACACGGGCTTGCATGGCTTGCAACCTATGTCGAAAGCCTGCGCCAGATGCAGGCCTGGGCCGAACGGCTGGAACAGGAAGGCCGCTTCGGCGCGATGGAACAGTTGATCCATCAGATTGGTTTTGGCGAATATCTCAACCAGATCGCAGGCGGCATCCCGATGAATCAGGGCGAAGTCATGCGCCTCTGCGATTTGGGTGTGCAGGCAGATCTCGACAGCGGCGCGGTTGGACAACTGCGCGCCAATGGCAATACTGATGCCGCACGCATGGCGCTCGTGGCCCATATGCGCGACAACCACGGTCGCGCGACCTTCGGCGCGAGCGGGCTTGATGAAGAACTTGAAATGATCCGCGACCAGTTCCGCCGTTATGCCGACGAGCAAGTTATCCCGCACGCGCATGAGTGGCACCTCAAAGATGAGCTGATCCCGATGGAAGTGATCGAACAGCTTTCTGAAATGGGTGTCTTTGGCCTGACCATTCCAGAAGAATTCGGCGGCCTCGGGATGCCCAAATCGGCGATGGTGGTGGTCTCGGAAGAGTTGTCGCGCGGCTATATCGGGGTGGGTTCGCTCGGCACGCGCACCGAGATTGCAGCCGAATTGATCATCTGCGGCGGCACACAAGCGCAAAAAGAGCACTGGTTGCCCAAACTTTCGTCGGGCGAAATCCTGCCCACCGCTGTGTTTACAGAGCCCAATACAGGTTCCGATCTCGGAAGCCTGCGCACCAAGGCGGTCAAGGATGGCGATGATTGGGTGATCAATGGCAACAAGACATGGATCACCCATGCCGCGCGCACTCATGTCATGACCGTGCTCGCGCGCACCATTCCAGACACCAAGGATTACCGCGGCCTGTCCATGTTTCTGGCCGAAAAGACGCCCGGCACGGATGAAAAACCCTTTGTCGATGCGGGCCTCTCGGGTGGCGAGATCGAGGTTTTGGGCTATCGTGGCATGAAGGAATACACGCTCAATTTCGACGATTTCCGCGTAAAGGGCGAGAACCTTTTGGGCGGCGAAGAGGGGCAAGGCTTCAAGCAACTGATGCAGACCTTTGAATCCGCGCGCATCCAGACAGCGGCCCGCGCCATAGGCGTGGCGCAGAACGCGCTGGAAGTTGCGATGCAATATGCCGAGGATCGCAAGCAATTCGGCAAATCGTTGATCGAGTTTCCGCGTGTCGCGGCCAAGCTCGCCATGATGGCCGTGGAGATCATGATTGCGCGCCAGCTCACTTATTTCAGCGCACGCGAGAAAGATGCCGAGCGGCGCTGCGATCTTGAGGCAGGCATGGCCAAACTTCTGGGCGCGCGTGTAGCATGGGCGGCTGCGGATAACGGGCTGCAAATCCACGGTGGCAACGGTTTTGCGCTGGAATACCAGATCAGCCGCATCCTGTGCGATGCGCGTATCCTCAATATCTTCGAGGGCGCGGGCGAAATTCAGGCACAGGTCATCGCCCGCCGTCTGCTCTGACGCATGGTCAGGCGGCCCGGCCCGCCTGTGCCACAGGCACAGGCAGCGCCCGCGCGGCGTGCAGGGTCGGGTGGGTGGGTGCGGCGCGCGGGCGCTTCCCCCTTTCTACAAAAGCTGACGTTGCGAAATGATACGCGGGATAGCTTTCTTCACCTTGAAGAAACCTGCAGTCGCATGGGGCCAGATCGCCTTGTCCCAGTCCCGCTGCCATTCGCAAAGCGTGATCCCAGCATCCCGCAAAGCTGGGGCGGCCTCATTCAGCCAGTCACGCAACGGCCCTTCGGGCACATAGCCCGTTACGATCTGCCGGGCCCCGGCATTTGCGGCCCATTGTGCAAGATCTGATGCAACCCCCGCGCGCAAACCCTCCGCCCCGCCACTTGCGCGCGCCGCCGCGTCACGCAATGCCCCCGCTTCGAAATCCGCCACTGCCGCGCTTACATGGCCGGGCGAGCGCAGATGCGAGGCTGCGAAGGTGGCATTCGCGCGTATGTCATACCCCCCGAGCCCGAAATCCTCGACCCGGCAATCTTCTTCGGTGATTAGTAATGCACAGGGCTGTGCAGGATCCGGCGCAGCCGCTTTACGAAGCGGAACCACCGGCGGCAGCCCTTCGGGCTCACTGGCCTGCAGCCCTTCCACTGTCACGGCCAGATCCTGCGCGCGGGGTGTGAAACGCTGCCCCGTGAACTGCGCGATATTCCATGCCTGAGCGGCATAGGCTTTCCCGCGTGTATGCAGCCCCGCCACCCAGCGCCAGCCAAGCGTGTTGGAGGCGGGATCACCATCGAGCAGATGCCTGTAGAAGAAATCCGCCCCGAGCCGCCAGGGCAGATCCAGCGTGAAAATCCAGATCGAAGCAAACCACATGCGCGCGTGATTATGCAGATAGCCCGTATCGACGAGCTCTTGTGCCCAGAAATCGAAGCATTCGATGCCAGTTTGCCCCGATTCCGCCAAGGCCACAGCACGGCGCAGATTGCGCGCGCCCTCCAGTGCTTCCAGATCACGCAATAGCCCTGTGCGGTAGCTTGCCCAGATGCTTGGGCGGTGCTCGAGCCAGCCCTTGAAGTAACCTCGCCAGATCACTTCCTGAATGAATTTCTCCGCCGCATCCGGCCCATGCCCTTTCAGCGCAGCCGCGACCACTTCCTCCTCAAGCACCAAGCGGCGCCGCAGAAAGGGCGATAGCCCGGACACATCACGATGCGCATTTGGCCCGTGATCGAAATTCCGCCCTTTTGCGTAGGCCTGCCCCATGCGCGGCTCAAAAGCACGCATTCGGGCCAGCCCCTCTTCGCGGGTTGCGGCGGTGTAACGCATCTATCCTCTCACCTCTTCCCGAGGCAGAGAAATAGCGGGACATCTTGTCAGGTCCAGCAATCAGGCGCGCATAAACGCATCACTCCTGCGATTTCGCGAAATCGAAATCATCCAGCCGCGCTCCGCGCCGGGTGATCTTGTCCACTGAAATCCGTATCTCCGACAAATCCCCCTGAACGGAAGCGAAATGCGCCTCGAGCCTGCCCACACGGTTCCCCAACCGCGTAACATCCTCGACCAGCAACTGCACCTCGCGCCGCACTGCACGTGCCTCATTGCGCAGCCGCGTGTCTTTCAGGATCGCGCGCAACGTGTTGAGCGTCGCCATGCAGGTCGAGGGTGCCACGATCCACACTTTTGCCGCATAGCTCTCTCGCAGAACATCAGCCATATTGGCATGGATTTCGGCATAGATCGCCTCGGAGGGCAGGAACATCAGCGCGCCATCCGCCGTTTCCCCTGGCAGGATGTATCGCTCTGCAATCGCGCGGATATGCGCCTTCAAGGCCCGCGCAAGTGCCTGCCGCGCATGCGTGCGCCCTGCCTCGTCGCTTGCCCGCGCCAAAGCCTGCCATCCCTCCAGTGGGAATTTCGCATCGAGCGCCAACGGTGGGTCCATCTGGACCAGCGCATCCACACGCCGCCCGTTCGAAAGCGTCGCCTGAAGACTATAGGCATCAGATGGCAACGCATCCGCCAGAAGCGCCTCAAGCTGCACTTCACCAAACGCACCGCGCGCCTGTTTATTGGAAAGGATATCCTGCAAACTCAGCACATTACCCGACAGCGCCTCAATCTTGGCCTGTGCTGCGTCAATCACCGCCAGCCGCTCGCGCAACGCCCCCATGTTCGTCGCCGTCGCCTGCGCATTGCCCGCCAGCGTTTCGCCCATATAGCGGCCCATATCCGCCAGCCGCGATTCCACCAGCCCGATTACCTGTGTCTGACTCTGCGCCACCTGCCCCAGGCCACCAGCCAGCTGGTTCTGATGCTCCCCCAGATCCGAGAGCCGCGCATCAAGCACCGCAAGACGCCCCGCAAGCGGCCCCAGAAGCCGCGCGAGTCGCCACAGGATCACCAGTGCAACAGCCCCGAGCGCAAACCCCAACACAACAGGATCATCCCATGTTAGGTTCATCTGCGCGCAAAAAGCTTTTCTATCTGTGCAAGCGAAAGCTCCACATAGGTCGGGCGGCCATGATTGCACTGGCCCGAATGCGGCACCGCCTCCATCTCGCGCAGGAGCGCGTTCATCTCTTCCACCCGCATCATCCGGCCCGCGCGGACCGAGCCGTGACAGGCCATGCGCGAAAGCACTGCATCAATCCGTGCCTCCAGCCGCTCGCCCTGCCCCAGATCGGCCAGATCATCCACAATCTCGCGGATCAGCGCATGCGCATTTACCTCGCCAAGGATCGCAGGCGTCTCGCGCACCACCACGCTCGCCCCGCCAAAGCCTTCGATCACCAGTCCCAGCGCGGCGAGATCAGGCGCAATTTCCAGCAGATGCGCGGCCTCGTGCACGGATAGCTCCACAATCTCCGGGATCAAAAGCGCCTGAGCGGCCACGCCATTCTCAGCCCGCTGCCTTTTGAGCCGCTCATAAACCAACCGTTCATGCGCCGCGTGCTGATCAACGATCACCATGCCGGTTTCGGTCTGGGCGATGATGTAATTTCCATGCAGTTGCGCCCGCGCGGCCCCCAAGGGCGCGGCCTCATGTTCCGGTGCGGGGGCCGGGGTTTGCGGTGCCGAAACAACGCCAGCCTCCCAAAGCCCTGCATCTTCGGCAAACCCCTGCGGCGCCTGCATCTGATAGGCCTTGCGCAGCGCACCGCCCGAGGGGCGCTCCATCTGATAGCGATGCGCCGATTGCGGCTGCATTGCCCCCAGCATCGCATCACCCACTGTCGAGGAAGAGCGATGCCCGCCTGCAGCCAACGCATGGCGCAGCCCCGAGATCACGAGCCCTCGCGCCAACCCCGGATCACGGAACCTGACTTCCGATTTTGCCGGATGCACATTTACATCCACCAATTCCGGCGCACAATCCAGATTGAGCACAATAACCGGATGCCGATCGCGCGCGAGCACATCCATATACGCCGCACGCAAGGCCCCAAGCAGGAGTTTGTCGCGCACCGGGCGGCCATTGACGAAGAAGAATTGCGCGATCGCAGCGCCGCGTGAATAGGTGGGCAGCCCTGCAAATCCGCTCAGCCGCAGCCCCTCTCGCTCTGCATCGATCCGCAGCGCATTCTCGGTGAAGTCACGACCGAGAACCCGGGCAAGTCGTTCTTCCAGCGCATCGAAGAGTGCCCCCTGCGCTGCATCCGCCCGAAATATCTCTCGCTGTTCCGAGCCCGACATATCCCGCAGCACGAACCCAACATAGGGTGCAGCCATCGCGAGCCGCTTGACGGTATCGGCTATCGCCTGTGCCTCCGCCCTGTCCGAGCGCATGAATTTCAGCCGCGCCGGTGTGGCATGAAAGAGATCGCGCAGCGTGACGACCGTGCCGAATTGTGCGGCATCAGGCCGGACCAGACCCATGCGCCCGCCATCAACTGTGATCGACGCGCCCTCCTCTCCGGCCATGCGGCTCGTGATTGTCAACCGCCCAACCGCAGCAAGCGAGGGCAAGGCTTCCCCGCGAAAGCCGAAAGAATGAATGTTCAAAAGGTCAGAGCCGTCAATTTTCGAGGTCGCATGTCGCGAAAGTGCGAGCGGCAAGTCTTCGCCGCGCATCCCATGCCCGTCATCTCGCACCCGGATCAGCGTCTTGCCGCCATCGGCGTAATCGATCTCGATCCGCTGCGCGCCGGCATCCAGCGCATTCTCGGCGAGTTCCTTTACGGCCGAAGCGGGGCGCTCCACCACTTCGCCCGCCGCAATGCGATTTATCGCTGCTTCGTCAAGTTGGCGGATGGCTGGGCGTATGTTGCGGTCAGTTGCGTTCATGCTACCGGATATAGCATGAACGCCCCAAGCCTGCCAAGCGTCAGTTCAACCCGACCGGCTGCCCGACAATGACGAAAAACAGTGCCTCGGGATCATAAAGTCGCGCGGCCATATCATTGACCTGCTCAAGCGTAAGTGCGTTCACCAGATCATTGCGGATATTCACGTAATCAATGTCGAAACCCTGATACTGCATGGACGCCATGGAGGAGGCGATCGAGGAGTTGCCATCGAATCGCAGCGGATAAGCCCCAGTCAGATAGGTCTGGATACGCTCCAGCTCTTCCGCCGTGATCCCGTCCCGCGCCATCCGCGCCCATTCATCGCGCAGGAGTTCTATCACCATCTCAACATTGGCATTGTCCGTCGACAGGCGCCCCTGATAGGTTTCTCCAAGGGCCCCAGAAGAAAGAAAAGTTCCAATTCCGTAGGTTAGGCCGCGCTCTGTACGCAAAGACTGCATCAGCCGCGTGCCAAAACGCCCGCCCCCGAAGACTTCATTTACAACAAAGGCGGTCAGAAACTCCGGATCATCACGAGGGATACCGGCATGACCAAAGGCGACCACAGATTGCGGGCCAACAAAGGGAATAATCTCGATCCCCGGTTCCGCCAGAAACTCCGCACGCCCGACCGGTTCTGCACCTGTCACTGGGATGCCCTCGAACAGCCGATCCAGCAGAAGCCCCAGATCCTCTGCCGAAATATCACCGGCAGCGCCGATAAAGACACGATCCCGCGTGATCGCGTTGCGATGCGCTGCTTCTATCGCGTCACGGTCCAGCAGGGCTACAGTCTCGGGCGTGCCATTACTCTCGCGGCCATAGGGGTGCGCGCCAAAAGCTGCATGCGCGAATGCCTGCGAGGCGATAGTGTTCGGATTCAGCGCATCACGGCGTAGTTGCGCAACAATCTGCCCGCGGACGCGCTCGATGGCAGGCGGATCAAAGCGCGGCTCGGTCAATGCAAGGCGCAGATGATGGATCACATCTTCTGCGTCTTCTGTCAAAAACCGCGCAGAGACGCTCACCGTATCGCGTCCGGCCTCGAACTGAAGCCGAGCAGCGAGCTCTTCCGTGCGCGCTGCAAAGCGCTGCGCATCCAACTCGCCGGCCCCCTCGCTCAAGAGCGCCGCCATCAGATTCACCGCGCCGGCCTCCTCATCGCTATCAAGCGTAGCGCCTCCCGCGAAGATCAGTTCCAACGAGACAAACGGGATCGAGCGCTCCTCGACAAGCCATGCTTCCAAGCCGGAAGCGGATGTGACATGCGTAATGTCGACCTCTGCGCGCAACGGTGCCGCGATAAGCACGAATATTGCAATCCAGCGGTTCATTGGCTCAACTCCGGTGCAGCGGGCTGTGTCAGGTAACCCGTCACCGAGGCGCGACGATCAAGCAGGTTTTCACCCGCAGCGATCACGTCTTCGGGCGTGATGGCCTCTATGACATCAATCCAGCCTTTCACATCCTCAACATTAAGCCCAATGCTCAGCCCCACACCAAAACGCCGCGCGCGGGCCTGTGCGTCATCGAGCCCATATATTTCAGAGGCACGCATCTGGTGGCGCACCCGCTCGAATTGCTCAAGGTCTACACCTTCTTGCAGAAATTCAACAATCACCCGATCCATCGCAGCCTCGGCCTCTTCCAGCGAGACGCCCTCCACCGGCGCGATACCCACCGAGAACGTGCCATAATCGCGCATCATACCGCTATAGCTGGCCCACGCCGACAGCGCGATCCCCTCCTCAAAATTCAACCTGCGCTCGAGCACCGAAGTGGTAGCACTCCCTCCCAGAAGGGCGGCCAGCATCTGCAGCGCTGCGGCTTCGGACTGATCGCCCGTGCGCCGCGGCGGGACAAGATACATACGGTTCACATAAGGCGTGCCGACACGCGAATCCTTGAAAACAAGCCGGCGCTCGGCAAGATGGGGAGGCTCAGCGGCACGGCGCACCTCCGCAACATGTGGATTGGGCGGGATATCCCCGTAATGGCGCCGCGCGAGCGCCAAGGCGTCCTCTGTATCGACATCTCCGGCGATCACCAAAATGGCGTTATTGGGGCCGTAATGTTGCTGATAGAACGCCATCGCCATCTCGCCAGTGAGAGTTTCCATCTCATGCCGCCAGCCGATAATCGGGATGCCATAGGGATGTGTCTTGTAAAGCGCTGCCATCATCGCCTCATTGAACTGCGCGCCCACGCGGCTTTCCAGAACCTGTCCGCGCTCTTCTAGGATCACATCGCGCTCCGGCAGCCATTCGGCTTCGGTGAAGTGTAGATTCTGCATCCGATCCGCTTCCATCTGCATCATCAACTCCAGCCGATCAGAGGCAACACGCTGAAAATAACCCGTGTAATCCCAAGACGTGAAAGCATTATCACGCCCACCATTGGCTTCGACCAGCGCAGAGAACTCTCCGGGTGCCATGCTCTCGGTGCCCTTGAACATCAGATGTTCCAGAAAATGCGCGATCCCCGATTGCAGCACCGGCTCATCTGCCGCGCCAATGCGATACCAGACCATATGAACCACCACAGGGGCGCGGCGGTCTTCGATCACGACAATCTCCAACCCGTTCTCGAGCTGTGCATATGTGACGGGTTCGGCATAAGCCGGGCGCAGCAGGCTGGCCACAATCAGGGCCGCAAGGGCGATATGGTGCGCGAACATCATCATCCTCCGGGAAGTTTTAAAGCAAACTACGCTGACTTCGCCCGGATTCAAGCGCACCCACGCAAGCGTGAGGGACGGCATGGCACCCAAAAGCCCGCCAGCAGCGGTTTACTCTACCGTGATCGTGTTGATTTAAGGCATTATCGGCGCACCATGCGGGACATGATTGTGATCACCCATCGGCAGGTAGGTCGCAGGCATGCCCGGTGGCAGATCGAGTGTTACCTCGGTTTACCCGCCCGCGAGATTGAGATTCTGATCATCTGCCGTAAACCCGGTTTTCATCTCTGCCAGTTCGGGCATGATCGGCACGTGATAATACCGGGTATCGGACGATTTAGCATGAGCAGGCCCCATCACGTTCTGCTGTGCAGCAAAATGTGCTGCGACAGGGCTTCAGACCGTCACCCCTGCTTCCAGCCCGATGGGATTAACATCCTTCCCTGCAGGCGAGGCTGTGCGCTCCATCCCGCGATGCGGATGCAACGCTAAGGCTCATGAGCAATCCTGATGGTCTGATAATGCTCTTGCCCTCCAGATCCAGCATTGCTTTGAAAATGGAAGGATAGCTCAAATCCCGGAAAATCTGGCCAGTTCCGGAAATACGGCCCCGGCCTATTCAGGTGGCGGCGGAGCAGTGGGCGTGCGGACACCCGCACGGCGCCAGCGCTCAAGCTCTGCATATTTGTCGAGCCACATGAACTGATAGGCATTGTGATACACATTGACCGAGAACAGGCGCTCCAGAAGCCGACCCTGATTGCGACGGCGGAAATCCAGATCCTCGGCGGCCAGTTGTTCACGAATAGCTGCATCGCGGCCAAAGCGGCTTGCGTGGTTCACGATCGCGCCATCAGCTGCGCCGGGCGCAAGTGCCGCTGCCGGGCTCCCACCAAGAGCGCGCGCAATATCCGCACGCGGTTGGGGATCCACACGGTTTACGCCAGCAGGATTCGGGGGCGGCAATTCAGACAGGCTTGGCGGCATTTCCAACGGCTTTGTCGGCACGATGCTGAATTCATCCGGGCCGCGCTCCTGCGCGGCTGCATGCATCAGAATCGGGTTTTCGTTCTCCGAACAGGCCGCCAGCGCCAGCACGGATGCGCCTGTAATCGCCAGAATGGTCTGCCTGACTGACATTAAACCCCTCATCTTCCCAATCCGTGCGCGTCTTGCTCTTAACGCATTCAAGTTCAAAGGTCACGCCCTGGCCGTTGATTTATTCACTCACTCTCCTTGCGATGCTCTACGTCCAGAAAACAGGATTAACGCAAAGGCACCAGCAAAGATCGCAGCATCGGCAATATTGAAAGAATACGGATTTCTGAACCCGCAACAAGACATGTTGATAAAATCAGCCACGGCCCCCCAGCGCAATCTGTCGATCACATTGCCGAGCGCCCCCCCGACAAGCAACCCCGCGCCGATCTGCATCAACGGCGTTGGCCCCTCGCGGCGCACCCAGAGCCAGACAAAGCCACTGATCAAGAGCGCAAGCGCAACCAGTGCAAAGCGCATCACATCGCTATCAGAGCCGAACAATCCGAAATTGATCCCGGTATTCCACGCCATCGCGAAATTGAGATAAGGATCCATCACCTCGATGAAGAGGCGCTGATCCAGCGCCATGCGGTTCACCACCCAATATTTGCTTGCCTGATCTGCGATCAGTGTCAGAACAAGCACTCCTGTAGCGATGCGCATGGGCGTCCCCCTTCAATGGCGGAAATGGCGCTGACCAGTAAACACCATCGCAAGCCCGACTTCATCGGCAGCGGCGATGACCTCTTCGTCACGCATCGACCCACCGGGCTGGATGATGGCCCGCGCACCGGCCTCGGCAGCGGCCAGAAGTCCGTCTGCAAAGGGGAAGAACGCATCCGAGGCCACAACTGAACCTTGCGTGAGCGGTTCTGACAACCCCAGCACCTCCGCCATATCGCGCGCCTTTTGCGCCGCGATACGGGTCGAATCGATGCGACTCATCTGGCCTGCCCCCACTCCGACAGTTGCCTGATCCTTCACATAGACGATCGCGTTGGATTTCACATGCTTGGCCACTTTCCATGCGAAGAGCAGATCGGCGAGTTCTTCCTCCGAGGGCGCGCGTTTGGTGACAACGCGCAGATCCCCGGCCCCGATCAGGCCATTGTCGCGATCCTGCACCAGAAACCCGCCCGCAACCTGCCGAAACGCCAGCCCGCCCTCGCCCGGATTGGCAAGCCCCGGAGTGGTCAGCAGTCGAAGGTTCTTTTTCTTGCCGAAATGCGCAATCGCATCATGATCCGCACCCGGCGCGATCACGACTTCAGTAAAAATCTCGGTAATTGCCTGAGCGGTTTTCAGATCAAGCTTGCTGTTGAAAGCTATGATGCCGCCGAAAGCTGATGTGCGGTCGCAATCATAAGCGCGCTCATAGGCTTCGGTGAGGGTTACGCCCTTGGCGACACCGCAGGGATTGGCGTGCTTGATGATGGCGCAGGCCGGCCCGTCTGCAGGCAGAAACTCCGAAACCAGTTCAAAGGCCGCATCGGTATCGTTGATGTTGTTGTAGCTCAATTCCTTGCCCTGATGCTGCGTCGCAGTTGCAACGCCGGGCCGCCCGGACCCATCGTGATAGAATGCCGCGGCCTGATGCGGGTTCTCGCCATAGCGCAAGCGCTGCGCCAGCACGCCTGCAAAGGCACGGCGGCGCGGGGCAGGCTCGCCCAGCGCATCAGCCATCCAGCTAGAAACCGCCGCATCATAGGCTGCCGTGCGCGCATAGGCACGCTGCGCCTGACGCTGCCGGAAGGCCAGCCGGGTCTTTCCTTCCTGCGCATCAAGTTCGGAGAGCAGAGGCAGATAATCCTCGGGATCGGTTACAACCGTAACAAAAGCGTGGTTCTTCGCGGCGGCGCGAATCATGGCAGGGCCGCCGATATCGATATTCTCGATGGCCTCTGCATAAGCTGCCCCGCGCGCGACTGTCGCCTCAAACGGGTAAAGATTAACCACAAGAAGATCGATCGGCTTGATCCCATGCGCGACCATGGCACCCATATGCGCCTCATCATCGCGCAACCCCAGAAGGCCGCCATGCACGCCCGGATGCAGCGTCTTGACACGCCCGTCCATCATCTCGGGAAAGCCCGTGAGATCCGCGACATCCTGCACGGCAAGCCCTGCCTCACGCAACGCTCGCGCCGTACCCCCGGTCGAGACAAGCTCGACCTTGCGGGCCGCCAGCGCCTTTGCCAGATCAATAAGCCCGGTCTTGTCGGAAACGGAAAGCAGCGCACGTTTCAGCGGAGCGAAGTCTGTCATGTCTTGTCCTTGAGTTCAGTCTCTAGAGCCGCGGTACGGCAAGGGGATTGTCTTGCGCAAGGTCACGGACAGCCAAGGGCGTCTCATGTGCCTTTGCCAGTGACCAGTTGACCCGCGTCGTATAGCCCGCAGCGCGTAAGGACAACACGATCTGTTGGCTCGCGCGGGGTTTGAGACGACCTTTTTCCAGATAAACCGAAGGCGCAATACTCAGATGCAGCCCTTCAGCCCGAAACACCCAGATTTCGTCCGAGGGCAACACCACCGAAACCGCAGTGCCATTCATATCCAGCGAAGGCTCAGCTTCGGGATGCAGATGAAAGCGCAACGAAAACGGCACACCAGTCTGACCGCTACGGGCCATCACCTCGTCGAATCGGCGCTTTTCGGCACGCGTCGTAGCGACCAGCATGTCCTCGCCACTCAAGACCCGTCCATCCACCGACAGATCGAGATAACGCAGATGCTCTACCCCGTGGCTGTTGATATAGCCGTCATGGCTCAGAGCCACGGTGCGCGCATGCGCCGCGTGGCGAAATTCGACACCGACCTTGCGCGGCCCGTCGGATAGCTCCAGCCGTGCGCGGCGTTGTGTCGAAAACCGCGCCGATGAATAACCCTCGAAGGCCAATGTGCTGTGCGAGGCCGTTGCCCGGCTTGCCCGAAACCATTCAGCGCCAAATTCGCGCCCATCCCCACAAGAAACAATCAGAGGACGGCGATTCGAAGTCAACTCAAATGCCAGCGTCGAAGCATGGGCACGCGCAGGGGCTGCGCCCAAAGGAGGGGGAGCGGCATCAATGATAACCGTGCTTCGTCCAGCCGCGAGGCGCGCAAAACCCATTGCGGCATTGCCGGTTGGCACAATCTGCGCCTGCCCCAGCGTAGTCTGGATGGCAAGCGCCGCACTGAGCGCTCCCTCCTGCCCGCGCCCGCCGCCGTGAAATCGCGCAAGTCCGCCATCGGCATGGCGCAGACAACGCAATGCAGAGGCCATGCTATCGAGCAATGACAGCAACTTGCTGCTCACTGGCCGCGTATGATCGGCAAGCGATTGCGCGGCCCAAGCAAGCAACTCGAAGGTTTCCAGCAACTCCTCGGGGTTGCGCGTGGCGATACTGCCATCCGCCGCAACCACGGCATGTGCGGCACCCAAAAGAGCCTCGCTTGCGGGTTGGATACGCGCCTCCCACCCCTCCAGCGAAAGCGCGGCATAAAGCAGGCCGACATGCGCTTCGATACGCGTCCGGCCCTGCGGCGTGCGTGCGGCGCGACGCTCCAGAAAAGACGCCTGCAAGGCAAGTGCCGTCAGGAATTGCCTTTGCGCTTCAGGCTCCATGGCCTGCATCAGGAATACAGCATGGGCCACCCAGCGGATTACCCGACGCCCCACCAGCCCCGGCTCCCAGCCCGGCCCGGCACCACGTCCAAAGCGCGTGATCCAGTCCTGCACTGCGCTCTGCGCCAGCTTGCGTGCCTCAAGGTCGCCAACAGCGACAAGATGATCGAGCCAGCCAAACCCGTGCAAATCCTCTTGTGCGCTCAGCGTCTCGGCGCTGAAGGGCACACGTCCAGGCGCTTCGATCAATTCACCCGCAAGCAGGTAATTGCCCGCAAGCATCTGCTTTCCGCGCGCATATAGACCTTGCATGCGCGGTTCGGGCTCCGAAACGAATGCCGTTGCCCCAACGCGCCCGGCCAACCAGCGGATCAGCAGCCGATCAACCAGCCGCGCCTGCACTGCCTGTTTTGCACCCTTCTCACGCATACCCACCTGCCCGCGAGGGGGCCTTGTGCCCCTGCCTTGCTCTAGAGCCATCCATCCAGTCAGGCAAGCTGTTGCAGCTGAGCGATGTAAAACCCGTCAAGCCCGCCATACTCTGCCCAGTAATCGGGCCTTGTGCGCACTGCGCCATCAGGCAGACGCCAGCTTTCAGGCAGACCGGGCAGATCGGCGGGCAAGCTCTTTGCCTTATGGCGCTTCAGGGCTGCGGCAACCTGATCCTCTCCCTCTGCGGGGAGAAGCGAGCAGGTGCAGTAAACCACTCTGCCACCCCGCTGCAAAAGCCCTGTGGCAGGATCCAGCACCCGATCCAGGAGCGCCGCCTGCAAGGCACGCAAGGCGATGACATCTTCCTTTGCGCGTATGAGCGGCAATTCGGGATGGCGCCGGATCGTGCCCGTGGCAGAACAGGGCGCATCCAGCAAAACCGCATCAAAGGGGTGTTCGGGGCGCCAGTCCAGCGCATCGGCGACGACTATTTCGGCCTTGAGCCCTGTGCGGGCAAGGTTTTCGCGCAGCCGTTCCATGCGATGGGCGGATATATCGAGCGCCGTCACATGCGCCCCTTGCGCAGCAAGCTGCAGGGTCTTGCCGCCGGGCGCGGCGCATATATCAAGGATGCGCGCGCCATCCATGTCGTGCAAAAGCTGCGCGGGCAGTGCGGCGGCGGCATCCTGCACCCACCATGCGCCCTCCTCATAACCCGGCAGCGCCGTGATCTGTCCCGGCGCATTCAGCCGCAGGGTTCCGGTTGGCAGACGCTGCCCCTCCAGACCTTCCGGGCATGCGCCCTTGAGCGTCAGATCAAGCGGTGGGGCAAATTGGTGCGCGGCTTCGATCGCTGCAGTTCCCTTTGCGCCATAAGCGTTCTGCAAGGCACCACGCAGCCAATCGGGCAGGCGCGGAACAGGCGCCGAGGCCCAGTCCAGACCTTTGTCCGCGTGCCGCAGCACAGCATTGACGAGGCCCGACAGCTTGGGCAGGCCAGCATGTCGTGTCAGCTCGACTGCATCATGGATAACCCCATGCGCTGGCGCACCCAGAACATGCATCTCCACAAGCGCAAGACGCAGGATCCACATCACGGGCTCGGGCGGGGTTTTGCGCAGCGCATGGCGCAGATGATGATCCGCACGCCCGCGCGAGCGGAAGGTCTCCAGCGCCAGACGCTGCGCGCGCGCGCGCTCTGCAGCAGACAAGGTGCGGAAGTTCTCTGGCGCGCGTGCAATCACATCGCTCAGACCCCTGCGTTCCGACAAAACGCCCATGATGAGATCCAGCGCGCCGGAGCGCGGCGCAAGCGAGACATTCTCACTCATATCTTGGCCTTCCTTGCTCTAGGGTTTGGGCGATACAGCAGGCAGTCGCCTTGTAGCAAGACAGACTTGCGCATGCCCTGCTGCCGTTGACGTGGCTTACACATTTCTTGCCCTGAAGTGCTTGCGCGGTATATGAGATGGCATGTCCGAAGCAAAGCCCGATCCGATGACCGAAATGCACCCCCCGCAGCCGATCAGTGAAGAAGAGCGCCGCGCAACGCTGCCCGATGTCGCGCGCCGCGCATTGGAGGAGGCAGACGCGCGGCGTGCCACTGCCCCAGATGTCGCACTGCCAACCGAGCTTGGTGGCCGCAAGGGCCCGGAGCCGGTGCGCTACGGCGACTGGGAGAAAAAAGGCATCGCGATCGATTTCTGAAGCGGGAGGCAATTTTCACCACCCCCCGCAACAGCCGACACCTTTTCAGGTTCAAGTTCAAGCCTTCCAAAGGGCTGGTAAGTGCCACGCGCTCAGTCATTCTCCAGAGCTTCGCGAAGAAAAGAGCGCAAGTCGCAACCCTCGGCCACGCTATGCGCAAAATCGCAATGCCCGGATCAAGGCCCCAATCATGGCATTGCAGCTGCGCATCAATGCGGCAAACGCAATCAATTCACAGGAACGGCCATGCCCTTTTCGCGCGCCAGAGTGCGCATCCGCCCCTGAAGCTTTTCAAATGCGCGCACCTCGATCTGGCGAATCCGCTCGCGGCTGACATCATAGTGCTGTGAAAGCTCCTCCAGAGTCACAGGCTCTTCGCTCAGCCGCCGCTGTGTCAGCACATCGCGCTCACGATCATTGAGAACATCCATTGCTTCCATCAGCAACTCGCGGCGCAATTCAAACTCATCGCGCTCTGCATACTCGCTGGCCTGATCGGCATCCTCATCTTCCAGCCAATCCTGCCAGCTTGACGCGCCGTCTTCACTGCCAACCGTTGCATTGAGCGACGAATCGCTGCCCGAAAGGCGCCGATTCATGGAGATGACTTCTTCTTCGGTCACATTCAGGTCACGCGCGATCTGCGCGACATTCTCCGGCCGCAGATCGCCATCTTCCAGCGCGCCGATCTTGGTCTTGGCCTTGCGCAGATTGAAGAAGAGCTTCTTTTGCGCACTTGTCGTGCCCATCTTCACCAGCGACCACGACCGCAGGATATATTCCTGGATCGAGGCGCGGATCCACCACATCGCATAGGTGGCAAGCCGGAAGCCCTTATCCGGGTCAAACCGCTTGACCGCCTGCATCAGCCCGACATTGGCCTCCGAGATTACTTCGGCCTGCGGCAGGCCATAACCGCGATAGCCCATTGCGATCTTGGCTGCGAGTCGCAGATGGCTCGTCACAAGCTTATGCGCGGCGTCCGTGTCCTGATGATCGACCCAACGCTTGGCGAGCATGAATTCCTCTTCCGGCTCCAGCATCGGGAAGCGCCGGATTTCCTGCATATAGCGGTTCAGCCCCTGCTCGGGACTTGGGGCGGGAAGATTTGTGTAACTGCTCATAAAACATCCTGTATCTCAAAGACCGCTCAGGCGACATATGGGGCCAACCATCCGGCCGCAAGCCAGTCTGACACCAAATCCTTACTTAACCTTAAACGCAACGACCGGCAAAATACGTCAGCTGCCTCACGCATATGTGTTGCTCAAGTGAGCGATGAGCCCGGCCATGTCTTCCGGCAAAGGTGCCTCGAAGGCCAGGTCCACAGCTGTCACCGGATGTCTGAAGCCAAGCGCCGCAGCATGTAAAGCCTGTCGCGGAAAACCTGCGCAGGCCGCAACAGCCTCTGCGCTCAGCGCTCGCTCGGAGAGCTTGCGCCGCCCACCATAGACCGGATCACCCACCAGCCCGTGACCCGCATGCGCCAGATGCACGCGGATCTGATGCGTCCGCCCGGTTTCCAGCCAGCATTCCACCAGCGCCAGCGCGGGTGGCGCGCCGAACGCTTCCAGCACCCGCGCGCGGGTCACGGCATGTCGTCCCCCGGCCCAGACCACGGCCTGTTTCTGCCGGTCATGTTTGCTGCGCGCCAACTGGCTGGTAATCTTGAGAATATTGCCCGCCTCGAAACTCGCGCCCCGCACCCCGCGCAGGCGTGGATCACCCGCATCCGGCAGGCCATAAACCAGCGCCAGATAGCGGCGCATCACGCTGTGGCGCTCAAATTGTGCTGCAAGCCCCTGATGCGCGCGGTCCGTTTTCGCCACCACAAGCAGCCCGGTGGTGTCTTTGTCGATGCGGTGCACGATGCCGGGGCGCTTCTCGCCCCCGATACCCGACAGGCTCTCGCCGCAATGGTGCAGGAGCGCATTCACAAGCGTCTGATCCGGGCTACCCGGGGCCGGATGCACAACCATCCCGGCCGGCTTGTTGATGACGATCAGCTCCTCATCTTCCCAGACCACATCAAGCGCAATCGCCTGAGCGCGGGTTTCAATCTCGGCCGCCTCTTCCAGCCGAAGCACGATCACATCGCCCTCGGCCACACGTATGCGCGGGCTGTCCAGCACTTTGCCTGCCCGGCGCACAGCCCCAACCTCAATCAGCTTGGCAACCCGCGAGCGCGACAGCCCTTCCCCCTCTGGCACATCGCGCGCAAGCGCCTTATCAAGGCGCACAGGGGGCTCTGGCCCGATCGTGACATGTATTTCCCGCAAAGGCGCTTCCGCCATGGCTGCATCTCCAGACAAACCGCCCGTCGCGCCACACCCGCCCGAACTGCGCTTTATAAAGCGGCTGGTGGTGGTGCTGACAAGCGTGATGATCCTCGGCCTCATAGTCATCATTGGCCTGCTTGTCACCCGCCTTGGCATGGCACCGGCACCATTGGCCCTGCCCGAGAGCATTACTCTTCCTGAAGGCATGCGGCCCGATGCGATCACGCTCTCGGCTGAATGGGTCATCGTGCTCACGCGAGAGGAGACGATACTGCTTTATGACCGCCGCTCAGGGCAGCTACGCCATGAGATCGGTTTGCCCACGCCGTAAACAAACAGAGATTTGCCTGCCCGCATGTGTCAGGCTAAGTTTGCGCAGATCACATGCGAGGGAGGAGCCTGAATGTCGCGCACTGTTACAACTAAGATCGGCGAGGCCGAGGTCAGCATCATCACCGATGGCGCAATCAGTTTCACCCCGGACCTCTTTCCCGGAACCCCGGAAGAGACAATAAAGGCGCTGCTTGCAAAGGCAGAAACCTCCGAGATCCAGACCAATTTCAACGCCGTGCTGATCCGGCATGGCGGCAAGGTGATCCTTGCCGATGCCGGACCGCGCGATCTGTTCGGGCCTGATTGCGGGTTCTTGCAAGAAGGGCTCACTGAGCTGGGGGTAACGCCTGACGCGGTGGATATTCTGCTTGCCACGCATCTGCATCCTGACCACGTGGCCGGAATGATCACATCCGAAGGCGCAGCGGTCTTTCCCAATGCAACGCTGCATGTCACCGAAGCGGATCGCACCTTCTGGTCGGATGACGGCAATTTTGCCGGTGGTCTCTCGGGCATCGCTGATTGGGCCAAGCTCGCTCAGGCCGTGCTTGCCGCCTATGGCGACAGGCTGGCAACACTGGACGATGGGCGGGAAGCCGCGCCCGGGATTTCGGGGCTGGCACTTCCGGGGCACACGCCGGGGCATTTCGGCTGGCGGCTGGAAAGCGGCGGGCAGAGCCTCATTCATGTGGGCGACATCGTGCATGCACCCGCTCTGCAGGTGGCCGACCCGGAGGTCGCGATCAGCTTCGACCTTGATATGGACACCGCGCGCACCACCCGCAAACGCCTGCTCGACCGGCTTGCCAGCGACGGCACGCTCTTCACAGGCGGGCATTTCCTGCAACCCGCCTTCAACCGGGTCGTGCGCAAGGGCGCAGGTTACGCACTGGAGCCGGGGGCGGGCTGAGTCACGCCAGCCATTCCGGCCTGCCCCGCCCACGCGCCAGCGTGGGCAGCACCCTCGGGGCGTGCAGGGGCGGGTGGGTGGGCGCGGCCCGAGGGTGCTTTTCAGCGATTGAAGACCGCAGGCCGCTTCTCATGTCCCGCAATAGGTCACGACTTGCGGAGTGTCCGCAGGGGCAGGATGTTCGAAGCGCTCCATACCACTCACTGGCTCGAACGGCGCCTGCAAAAGCGAAAGCAGCGCGTTGAACGGCGCCATGTCGCCTTTGAAGCTCGCGGCATGGAGCGCTTCCTCGACCAGATGGTTGCGCGGAACATAAACCGGGTTAACCATGCCCATCCGCGCCTCAGCTGCCACCGGATCGGGCACAGCAGCGCGGTATTGTGCAAGCCAGTCCTCCACCCCTGCGGGCGCCGCGAATAGGGCGCGCAGCGGCGCGTCAACGCCGCGCAGGGCTTGTGGCAGCAGCCGGAAGAAGCGCGTGAAATCAACGCCCTGCCCTTCCCATAGCTTGTGCATCCCCTCAACAAGTGCTGCATCCGGCACATCCAGCCCGAGCTTGCGTGAAAAAACCTCATCCCGCGCGCTGCGATAGGCCGTCTGCGTCTGTGTGATCACTTCGCTTGCACGCGCAATGGCCCGCTCTTCCTGCGCATCGATCAGCGGCAGGAGCGCCTCCGCCAGCCGCGCAAGATTCCACAACAGTATCTGAGGCTGGTTGCCATAGGCATAGCGCCCCATCTGATCAATCGAACTGAACACAGTGGCTGGATCATAGCTGTCCATGAAAGCGCAAGGTCCATAATCAATCGTCTCGCCCGAAATGGTGGTGTTGTCAGTATTCATCACACCGTGGATAAATCCGAGCCCCATCCACTGCGCGACAAGCCGCGCCTGACGCGCACCAACACGCGCAATAAATTGCAGCGCGGCATCCGCAACGCCTGCCAGATCCGGATCATGGCGGGCAATCGCGTAATCCAGCAAAAGGTGCAGCTTGTCATACTCGCCCCTCGCGGCAAAGAACTGAAACGTTCCCACGCGCAGATGACTCGACGCCACGCGCGCAAGCACAGCGCCCGGCTCAAGCCCGAACTGACGCAGCACGCGATCGCCTGTGGTGCAGCACGCGAGCGCGCGGGTGGTAGGCACGCCCAGCGCGGCCATCGCCTCGGAGATCAGGTATTCGCGCAAAACCGGCCCCAGAACCGCGCGCCCATCGCCCCCTCGCGCAAAGGGCGTGCGCCCCGAGCCCTTGAGGTGGATGTCCCAGCGCGCACCCTCTGGGTCTATCACCTCGCCCACAAGGATTGCCCGTCCATCCCCCAATTGCGGCGAGAACCCCCCAAACTGATGCCCGGCATAAGCCTGTGCGAGTGGTCGTGCGCTCTCGGGCACTGCATGGCCCGAGAGCATCGCCACCCCGTCAGGGCTGCGCAAAGCCTCCGGATCCAACCCCAGCGCTTCTGCCAGCGGGGCATTGAGCAACGCCAGTCGCGGATGAGGCCATTCCTGCCCTTGCCATGGCACATAAAGGCCGACAAGTTCCTGCGCATAGCTGTTGTCAAAGCGGATCGAGAGGGTCATTGCGCGCTCCGTCTGTCAAGCTTTCCTTACAGATAACTCGGCCAATCGCGCTGACCAGCCTCAAGTCTCTACCTGATCCATCAGATCGCCATACCCTTCGGCCTCCATCTCTTCGAGCGGGATGAACCGCAAGGCCGCCGAATTGATGCAATAGCGCAGCCCGCCGCGATCCTGCGGGCCATCGGGGAAAACATGGCCCAGATGGCTGTCACCATGGCGTGAGCGCACTTCAGTGCGGATCATGCCATGGCTCGTGTCGCTGTTCTTAATAATGTGATCACGTATCAGAGGTTTGGTAAAACTCGGCCAGCCACAGCCGGACTCGTATTTGTCGCAGGAAGCAAAGAGCGGCTCGCCAGAAACAATATCGACATAGATACCCGCACGCTTGTTGTTGTTATACTCCCCGGTCCAGGGCCGCTCGGTCCCGTTTTCCTGCGTTATTCGATATTGCTCGGGGCTCAGAGCAGTGATAATCTCGGCGCGGCGTTCGTAGCGGGGCATGATGGCGCTCCTGTTGCTGTTATCTGGCAGAGATATAAACCGGCCGTGCAGGATTTTCCACAAATCGGCATGGCAATGCGCGACACTCCTTGGCTCTGGATTTCCCTGCCAAGCTGGTGCATAACAGCGCCAATTCTGCTGTGCCCTGAGATCCGAGGTGGACGATGAAATTCCTGCTGCGCCTGCTGACATGGTGGAACACTTCCACACTCAACACGGCTTTCTTCACATGGCGCCATGGCGTGAAGGTGGGCGAAGACGTGCAGGGCAACATCTTCTATCGCTCGCGCGATGGCAAGAAACGCTGGGTCATCTACAATGGCGAATCCGAAGCCAGCCGCATTGCGCCAGATTGGCATGGCTGGCTGCATCACACATGGGATGAGCCACCGACAGACCGCCCGCTGGCGCATAAGGAATGGGAAAAGCCACATCAGGAAAATCTGACCGGCACAATGCTGGCCTATGCCCCAAAAGGCTCGATCCGGCGCAAGAATCCCGAGCCGCGCAAGGATTATGAAGCCTGGAGCCCGGAATGAACCTCAATCAGGCCATCCGGTTGCTGATGCGGCTAATCCGTCAGGTACAGCGCAACAAACGCAGGTGATCATGCGTAGCGGATTTCTTCCAGTCATCGTGGGTTTTCTCGCGGCGCTTGGCGCGCAGGCGCAGGAAATAGAGGTGCCTCAGGCCTCCGACCGCATCGCCTCCAGCAATGGCGCGTTTTTGCGCGGACTGGATCGTGTGGCAGGAACCACAATAGACATCGAAATCCAACGCGGCGATACTGCCAGCATCGGGCATCTGATCGTGATGCTGGAGGATTGTCGCTACCTTGTCGAAAATCCGGCCGGCGAGGCGTATGCCTGGATCGACATTTTCGATACGCGCGCAGATGATGTCATCTTCTCGGGCTGGATGATCGCGTCAAGCCCCGCCCTCAACGCACTTGACCATTCCCGCTATGATCTGTGGGTGCTGGGCTGCAAGACCTCCTGAGCCCCCGGCAACGAAAAACGCCCGAAATCTGCATCTGCCTGCAGGGCAAGCTCAAGTCTTGCCCGATAGGCTGCACGGGAGATTTCGCGCCCACCAAGGCTTGCCAGATGATCGGTGAGATATTGCGTATCAAAAAGCGTGAAACCACACAGGCGCAGATGCGCAACCAGATAGGCCAGCGCAACTTTGGAGGCATCAGTGCGGCGTGAAAACATGCTCTCTCCGCAAAAAACACCACCCAGTGCAAGGCCATAGACACCACCAACCAGCGCGTCACCTTCCCAGACCTCGATCGAATGGGCATGACCCAGGCTGTGCATCTCCCGAAAGAGTGCCGCGATTTCGGCATTGATCCAGGTCGTCTCGCGGTCAGCGCATCCAGCAATGACATCGGCAAACGCCTGATCGAGCGTCAGCCGGAAAGGTTCGGCCCGGATGCGCCGTCTCAAAGAGCGCGACAGGTGCAGCCCATCAAGCGGCAGGATGCCGCGCTGCACCGGATCAAACCAGTAAAGCCGGGGATCATCGCAGCCCTCAGCCATCGGGAACACGCCGATCCGGTAGGCTTGCAGCAATATCTCCGGGGTCAGAACAGACCGCATGGTTGCGGCTCAGAACTCGCCTGCGCGCGCCTCACGCGCCATGTGATCGAGAACAGCATTCACGAAATTGATCTCGCGCCCTTCTGGAAAGAAAGCCCGCGTGATGTCCACGAATTCCGAGATCACAACGCGCGCAGGAGTCTCGGTGCCCAGCAACTCGCCCCCGGCTGCACGAAACAGCGCGCGCAATGTCGGATCGATCCGGTCGATCTTCCATTTCGCAACCAGCGCGCGGTCGGTCAACTGGTCAATTGCAGCCTGACGCTCGACAACCGTCTCGATCAGACGCCGGAAATGCGCAAGGTCAGCCTCGACCCATGTCTCGGTTTCGGTCTCGGCGCCGATACGGTGCGTCTCGAACTGGCGCGTAATCTCGCCAATCGGCACGTCCGAGGCTTCCATCTGAAACAGCGCCTGCACCGCATAAAAACGCGCGGCCGCCTTGCGGGCACGGCGTTCCTGCAGCGTGGGTCGATGCTTGCTCCCGCTCATGCCACAGGCCCCTTGTTGCCCGAGGCGATCTGAAACTCGTCCGTATCGGGCAGAAAACCCACAGAGCGCCGCGCGCCTCCCCAACGCCGCGCAAGTGCGATCAGATGCAGCGCCGCCGCTGCAGCCCCGCCGCCCTTGTTCTGGCCATCCATTGCGGCGCGCACTTCCGCCTGCGCGCGGTTCTCCACCGTCAGGATGCCATTGCCGATGCAAGCCCCCTGCAAACCCAGCAGCGTGATCGCCCGCGAACTATCGTTGCACACTGTGTCGTAATGCGTGGTCTCACCACGGATGACACAGCCCAGCGCCACAAAACCATCAAAATTGGACATGCGAAACGCTTGCCCGATGGCCGTGGGCACTTCCAGTGCGCCAGGCACTTCGACAATCTCATGTGTGCCGCCCACTTTCTCGATCTCCGCGCGCGCGCCTGCAACAAGCTGATCGGCAATATCCTTGTAATATGGGGCCACCACGATCAGCAGTTTCGGTGCCTTGTCGAATTCCGGCAGCGGCAGGCTGTAATGCGTCTCGGTTCCAGCCATGTCAGGCACCTCTCGCAGAAGGAATCTTGCGGGTTCCGGTGATCGATAACCCATATCCATCCAGCCCCACCACCTTTGGCGTGGCGGAATTGGTGAGCAGGATCAATTCATGCAGCCCCAACGAAGACAGGATCTGCGCACCAAGCCCATATTGCCGCAGCGTCTGCGGAGAGGCTTCTTCCGAGACCGCCATCTTCATATGTGTATCCCGCAGCAATACGACCACACCGCGCCCTGCCTCACCGATCAACCGCATCGCATCGCCGAACTCATCGGCACGGCTGGCCCCGGCCACACCCACCAGATCCTGTAGCGGATCGAAGGCATGCATCCGCACCATCACTGGCTCGGGCGTGGTTATATCGCCCTTGATCAGCACCACATGCTCAGCACCCTGCGTGGTGTCGGAATAGATGCGCAGCGTCCAGTCGCCGCCGAAAGCCGAGGTGATCTGGCGCTCGCTCATCACCCGCACAAGATTGTCATGCCGGCGCCGATAGGCAATCAGATCCGAGATGGTGCCGATCTTCAACCCGTGTTTCTGTGCGAAACCCACCAGATCAGGCAGTCGCGCCATCGAGCCGTCTTCGTTCATGATCTCGCAGATCACGCCTGAAGGATTCAAGCCCGCAAGCCGCGAGATGTCAACCGCCGCTTCTGTATGCCCTGCGCGCACAAGCACGCCGCCATCGCGTGCGCGCAGCGGAAAGACATGCCCTGGTGTCGCAATATCCGCTGCGCCCTTGGCCGGATCAATCGCTACTGCCACCGTGCGCGCCCGATCATAGGCAGAAATGCCCGTCGAGACTCCCTCGCGCGCCTCGATGGATACAGTGAACGCCGTTTCATGGCGCGAAGAATTGCTCGACGCCATCAATGGCAGGCCAAGCTGGTCAATCCGCTCGCCCGGGAGCGTCAGACAAATCAGCCCCTTGCCATGCGACGCCATGAAATTGATCACTTCGGGCGTGGCCATCTGCGCGGGGATCACCAGATCCCCTTCATTCTCGCGATCCTCATGATCGACGAGGATGAAAATGCGGCCCTGACGGGCTTCTTCAATGATCTCTTCGATCGAGGAGATGGCCTCTTTCCAGTCCTGCTCCACCTCGCCGGGGGTCTCATATTGCATCACGCGGTCCTTTGTCTCTGGCCTTGGCAAATAGACCAAAGGCGCAGGCAGGGAAAGGGGCAGCGTACGCTCTGCTAACGTGGTTTTTCCCTTCTCAAGGCATCTTGCCGGGCATGACATCTTGCAAGGGAGCCTCCCCATGAAAACAGTCCGCCAACTGGCCGAAGAAATCGTCGCCCGCGAAGGTAGCTTCGTCAATGACCCCGCAGACCCGGGCGGGGCCACAAATTATGGTGTGACCATCCACACCCTGCGCCGCCTGCGCCCCGGCGCGCATGTGACCATCGACGATGTCCGCGCACTGACCCGCGAAGAGGCCATCGCGATCTATATCGAGCACTATTTCAACGCTCCGCGCATTGCTGAACTGCCCGAACCTCTCTGGCCGACTGTTTTTGACATGTATGTGAATGCCGGAGCCAATGCCGTGCGCATCCTGCAAAGGCTTATCGTACAGATGGGTCTCGATATCGCTGTAGACGGGATCATCGGCCCTCAGACCATTGCCGCAACCCAACGCGCTTATGAAATGGCACCGGGGCATCTGGTCGATGCCTATGGCATCGCAAGGCGCGATTACTACTATCGTATCGCCGATAATCGCCCCGCCAGTCGCAAATTTGCGCGCCGGCGCGATGGTGGCAAGGGTGGCTGGATTACCCGCGCGGAGGAATTCATCTCTGCCCGCTTCCATCTCAGCGATGCAGAACACCGCGCCCGCACGAGGGCATGGGTATGATCCGCTCGCTTTTCGGCCTTGTCTTCGGCGGCGCGCGCGAGGCCCGCGCACTGGGCCAGACAGTCACATCGGTGGCCGAGGTCTTTCGCCCAAATGCCACCCGTGCGCTGGAGCTTGGTCATGACGCCTACAAGGCCGCCCATGCCAGCCACACGGCCGAGTTCCAATATGGGCGCGGCGGCTGGTTCGACAGCTTCGTCAACGGGCTGAACCGTCTGCCCCGCCCGCTTCTGGCACTCGGAACACTTGGGCTATTCGCCTATGCAATGGCTGACCCGCAAGGCTTTGCGATCCGGATGCAAGCGCTTGGGGCCGTGCCCGAGCCGCTCTGGTGGCTCCTTGGCGCTGTGGTGGCGTTTTATTTCGGCGCACGCGAGGCGCATCATCTGCGCTGCCACAAGGGCGGGGCCACACCGGGCAGACCTTTGCCGGCACTCCCCGAGGCGCGCGTGCCAAAAAACGGGGCGGAGGGCATATCGCAAAATCCCGCGCTCGCAGAATGGCAAGGGACAACAGGCATTCCACCCGCCGCATGATCGCAATTAGCGCGGCTTCGCGTCTGCCCGCCTGCGCATCAGCGCAGGCAGCGCCCTCGGGGCGTGCGGGGGCGGGTGGGTGGGCGCGGCCCCAGGGCGCTTTATCTTGAGCCCTGACGCAGGAAATCCTCTTCCTCGCCGGTGACATCGATCCCGAGTTCCTCGAGCCCGCTTTCGAGGTTCTCTGCCAGATGTGGCATCCCGAGCAGGTAATCCGCCGTCGGCGTGGTTGCTTCGGCCATCGCGGTCGCAACGGCCTCATCATAATCCTCGGCATCGAACGCACCGCGCCCGACCCAGGCGACAGCCGTCAGGCTCGCCTGCTCATCCTCATTGAGCGCATCAATGAACGCATGCACTTCTGCACTGCCGATACTGCCCTCACGGGCAAGGTAGATGATATGAACGATCTTGCGCGGGCTAATGGCAAGCATGGTGGCCTCCTTTGCTCACAAAACTGTCGCGCAAATGAACCCTTCATGCAAGCGCAACCGGCACCAGCCAATGCCTTGGCTTTGCGCATCCTGAAATCACTTGCCGCCGAACACGCGGAAATAAGCCCAGTCGGGCAAGAAATTCGCACCACGAAACACCAGCGAAAAAAGGCGCGGAAAGGCGCGCTGAAACCGCGTCGAGCGCATCAGGATCATCATCTCCTCTGCCGCCTGATCGGGCGCCATCAGGAATGGCATGAAAAAATCATTCTTGTCCGTGAGTCGGGTGCGGATGAAGCCCGGATTGGCAAGCTGCACATCAACACCCGAGCCGCGCAGATCGGCATAGATGGATTCTGCCAGATGCATCAGACCCGCCTTGGAGGAAGAATATCCGATCGAGCCCGGCAAACCCCGGTAGCCCGAGAGCGAGCCTGTGAGCACGATGTGCCCCTTCCCTCGAGCCACCATCGCCGGTACGACCTGCCCCAGCACACGGGCAGCACCGGTCAGATTGATGTCGAACATTGCCTCGGTCTGCTCGGGATTCCACGCACTGGCCGGGAAAGGCCAGTAAACCCCGGCCAGATAGACAATCCCGTCAATCTCGCCCACAGCCTCCGCCGCAGCGATCACCGAGTCACGATCCGATACATCGCAGGGCACGATCCGGGCAGGCCCGGACAATTCCGCCGCCAGCGCCTTCAGACTATCCTCCCCTCGCGCGCTCAGCACCAACGAAGAGCCCGCTTGCGAGAGCTTCAAGGCCAATGCCCGCCCCAACCCTTCTGACGCGCCAACAAGCCAGTAGGTCTTTCCCGAGAGTTTTCTCATGCTTCCACCCGTCGCATGGTTGCAACAAGCTCGGCCACCTTGATCCCGAATTTGCGAAACTGGCTGCGATTCACGATGGTCTTGTCATCGACCAGATACATCCAGTCCGTTACTTGCAGAGAATGCCCACCGGCGCTGTCGGGCAATCGGATGGTGTAGCGCAGTTGGACACTCGCCCCCTCCTGCTGACCGGACCCCGCGCCAACCAGATCATCAGCCTCGGCCACCAGCTGGCCGCCATTGCCGATCGTCAAGCGCCACTCACGATCCTGCTTGGTGCCGCTATCATAGGTGAAATGCTCCGCCAATATGCCGCGATTGCCATCCCAGCGCCCTTCCATATCCGCTGTGAAGCGCGAAGTAACGCGCCCCATCGGCCCGTAAATCACACCCTCGCAGCGTATCGGCCCGGACAGATGCTTGCGGATATCCACTCGGGGTTCGAGTTTCGCATAATCCTGCGGTCTCTGAGCCTGAAAGCCCATCACCCTTTGCGCCAGTGCCAACAACGCCAGCGTCAGCGCAATACCTGTCAGCAGCGTCAGAAAAGTGCTCATGCTCAACTCTCCTTCAAGGGTGTCAGCGCCAGAAGCGCGATGGCGATTGCCTTCAGGGCCGAAGGCAGCGCCGCGTATAACAAGATAAGTGTCGTGATTGCTGTGGGGCTGTTTTCGGCCCCGGCCTCGAACCCTGCAAAGCCGAGCGCCGGAAATACCATCAACGCTGCAAGCGCGAGCGTTGCCTTGGTGACGAAGGCCCATAGGCCGAAGCCCTTGGCCGCCTCGGGCGACAACTCTGCCATCCGGCGCGAGAAGATCGCGGGCAAAAGCGTCAGATCCGCCCCGATCCCCGCGCCCGAAATCACGCATATCATCGCAAACAGCGCCAGATCTCCCGGCCCCAGCGTGATGACAAAGGCAAAGCTGACAGCCGCCAGCGCCATGCCCGACAATAACGCGGCTTTCGCGCCCACGCGCCGCGCCAGCCGGGCCCAGAGCGGCGCCGAGACAGCAGCCGAAAGAAACAGCAGGATCAGCAAAACACCTTCTGCTCCATTCGTCTGCAGCACGGCTTCGGCATAGAAGAGAAACAGCGTCGAGGTGATTGCTACCGGGGTTGCGTTCACCAATGCGATGATCAGCAAGCGCCGCGCCGTGACATCCGCAAAGACATCCCGCAAAGACAGGCTCGCCGCTTCAGGTTCTGCCCGGTAGCGCGGCCATTCCGCACGCATCGCAATCACTGCGAGTGCCACGATGACCACAAACCCAAAGGCGAAACCCATAAACGGCGCAGGCATCACCGCCTCGAGTGCCACCGGGGCCGCAGCCGCAAGACAGACGCCCAACAGCGCCCCGGTTTCACGCCAACCGGCAAGATATACATGCCCGCCTTTGCCCAGCGTATCGCCGCGCGCAACACCTGTGGCGTAGAAGCAGATCGTCAGAAACGAATAGCACGAAAAGAGCAGCGTCAGGGCGATGGCAAACCACAAAAGCGGCGCGAAAAGCGGCGGAACCGCAAAAAGCATCAGCATTGCGCCCGCCATGATGGTGGCCGCCAAGGTAACTGCCAGCCCGCGCGCATGACCAAGCTTCGCAGCGAGCCACCCCAATGCCGGATCCTGCACGAAATCGAGCCCGCGCAGCACAAACAGCACAGTGCCAAGGGCGGCCAGCGAGACCGCGTAGCTATCAACATAGAAATAGGGCGCGTGGATATAGATCGGCAGCCCGGCCATCGCGAGCAGCCCGCCAAAAAGCGAATAGCCCCAAAGCCGCGGGCGCGCAGTTATGTTCACCGCCTCACTCACCGGCTGACCTCTTGTGCCGGCGGTTCGGGCCGTGCCCGGAACCCTGCGCCTCGCCACCAGAGTTTCAGTGCCTGCCAGTGAATCAGCGCCAGAACCCGGCGCGAGCCCATACGCCTTACCATCGCGCCAAGAATCGCGGCATTGGTCAGCGGCTTGCGCGCGCCAGTGAGCGTGGCGACCAGACCAGCGTCAGGGGCCTCGGTGTCCTGCCGGTAGCCAATACGGATCGCGACCTTTTCGGGGGTTATATCGAAATGAAAGGCATATTGCCCGGTCACAGGCTGAAAGGGCGAGACATGGAAGATCTTCTGCGCGCCCAGTTCATCCTGCGCAGAAATCACGGAACGGTCGGGCTTGACGCAGAGATAGGAATGTCTGTCGCCATAGGTGTTGTTGACCTCGGCGATCACCACGCGCAACCCGCCTTCGCGATCATGACAGAGCCAGAAGCTGACCGGGTTGAACAAATGCCCCAGCACCCGCGGCTGCGTGAGAAGCTGCACCGGGCCACCGGCCACGCGCTCCAGCTGATGCGCGGCCAACACCTCGCGCACCCACACAGCGCCCCGCCCCTGCCCCGGCGCGCCGCCGTGATCACGATCACTGAGTGATGCCAGATTGCGCCGGTTGCGCGACAGAAAGCGCGGCATATCAAGCTCGGCTTCGGCATCGAAGAGCACATAATCGACACCATAGGTGAAGCGATTATGCACCGGGCCGCGGCGACCGTGAAAGGTCTGCCCCGCGATATGGTCTACCTTGCTCATGCCACTTCTGCCAGTTTGCGCGCGCGCTCATCCATCGCGCGCGCCACGTCGACTGCGCTTGCAAAGCCGTCCTCATGGAAGCCATTGCGCATCCATGCACCACAGAACCATGTGCGGTTCGTCCCATTGAACCCGCGAATTGCACTCTGCGCCTTGAGCGCGGCCATGTCATAGACCGGATGATCGAATGTGTAGGTATCGTAGATGCACTCTTCGCGAACAGGATGATTGGCGTTGAGCGTCACGAACATCGGATCATCAAGCGGGATCGGCTGGAGCGAGTTCATCCAGTAGCTGAGCGAAATGCGCTCGCGATCCTGCGGGCCGCGCTCGGTATAGACCCAGCTTGACCAGCATTTACGCCGCTTGGGCATGAAATCCGCATCGCAATGCAGGATCGCGTCATTGGGCTGATATTTCACGGCCCCCAGCGCCTTGGCCTCGGCCCCTGTAGGATCGGCCAGCAGGCGCAGTGTCACATCGGAATGCGTGGCAAAGATCACCTCGTCATATTGCTCTTCCTCGGCCCCATGAGCCTTGAGCCAGACACCCATCGGCCCGCGCCGGACAGATTGCACAGGGCTGCCCGCGCGCAGGGTGACCCCTGCACGGTCCAGATAGGCTCTCAGGCGCGAGACATATTCGATGGATCCCCCCTGCACCGTGTACCACTGATGCTGGCCCTCATACCCCAGAAGCGCATGGTTGCGGAAAAACTCCATCATTGCATGCGCCGGGAAATCGAGGATTTTGGAGGTCGGCGTAGACCAGATCGCGCCCGAAAAGGGCAGAAGATAGCGCTCGCGGAACCACTCGCCCGTCCCGAGGCGCTCCAGCAACCCGCCGATGGTCAGCGAGGGATCGGCCTGCGCGACTTCAAGCCCGCGCTTGTTGAAATGCAGGATGTCGCGGATCATCCGCCAGTAGCGCGGATTGGCCAGATTGGCGCGGGTGGCGAAGACTTCGTTAAGGCCCGAGAGCGAATACTCGAAACGCCCTGCGTCAAACGATGCCCCGAACGACATGCTGGATTTCGCGACCGGCACGTCGAGCTTTTCGAAAAGTGCCGTCAGATTGGGGTAATTCGCGTAATTGAACACGATGAAACCCGTATCAACTGGCTGATCGCCGCGTTTGCCCGCCATAACGGTGCGCGCATGCCCTCCAAGGCGCGGCTCGGCCTCATAGAGCGTTACACGATGTCGCTGTGACATGAGCCAGGCACTGGCCAGCCCCGAGATGCCCCCACCGATCACGGCAATGTTGCGGGCGGGGGTATCATTTAGTTCAAATGGCATGCAGGTAGCTCCGTCGCAGTGTGATTTACAGGTTTACGCGCCGCCGGAAGCGGCGGATCATTTCAGAAAACATGTGATTTCGATATGTGTTTTTTTCCTGCGCCGGAGTGATCCGATCCACCTGGACGCGCGTAATGGGAGATATGTTCGATATTGCACGCCCATCCCACACTGCTCGACAAGCCGTTGAGGCTGCGGATAAGATATTTGCAGAGCGCGAGACCAAGCGCCGTGGGAAAAGGCAGCCGGCAGTGAGTGCAGCAAACGGATTGGAATGGGTTACACTTCTCAGGAAGGTGGCTGACGCGCAGGATACCGACGCTTTCACAGCGTTGTTCGAGCATTTTGCGCCCAGGGTCAAAGCCTTTCTGATAAAGTCCGGGGCGGATCACGCCATGGCAGAGGAATGCGCGCAGGATGTGATGGTGACGGTCTGGAAGAAAGCGGCACAGTTCGATCCGTCGCGCGCCAGCGTTGCGACATGGATATTTACCATCGCCCGCAATCGTCGGATCGATATGTTGCGCCGCGACCGGCGCCCGGAACCCGAGGATCTGAGCTGGGGTCCGGATGAAGAGCCTGATCAACTTGATATCCTGAGCCTGCAACAGGAAAGCGACCAGCTCGCGGCCGCGATAGCACAACTTCCGCACAAGCAGCGCGTCATGATCGAGCGCGCCTATTTCGGTGACCTGACCCATAGCGAGATCGCCGACGAAACAGGGCTGCCGCTCGGCACCATCAAATCCCGCATCAGATTGGCGCTGGAACGCCTCCGCCATTCCTTGAGTTGAGAAAGACCACACGTATGATTAACCACCACCTTAGCGACAAGTTATTGATGGCCTACTCAGCAGGCAGCCTTCCCGAGGCCTTCAATCTGGCGGTCGCGACACATATCGCGTTGTGCGACGAGTGCCGCGCGCGTCTGGCAAGCTTTGACGCTCTGGGCGGCGTGATTCTGGAAGAGGCGAGCGCGCCCGACGTGAGCATGGAATCCTCGGCGCTTTCGGCAACGCTGGAGCGGGTGAAGACGGGCAAGCCGACACCACGCGCGCGTCAGACCGCGCCGCAAGACGCCTTGCTGCCCGCACCATTGCGCGATTACGTCGGCGACCCCTCGCATATCAGATGGCGCAGCCTTGGCGGAGGTGCCAAGCAGATGATCCTCGCGACGACAGAACAGGCAACCGCACGTCTGCTGTTGATACCCGCGGGAACGAAAGTGCCGGATCACAGCCATGGCGGACTGGAACTGACGCTGGTGCTGCAAGGTGCCTTTGCCGATGAGCATGACCGGTTCGGGCGCGGTGATATCGAAATCGCTGATGAAAGCACACATCACCAGCCCATCGCAGAGCCCGGTGAGGATTGTATTTGCCTTGCCGTAACGGATGCACCGCTGAGATTCCGCGGGTTGCTCCCACGTCTGGCACAACCTTTCCTCGGGATTTGACCCAGATCAACGCGTGCCTGTCACAGACCGTGCGACCTCATATGCGCAAAACACCATATGAGGATGCATCATGGATTATCCTGCTTTCATTGCAGAGACCCGCACGAAAAGCCGCGAACTGGCCAAGACCATTCCCGACGCCATGAAAGGCTTTGGCGCGCTCTCTGCGGGCGTCAAGCAGGGTGGCGTTCTGGGGATGAAGGAAAAGGAGTTCGTGGCGCTTGGCATTGCCATCGCCGTGCGCTGCGAGCCCTGCATTGCCTTTCATGTCGAGGCGCTGCTGAAAGCCGGGGCAACCCGCGAGGAGCTGGGCGATGTGCTGGCCATGGCGATCCAGATGGGGGGCGGTCCGGCTGTGATGTATGCGGGCAAGGCACTCGAATGCTGGGACCAACTGGCCGCAAAGTGATCCAATAGAGCGGCTACGCCGCAAGTTTATCTGTCACCCCCTGCCCGTTCCGGGCCGGGGGTTCCGGTTGGGCATCTGCTGTTGTGGGGGTCAATACCCCAGAGCACAGCCATCCTTGCGCGGATCAGACGCCCCTTCAAGAACCCCATCGACATGCAGCCGAACAGCCTGCGCGCCACCGATGGGTGTTTTTGCCCGCACCACATTATGGCCGAGCGCGGCCAGCGCAGCAAGTGTTGTCTCTGGATAGAGCCGCTCCACCGTGAGCGCACCGTCTTCAGCAAAGGCGCGCGGGCAATCGATCGCCGTTTGCAGATCCATCCCGTAATCGAGCAGATTACTTACCAGCCGCGCATGCCCCACAGCCTGATAAGCGCCGCCCATCACGCCAAAAGGCAGCATCACGCGCCCCTCATGGCGCAGCATGGCCGGAATGATCGTGTGCAGCGGGCGCTTGCGCCCTTTCAGCTCATTCACATGCCCCTCTTCAAGCGTGAAGCCCGCACCACGGTTCTGGAACAAAAGCCCGAAGCGGCGCGAGGCAAGCCCCGAGCCGAAAGCATGAAAGAGCGAAAAGATCAGCGAGACGGCCATGCCCTGCCCATCCACCACCGTCAGATAGACAGTATCGCGATGCACTTCCTCACTTAGCGGCGCTGGATCGGGCAACACACGGTGCGGATCGATCAGTGCAGCGAGTTTCCCGGCCGTGGCGGGGCTCACCATATGCGCAAGGCGCGACACATGATCGGGATCACCCAGAAAACGGTTGCGCGCGTCATAGGCGAGCTTTGTGGCCTCGGCTTCAAGATGCGCGCGCTCCGGCCCGAGCGGATCAAGGCGCGTCAGATCGAAATGCGACAGGATATTGAGGATCAGATTGGCCGTCGCCCCCTGCCCGTTCGGCGCGTGCTCGACCAGCTCATGGCCCTTGTAGATGCTGGCGACATGCTCGCTATACTCGCAACGCGTCGCCGCGAGATCATCATGACTATGACAGCCGCCAAGCGCGCGCAGGCTGTCGATCAGATCAGCACCAACCTCTCCCTCATAGAATCCCGCACGCCCTTCGGCGGCAATACGCCGCAAGACCTCTGCCTGCCCCGGCGCGCGGAAAATCGCCCCCACGCGCAGCGCCCGACCATCCTTCAGATAGTGGTCGCGCGCAGCGCCCTTGAGATGCACCGCGCCCGGCCAGTCAAAGGCTGTGCGCGGGCTTACAGGGACGCCGGCCTCGGCATAGTGGATCGCAGGCGCAAGGATCTCGGCCAGCGGCATCTGCCCCCAATCATCATTGAGCCGACAGAAGGCATCTATGGCCCCGGGCAATGTCACCGCTTCAATCCCGTAAAGCGGCACAAGTTCGTGACCTGCGGCGCGCAATTGCGCGCCATCCATCCCCGCAGGCGCGCGCCCCGAGCCATTGAGCGCAAATATCTCCTCGCGCCCGGCGGGTTTGAGGAGCACAAAGCAATCACCCGCCAGCCCGGTCATATGCGGCTCGCATAGCGGCAACATCACCGCGGCTGCGATTGCGGCATCGGCTGCATTGCCGCCCCGTTGCAAGATGTCGATCGCTGTCTTGGCAGCCAACGGATGCGATGTGGCGCACAGGCCATTGGTTGCAAAGACGGCTGAACGACCGGGGGATTGAAAATCACGCATATCGGGCCTCATGTCATTTCACATGTGCAGTATAAGCCACGCAACTCCCAGATCCAGCGCCAAAAAAACCCCGCCACAGAGGCGGGGTAAGTGGGCATCCCGGCGGGTAACACGGGACACCGGCGGTAATCATGGCACCGGCTCTAATCAGACATCTCTGCCCGGATTTGCTGGCGCAACATATCAATGGGGATAAGCTGGCCATCGCGGCGGAATTGCCAATATGTCCAGCCGTTGCACGAGGGCGCACCTTCCAGCGCTGCCCCGACCTGATGGATCGAGCCGCGATGCTCGGCACTGACCAGCGAGCCATCGACGCGCACCTTGGCTGCCTGTCCGCGCGGATTGACAAGCACTTCACCGGGGCGCAAGAGGCCGCGCTCGACAAGCTGCCCAAAGGCGACGCGCGGCTGTGCGCGCTTGGAAACGCTCGTCTGCAAGGCCGCGCCCTCCAATGGGCGGATCTCGCGCAGGCGTTTTTCGGCAACCCTGCGATAGCTCTCCTCGCGCTCGATACCGATGTAGCGGCGGCCCAGAAGTTTTGCCACAGCACCAGTCGTGCCAGTGCCGAAGAAAGGGTCTAGCACAACATCGCCGGGATTGGTGCTGCCCACCAGCACACGGTGCAACAGCGCCTCGGGTTTCTGCGTAGGATGCGCTTTTTCTCCTTTGGCATCCTTGAGCCGCTCATGGCCCGAGCAGATTGGCAACACCCAATCCGAGCGCATCTGCAGCCCCTCGTTAAGCTCTTTCAGCGCCTCGTAATTGAAGGTGTATTTTGCCCCTTCGGATTTCGAGGCCCAGATCATCGTCTCATGCGCGTTGGTCAGCCGCTTGCCACGAAAATTGGGCATGGGGTTGGATTTGCGCCAGATCACATCATTAAGTATCCAGAACCCCGCATCCTGCAACGCCGTGCCCACGCGGAAGATGTTGTGATACGATCCGATCACCCAGATCGCTCCACCGGGCCTGAGCAGCCGCCGTGCGGCTGCGAGCCAGTCGCGGGTAAACTGATCATAGGCGCGGAAGCTGTCAAACTGGTCCCATGCGTCATCGACAGCATCGACCTTGCTGTTGTCGGGGCGATGCAGATCACCACGCAATTGCAGATTATAGGGCGGATCGGCAAAGATCAGATCAACGCTGCCTTCGGGCAGGTTTTGCATCACCTCGATGCAATCCCCAGCGATGATCGTATCCAGAGGAAGCATCGCTGCCCCTTGCGCCACTTTTGTCACTGTCATGCCTGCCTCAAAGCCTGCGCGTTTGCCGCGCTTGTTGGGGGGCATGATGAGTCAAACTGGATTCAGCGTCAATTTCTTTTTGAATCAGTCCCTTGAAAAACTTTCTTCAAGTAACCTCCGGGCACCATATCTTGCGTATCGGGGCGAAAGAGCGCCTATGCTCGGGGGTAACACCCAGATTTGCTATGGCATTTTTGTGACGCTTTGTCGGATAACCCGCGTTTTCCGCCCAGCCATATCCGGGGTAGCGCTGATCGAGATCCGCCATGATCCGATCGCGCGTGACCTTGGCGATTATACTTGCAGCTGCGATGGACAGGCTGCGTGCATCCCCTTTCACGACCGCCTGCGCCACACATGGCAGGTCTTTGGGCAAGCGGTTGCCATCGATCAGAAGATGATCGGGCGGCGCGCGCAATTTGCTAATCGCACGCTGCATGGCAAGAAAAGACGCCTGAAGGATATTGAGCGCGTCAATCTCGCGCGGGCTGGCTTGCCCGATCCCGATTTCGGCACAGGCTTTGATCTGCACGAACAAATCCTCACGGGCGCGCGCTGAAAGACGTTTGGAATCCTGCAACCCTTCCGGGATATTCGTCGGATCCAGTCGCACTGCCGCTGCCACGACGGGGCCCGCCAAGGGCCCTCGCCCCACTTCATCAAGGCCAAATATGCGATGCGCCCCAGACCGGGACGCATCTGTTTCGTATTCGAAATCTGGGCGCAGTCTCATGAATGAATTTCTGCCCGGTCTGCCCCTGTGTTGCAAGGACCGCGCCTGTCAAGCCACGAGCGTCAGCGTTTATAGCGATGCCGATGCAGGCAGTTCACGTCATATGCGCGCCCGCCATAGCCCGAAACGCGGCACGCAGCGGGCAGCGGATGATAGGCATGCTTTGCAGGATAATAGGCGCGATGCGAGGTGCGACAGGACTTGCTGCAGGTGCAACTGCGCTTGGCATTATAGTGCGCCGTTGCGCGTAATGCCGTGGCGCCTACCACGAACGCAGTTAATAAGGGATCGGCGGCTCTTACGGGCTGCGTGGACATGCTCACTGCCCCGAAGGCGAGCACGACAATCGCGACCGAGCGGACGAGACTTGTAATCAAACCGGACATTTCAACCTCCATGTTTTAAAACAGTTGTTAAAAAACGACCCATGGCGCAACATTCTGTCAAGCTCATTGGAGTGTTATCGAATAGCGAGCGCCGTCGGGCGCAGTGCTATTGCATAGCAGAGGCCCAAGCGCGCAAATGAAGATATGAAAAACGTATCTCTCCTCTCTGCGATCCTGATGGTAACGGCGCTTGCGGGGCAAGCCTCGGCCCAGTGTTTCGCAGATTACAAAGCCAAGCAGGACAACCCGTTGCGGCTGCAATACGGGATCATCGAGTTGCCAGCCTCGGCCTGCGGCTCACGTGCGGCAGCACAAGCCCATGCAGATCCGGTGATCGCCGCTTCTGGCTGGACGCTGTTGCAAATCGAGTCCATCTTCGATGCAACTGAATTCCAGCGCAGGAGAGCCAATGCAGGGGCCATCCATCTCCGCCAGTGACCTCATGCGCATGGGCAACCGCGCCGTGGGCTGGGGAATAGCGGCTATTGTCGGCATCCTCGCGCTCACAGCGGTGCTGCTATTTCTCAAGCTGCCCGATGCCGGCGCCTTCAATGCTCGTGTTGAACGGGTCTTTGTCGAGAATGCGGATCTGACCAGTCAGGCCGAGATCAAGCTACTGGAAATTCTCGCACAATCGGGCACGGCCTTTTCTGAGACATTGGTCTCCTACCGCATTGTGATCTTTGTTCTGCTGGTGTTCGCAACAGGGCTTCTGATCACGTCGCTTGTCGTGATCGTGATGCTTGTGACGCTCAATCGCCGCCTGTCGATGGTCGAGAAGCAGGGGCTGCAAGTCTCGCAACTCGTGATCAATCGGGCCACGAATACGGTCGCGCTCAATGATATGGAGTTCAAGCTCACCCCTGCATCGGTCGAGACCATTGCAGTGCTGGCCGAAGCGCGGATAGATGATGAAGTGCTCTCGGGGGCAGCGATCGAGGCGATGATTTCCGGCAAACCCGAAATCGATTGCGACGAGGCGGCCGGAGCCACCCGGATCAAGCGGCTGCGCGATACCTTGGGCAATCAGCTTGTCAGCGAAGTGCTGGTCAAGAACATCGCGCGCCAAGGCTATGTGCTTGCGATTGATCGCAAGGTAATCTCGCTGCGTTGAGCGAAGTTACACACGCAACCGCGTGCCCGCATGGCGCGCACCGCGCAACTTGCGCGAAATCTCCGGTGAGACTTTGGTGTCACGTCGCGGTGCCAGAACCTCTTCAAGCTGCGAGGGCAAGGCAAGGGTGCCGGTTTCTTCGGTCTGCGAGAACACCAGCATCGTATTGCCGCCGGGCAGGCGCGTGGCCGTCATCTCCAGCTTGCCGCCTTGCTTGAGGATCGCGACCCCCGAAAGCCTGCGCGCTGCATCGCGGGTCGAGACAAACTCGGCAAGCCGCGCCCAGAATGTTGTGGGATGACAGGCTTCTGACCAACCTGCCAAAGCCTGTGCAAGGCCGCGATCTGCGAGATCCGCACAAGGATCGACCTTCCAGAGCTTGGCGTATTCCGCATTTGTCAGGAGGGTCTGGCCAGTCATCCCGAAAACCGCGATGGAAACACCCAGGGCATCCAGAGCGCTCTGTGAAGTCTCGATCTCGGCGCGGAAAGAGCGGGTGAGCGCGGCCTCGGAGGTTATATCCTGCAAGAAGAGCGCAATTGCCCCGTTGGGCTGCGGACGGCCCGTCACAAGATAGGTCTTGCCACCATCAAGCATCCATTCTTCAGAATAGTCACCCTGTTCTGCTGCCTGCTCCAGATCGAGGATATTGCGCCGCCAGGCGTTGAAGTCCTTCGGCTCCGGCAGCATCCGCGCTTCGCGCATGGAATAGAGCAATTGCTCCAAACTGGGGCGGGCAGCGAGAAAAATCGGCTCAAGCCCCGTAAGATCGACCAGAGCGGGGTTGAACACTTGCAACCTGCGGTCGGCATCAAACAGCGCAAGCCCGATGGGCAAGCAGGCAAAAGTCTGGGTCAGGGTCTGCAAAGCTTCGCGCCGCGCGGCCTCGGATTGCACGGCAGCATCAATGGGGGTTGCAAAATGGGTAATGGCCTCTTGAGCTTCAAAGCAGCTATGTGCGAACCAACTTGTCTGATCGGATTTGCGCAACGACAGCCGCGCCTGATCCCCCAGATCATCGGCCACAAAGAGCGCAGGCAAGGGCCAGCCCAAGGTCAGATCTTGGCCCTCGACCTCTTGCAGGGCGCGCAGATAGGCCGAATTGGCCCAGATGATCCGCCCGTCGCGGTCGCTTTGCCAGACAAGCGAGGGCATATGCCGCAACACATGGCGCAGCGTGGTCAGCTCCTTTTGCAGCGCCTCATGGCTCAGCCGGTCGAGCGCAATCAGCGAACCTTCTTCCGAACTGTCTCTCAGGCGCAGATGCAGAATGGATTTCTGCCGTCGCGCGCTCAACTGCAGGCTTTGCTCTCCCCTGGCCTCGCACTCTATCTGCGCGCCATGAACAAGCTCTGCCAGCAATTCCTTTATGCCGGGAAACCGCGGGGCAAGATAATCAATCAGCACCGCCAGATCACTGCGCCGCGATTTACCGCCGCTCCCCTCTTCCAGCGCCTTGAGCAACGCCTGCGCGCGATCCGAACAATCGATAAGCTTCTGGTCGCGAAAGATGAACACGGCATCCTGCTGCACCTCGGCAAGGGCCGGTTGATCAACCTTCGGTGCGCGCGTGAGCCCTGCGAAGATTGCCAGACACCCAAACACCACCAACGCCGCCGTAGAAACGATGGTTGCGCCCAACAACACAGCCTGCAGCATTCCAGTACCCCGACTCTTTCTGAGATCGTCGGACCAGTCTGCGCAATATTCGTTAAACTTTTCTTAACGTCGCGCGCCGTGGATCATTTTGCAGCCGCATCAGTATTCAGATCCTTGAGCAGCCGCCCATGACGCCGCACCTCACTGAGCACATCGCCGAAGGTGATCAGACCACGCGCCTTGAGCATCGGGATGAGCTTGATAAATGCATCTGCCGTGGCAACGGTATCGCCGATTGCCGTGTGCCGGGCTTCCTCGGGAATGGTAATCCCGAGCCGCGCGGTCAATGCATCAAGCGAATGCTGCTCAAGCTGGCCGTAAACAACAGCCGATAGCAGCACCGTATCAAGCACCGGATGGTCAAAACTCGCGCCGATATTCTTCTCGTGGCGGCGCAGGAACTCCATGTCGAAGGGCGCGTTATGCGCGATCAGAACCGCCCCGCGGGCGAAATCATGAAATCTGCGGCCCGCCTCGGCGATAGTCGGCGCACCCTTGACCATATCCTCGGTGATGCCATGCACCTCGGTCGAGCTTTGCGGGATCGGGCGCTGCGGATCGACCAGGGTATCGAAGACTTCTCGCCGCACGCGGCGACCATTGACCAGACGCACGGCAGCAATCTGCACGATTTCATCTGTCGAGGGGGTGAGCCCGGTCGTCTCTGTATCAAACACGACATAGGTGAGATCCTCGAGCCTGCTTTCCAGCACACCGGCATTGCGCTCTTTCGAGAGCAACTCGAAATCGTAGACCACCTCTCGGTCGATCGGCGCAGGGCGGCGCGTAGCGCGTCGGGCATTCGGGATCGGCAGGCGCACCACAGCCCAGCCATCGGGGCGCGCTTCGGTCCAGGCTTCGGTCGCATGGGCATTGAGCACGGCACGCGGGGTCAGATCGGGCAGGTCGGCATCGAGTGGTTCGGTCAGCCAGTCATCGAATTCGCCCACAGGCAGCGCCTCGCCCTGCCACAAGAGATCAAACACCGCACCAGGACCTTCTTCTTCGCTCAGCGTGAGGCGGAAAGTCTTGGCATGGCCAGTCTCGGCCAGTTTCTCGCCCAGCCAACGGAAGTAGAGCGCAAGCTCGAACCCGTCGCAGGTCAGCATCAGCTCCGGCCCTTCGGTCTGTACAGATAGCCCGAGCGCATCATATTGTGCGCTGACACCATCCATCAGATCCCGCGAGCGGATCTGCCCCATCGGCCGCCAATCGCTGCGCCCCTCGTCATAGCGCCGCCCCAGTTCGGTGATCGCACTTGAAAGTATCTGCACCTCGGCCATCATCGCAGCGGTCAGATCAGCGGCCTGCGCCATCTCGGCATCTTCGGCCAGAACCCCAATCACAGTTTGCAGATTTGCGGCCGGGCGGCGAACCCGGTCAAAAACCTCGGCCAGCAGCGCCTCGCGCGCAGCATGGGTTGCAAGATCCGCAGTCACATCGCGCAGGGTCAGCACAAAACCGGGGCGGCGTGTGTTGTCTGTCCGGCGCAGCACGCGCATCCGGCCTGCGAGCAGCCGCCCGCTGCCTGTTGTGGCGCAGATCAGATCGGTCGCGGCCTCGGGGTCATCGAGCTTGCTGAGACGGTCATAGGCATGGGTCACAGGGCCTTCGCGCAGATAGTCGAGCAGGTTACGATCCAGCCCCGGCGCACCGCCCGCCTCAAGGATCGTGACCGCCTGCCCGTTATAGAAGACAAGCTGATAATCCGCAGTGCACAGAAGCACGGCGACGGGAACATCCGCGAGCAGTTTCTCAAGCCGCGCCTTCTCGGCCGAGAGCCGCGAGGTCTCGCGCGCGACCGACTCGGCCAGCGCAGAGCGCGTTGCCGCCAGCGAGCGGGTGATCGCAGCAGCAGCCGGCGCAAGATCGCCCAGGTAGCGCGCGCGTTCCTTCTCCACGCCTATATCGTCATTCACATCAGCCACAGCGCGGGTGCGGATCGCATTGGCCAGCCCATCGATGGCGCGCGCGACATTGGTATCAAAGAGATACCAGATGCCAGTCACCAGAAAGAGGATCAGAAATCCGCCAAAGAGCCCTGCGGTCAGCATTGGCTCGATCAATTCGGGCATATCGGCGCGCGCAAGCACCAGCCATCCGCCCATGCCCATCGCTGCAATCGCCCCCACAGCCAGCAGCGCGAAAAACAACAGGATACGGATGCGTAGGCTCAGCCGTTCAAGCATCCGCGATCCCTTCTTGCGGCAGATCGCTGCGTTCGGCCGCAAGGATCCTGCGCACTTGCTCGCGCAGCTCCTTCAACTCGAACGGCTTAGAGATGAAACCATCCGCCCCCATCGCCAACCCCTTGCGCCGCTCCATCGCAGAGCCACGCGCAGTCATCATCAGAATGCGCACATCCGCACAGTCCGGATCGGCGCGCACGCTCTGGCAGATCTCATAGCCCGACACTTCGGGCAGCATGACATCGAGTAATACCAGATCGGGCTTGCGCGTGCGGATCATCTCGACCGCGCCTGCGCCCGTGGCAATCCGGGTCTGGCTGTAGCCTTCGCGCGAGAGCAGATAATTGAGGGCAATTGCGATATTGTCCTCATCCTCGACGACAAGAATCTCAACCTTCTTCGCGGGGTCCTCCATGTGCTCCTCCTTCACATGCAACTTTCAGGGCCGGATCATCCGGAGCAAGCCGGTACCATTCCACATTCTGTGGAACGCCATCCTCGGCCAGACTTGTTCCTTCGGTCAGATCAGCGCGCCTTGCATCCGCACAGTCGAAAATCGACTTGAACCCCATTGTCAGCGCCCAGCGCTCCTGCAGGATCACACCTGTCATCACCAGATCAGGGTGATTGCGGTTGGTCTGGCGCACGCGATTGTCGATGGCGATGATCCGGTTTGTCAGCGGCACGGCATAGGTCCATGGCCGCATCCAGCTTTGATGCTGGTTCTTGCTCACAACGACAATTTCATCGGGCAACCCACCCTCGAACCGTGCGGCCCATGAATATTCAAGATAGATCACCATCGCGAGCATCCCGGCGGCAACCCCGGCAGGGGTCAGCCATTCGGGCAGACGCCGCCCGCTCAGGCGGCGCAGCAGATGTGCCACCCCACCACCGCCAAAACCTGCCACTATAACTGCCAGAAATTCCAGCAACATGCGCTTAGCGCCCCCTTATCCCAAAGTGCCCGCGAGTTGCCCCACGGCGGATTGCATTGTGCGCACAACCACGAAAGCATCGCGCAGATGGCTGCGCTCGAAATCCGACAGATCCGAGGGTGCGAGGAAATTATCGGGCTTGCGCCCCATGCGCACCAGATTGGCCTGATTCTCCAGCCGAAGATTGGCGATCAGGTCAAACGCCTCGATCAGATCGCGCGCGCCCGAGACCGAGATGATCCCCTTCTCCTCGGCCTCCAGAAGCCGCGCGCGGGTATTGGCCGCCGATATCCGCCCACGCAGCGCATAAACCCGCGCCAGATCGGTGACAGGCACCACACCGGTCAGCTTCATATCGACATGGTTCTTGTGCTCTCCCGAACGGATCGTGGCAAAGCTGCGCAACAATCCCAGCGGCGGCGTGTGCTTGACCGAGTTGGAGATCATATGCGCCACGAAAATCGAGTTCTTGGAGGCTTTCTCCAAAGTCTCATCCTGCAGATTGCGGAACAGGCTTACCTGCCCGCCAATAGGGCGCAGATCGAACATGACCGAGGCCAGCATCTGCGCTTCGGGCGAAGGCGTGTTGATCCAGCCCTGGAAATAACGCCGCCAGATCGCCACCGGCTGGCACCAGCGCGGGTTGGTGGCCATCATGTCGCCCGGACAGTAGAAATACCCTGCCTCGTTCAGCCCGTCAGAGACAAAGCGGGCAAGCTCTGCAAAATAGGGCATGTCATCGGGCGTGACCGCGTCATCTATGATAATGCAATTGTCCTGATCGCTGACCCCGGTTTGCTCCTGCCGCCCCTGAGAGCCACAGGCGGCCCAAAGATAGGGCACAGGCGGGGGGCCGAGCTTTTCTTCGGCGAGCTTCAGAAGCCGCCGGGTCACTGTATCGGCGATATCGGTGATCAACCGCGTGACCACCTCATGCGCGTTATGCGCCGCCACAAGCTGGACCAGAAGCTGCGGGATGCGCTCGGTCACATGCGCGAGATCCTGATAGCTTTCGGCCATAGCTGCGTCGCGCACAAGCTGGGCCGAGGAGATCGCCTGAAAGCGCGTGAGATCCGTCTGGGTTATCATGCCCAGAAGCTTGCCATCACGCGCGACGGGCAGATGCCCGATGCGGTTTTCGAGCATGATATGCAGGATATCCGAGCCCAGCGATTGCGGCGAAAGCGAGAGCGGATCGGGCGTCATGATCTCGGAAACCGGCGTGTCCGGCGCACGGCCCTCGGCCAGCACCCGCCCCGAGAGATCGCGCGTGGTCACAATACCCACCAGCATCTCGCCCTCAACCACCGGCACACAGGAAAACCGCTTCTCGCGCATCAGTTTCGCGGCTTCCTGCGCAGTGGTTTGCGGCGTGACGCTCACGGGCTTGCGCGCCATCAACTCGGCCACCTTCAGCGTGGCGAGATCATTCTGACGGGCCGATCTGCCACTCTGGCCACGGCTGAAGAAGCGCTCGAAGGCCGGGAAATTCGCGATCAGATGGCGCAGTTCATCGCCGGGTAGCGACAGGATGACCGAGTCGGATGTGGTGGTGGCCGTGGTCACGGCAAGCCCGTCGCGCATAAGGCCCCGCTCGCCAAAGGAATTGCGCGGGCTGAGCATCGAGACCAGCGCACCATGCGCATCGGTCACCTCGATTGTGCCCGATTTCACCAGATAGACAGAGGTGATCGGATCACCCACTGTATATATCGCAGTGCCCGAGGGCACTTCACTGCGGCAGAAGCAACTGGCGACACGCACCAGCTCGTCCTGCGGCAGAGAATCGTAGGGATGAACATGCTGCAGAAATTCCAGAACCTTGGGGGAAACGTCAGTCATAACACATGTTCCTGATCACACCGTCCCGGGTTTTTGGGCGGCCTGCCCCCAATAGCATGGGGACAGGCCATCGTCTTTGCGTCAGATCAGTGATCGACTGCCGCGCCAGCGCCTTTCGGCACGCGGATCGATTCCACCAGTTCCTGAATCTCGGCAGGAGCCTCGGTGGTCATCTTCAGCGTGATCCAGGCCGCCAGGAAGTTCAGGATCGCACCCACAGTCCCGAAGGAAAGCGGCGAGATGCCGAACAGCCAGTTATCCGGCGTGTTGGGCAGCATGTTGGTGCCCGGGATGAAGAACCAGCCCAGATAGGTGAAGATATACAGAACGGTCGAAAGCAGACCGACCAGCATCCCCACGATCGCACCCGTCGAGTTCATCTTCTTCGAGAAGATGCCCAGCATGATCGCCGGGAAGAGCGATGCAGCCGCCAGACCAAAGGCCAGCGCCACCACCTGCGCGGCAAATCCTGGTGGGTTCAGGCCCAGCCATGTTGCCAGCGCAATCGCAAAGGCCATCGAGATCCGGGCGGCCAGAAGTTCGCCCTTTTCCGAAATGCCCGGATTGATCATCTTCTTGATCAGATCGTGTGACACGGCCGAGGAAATGGCCAGCAACAGACCTGCCGCCGTGGACAGAGCAGCCGCAAGACCACCTGCCGCGATCAGGCCGATCACCCAGCCCGGAAGCTGTGCAATCTCGGGGTTGGCGAGAACGAGGATGTCGTTGTTGAACAACACCATCTCATTGCCTTCCCAACCTTCCTCGATAGCACGCGCGGGCGGGTTGTTCTGGTTGTAGTACTGGATCAGGCCATCGCCATTCTTGTCCTCGAAGCGCAACAGACCTGTGCGTTCCCAGTTCAGCATCCAGTCGGGCTTTTCATCAAATGCCAGCGGCTCGCCTTCAATGCCTTGCGGCCAGAGCGTGGTGATGATGTTCAGACGCGCCATCGCCCCCACAGCCGGAGCGACCGTGTAAAGCAGCGCGATGAAGACCAGCGCCCAACCAGCCGAAGTGCGGGCATCAGCCACGCGCGGCACAGTGAAGAAGCGGATGATGACGTGGGGCAGACCGGCGGTGCCGACCATCAGCGACATGGTGAACAGAACCATGTTGAAGGTCGAGCCGTGATTGCCAGTGTAGTCATTGAAGCCCAGATCCATCAGCACTTCGTTCAGCGTGGTCAGCAGCGGCTGGCCCGAAGCTGTATGCGTGCTCCACAAACCGAGCTGCGGCAGCGGATTGCCAGTCAGTTGCATCGAGATGAACACCGCCGGAATGGTATAGGCGACGATCAGCACGCAGTATTGCGCAAGCTGCGTGTAGGTGATGCCCTTCATGCCGCCAAGAACGGCATAGATGAACACAACGCCCGACGCGATGAACAGACCGGTGGTGTTGTCAACTTCCAGAAAGCGCGAGAAGGCAACGGCCGCACCAGTCATCTGCCCGATAACATAGGTCACCGAGATGATGAGCAGCGAGATCACCGCCACCAGACGCGCGGTCTGGCTGTAGAAGCGGTCACCGATGAAATCAGGCACCGTGAAGCGACCGAACTTGCGCAGATATGGCGCAAGCAGCATTGCCAGAAGCACATAGCCACCTGTCCAGCCCATCAGGAAGGTCGAGTTGCCATACCCGACAGCTGCAATAAGACCCGCCATCGAGATGAAGGACGCGGCCGACATCCAGTCCGCCGCCGTGGCGGCACCGTTGACGACCGGGTTAACGCCACGCGAGGCCGCGTAGAAGTCTGCGGTCGAGCCAGCGCGGGCCCAGATCGCAATACCGACATACAGCGCGAAAGAGCCCCCGACGAAGATTAGGTTTAGAATATACTGATCCATTATTCAGCTCCCCTCACTCTTCCACACCAAACTCTTTATCGAGTTTGTTCATGTAAGAGCGGTAATAAAAGATCAGCACGATAAAGGTCAGCATGGACCCCTGCTGCGCGAACCAGAACCCCAGATCGGTGCCACCGATCGGAATACCCGCCAGAAGCGGGCGAAATACAATGCCGAACCCGAAAGACACCAGCGCCCAGATCACCATGCAGATGGTGATGATGCGCACATTGGCCTTCCAGTAGTCGTCCGTCGATTTGTCTGACATGTGACGTCTCCCAGTTTCCTCCGATGCCATCCCGTCATGGGAGTGGCTTCCTCTCACAACCTCCCGACATGCCGTCAGACATGACTTGAGGGTTTGCAGGCGCGCTTCGCGCGCTCTGCATTTCGGGCACCGATCGGTGCCAAACCGGTTACCCGGAATTCTTAGGCCGCCACTTTCTCCACAATGGCGGCAAGGTCATCGGCGATACGGCCGATCTCTCCCATTGCATCGACGCGCTCAAGCACGCCTTTGCCCTCATAATAACTGATCAGCGGCGCTGTCTCGGCGTGATAGGCCGTCAGACGTGCGCCAACCGTTTCGGCATTGTCATCCGCGCGGCGCTTGAACTCGGTCGCACCACATTTGTCGCAGACACCCGCCACGGCTGGTTGCTTGAAGCTGTCATGATAGCCCTCGCCGCATTTGGCGCAGGTGTAGCGGCCCGAAACCCGCTCGACCATCGCCGTATCATCCACCTCAAGCGAGATGGCAGCACCGATGCCCATACCTTGCGCGGCAAGCAACTCATCGAGCGCTGCCGCCTGCCCCGCTGTGCGCGGGAACCCGTCGAGGATCACGCCCGATTTCGTGTCGGGCTCGGCCATGCGGTCTTTCAGGATGGCCAGCACGATCTCGTCACTGACCAGACCGCCCGACTCCATCGCGGCTTTGGCGGCCTGACCGGCCTCCGTGCCTGCAGCGACTGCGGCGCGCAGCAAATCACCCGTGGAAAGCTGCACGAGCCCGAATTTCTCCTGCAGCATGCGGGCTTGCGTGCCCTTGCCAGCGCCCGGAGGCCCCAGAAGGATCAGAACAGCGGATTTTGTCATTGCATCGCTCATATTCTCAGGCCCGGTTCATGCGGTTTTCGATCAGGTCATCAACCACAGCGGGCTCCGCCAGTGTTGATGTATCACCAAGGCTGCCATAGTCATTCTCGGCAATCTTGCGCAGGATACGGCGCATGATCTTGCCCGAGCGCGTCTTCGGCAGGCCCGGTGCCCATTGGATCAGATCAGGCGAGGCAATGGGGCCGATCTCGGCGCGCACCCATTTGACCAGCTCCTTGCGCAGATCATCCGTCGGCTCCACGCCATTCATCAGCGTGACATAGGCATAGATGCCCTGCCCCTTGATGTCATGCGGGTAACCCACGACTGCCGCTTCAGCGACTGCTTCATGCGCTACAAGTGCAGATTCCACTTCCGCCGTGCCCATCCGGTGGCCCGACACATTGATCACGTCATCGACCCGGCCGGTGATCCAGTAATAACCATCCTCATCACGACGGCAGCCATCACCGGTGAAGTAATAGCCTTTATACTGGCTGAAATACGCTTCCTCGAAACGGGCATGATCGCCCCAGAGGGTGCGCATCTGTCCCGGCCAGCTATCCTTGATGCAGAGCACACCTTCGGCCTTTGTCTCGGATTGCACTTCAGCAGTGGAGGCGTCCAGAACGACAGGCTGCACGCCAAAGAACGGCTTGGTAGCCGAGCCCGGCTTGTTCGGGATCGCACCGGGCAGCGAGGTGATCATGTGCCCGCCGGTCTCGGTCTGCCAGAAGGTATCGACAATCGGGCAGCGGCCTTGGCCCACATGGGTGTTATACCAGTTCCACGCCTCGGGGTTGATCGGCTCACCGACCGAGCCCAGCAGTTTCAGCGATGAGAGGTCATGCTTCTCGACCCACTCGGTCCCCTGCCCCATCAACGCACGGATCGCGGTGGGCGCAGTGTAGAACTGGTTGACCTTGTGCTTGGCACAGACTTCCCAGAAGCGGCCAGCATCGGGGTAGGTTGGCACGCCCTCAAACATGATCGTGGTCGCGCCATTGGCGAGCGGGCCATAGACGATGTAGCTATGCCCCGTTACCCAGCCCACATCCGCAGTGCACCAGAAGACATCACCATCATGGTAATCGAAAGTGAGTTGCTGGGTCATCGAAGCATAGACAAGATAGCCGCCCGATGTATGGACCACACCTTTGGGTTTGCCCGTTGAGCCAGAAGTATAGAGGATAAAGAGCGGGTCTTCCGCCCCAACTTCGGTATAGGGGCAATAGGGTGCTGCCTCGGCCATTTCGGCCTTCACATCCACATCGCGCCCATCGACCCAGGTGGTCTGGTCGCCGGTGTGCTTGACGACCAGGCACTTGACCTGGTCCTTGCAGTTACGCAGCGCCTTGTCGGCATTGGTCTTGAGCGGCGTGCGGCGCCCGCCGCGCGGGGCGGTGTCTGCTGTGATGACGGCTTTCGCGTCGCAACCATTGATCCGGTCGGCCAGCGCATCGGGTGAGAAGCCGGCAAAAACGATGGAATGTATCGCACCGATCCGCGCACAGGCGAGCATGGCATAGGCCGCCTCGGGAATCATCGGCAGATAGATCACCACACGGTCACCTTTCTGGATACCCTGCGCCTTGAGCACATTGGCCATGCGCGAGGTCTGCTCCAGCAGTTCCTTGTAGGTGATGTGTTGCGCAGGTGTAGAAGGCTCATCCGGCTCCCAGATGATTGCCGTCTGGTCGCCGCGCGTCACGATATGGCGATCAATGCAATTTGCAGAAACATTCAGCGTGCCATCTTCAAACCACTTGATGTCGATATTGCCCGGCGCAAAGCTGGTGTTCTTGACCTTGGTAAATGGCTTGATCCAATCGATGCGCTTGCCGTGCTCCGCCCAGAACGCTTCAGGATCAGAGACCGAGGCCGCATACATCTCCTCATATTTGGCAGCGTCAATATGCGCATCTGCAATGAACTCGTCAGAGGCTGGATAGATATCGGACATTCAAGCTCCTCCGGTAGCGAGGGGCTTGCGCCGCGCGCCACCCCCCTAAACAATTTGTGACGCCAAACGACGTGACGTCACGCTTCCCCGCGGCCTCTATAACCCATTCGTCAAGAAATGTGTAACTTTTTTTGCCACAACGATTTTTTGGTCAATTTTTTAACATTTTCATCGTAAAAATTGTAAATTAATTTTCGCTGCATTGCAGAAGCGTTGAAAAACCAAGCATTTTTTTGATCGCGAAAGACCAAGCTCTCACGCAAGAATCACGCAACAGTGATAATTCTATCCAGCCCGAGAGGGAAGACAGGAAAGAAATTTTCGTACGAATGCTGTCAGGGGCTTGAAATAATGTGATTCGCGCCAGCTCAAAAAGCGCTTACCTCTGCGCGGAGCAGATCGCAGGGCCAACGTGCTCTTGCAACTCCAGCGCACAACGCGCAAGTTGCGCCAGAGTTCAGGAAGCCACCCGATGACCGAGCCCGCGCGCGCGCCCGTAAACCGGGCAATGCTGGATCATTACCTGCAGGATTTGTTCGCCACGATCGAGGCAGGGCCTCTTGCGGACAAGCCCAGCGTGCTCATCAGCGGGGCTGTGCGCTGCGGCAAGACGAAAGTGGCGCGCCAAGTGGCCGTGCGTGGGGGATTTCATCACCTGCGCACCGATCAGATCCGCAATGCCACCTATCTGCACAGCTGCGAAGCCGAGAAGCGTCGGGCGCTCAAATATCTCTACCGGCGCCTGTTGTTGCGGTTTCCGCGCGGGCTTCTGATCGATGGGACAGCATTGATGGATGCCCCATGCGAGTTGCCGGTCTGGGCCAGACAGCGCGGGATCGCGTTTTTCGCAATTGGTTATTCCTTCCAGACCCCAGAAGCAAAGGCACGCGATCTGCTGGCCTATCGGGCCAAAAACCGCTGCTGGACCAAACAGAAGCGATCAGATGCGGACATGTTACGGTTCGCGCGCGGCGTGATCCGGCGAAGCACCACGATCCGTGAATTCTGCACAGCCCATGACCTGCCCTATTTCGATCTCGACTCGAGCCGTTTCGAGGCGGAGCGCGACCGCATCGTGCGCGCCATCGAGCGCAATCTGGCCGCGCGCGTGACTGCAGGCGCGCCACACTCTCTGCTGGCGCGCCTGCGATCCTTGCGAAGCCCGCGCCTATA
>SLDY01000070.1 GCA_007125005.1 Natronohydrobacter sp.
AAAGGGATCGCTCTCCATAAAGCTCAAGCGCGCAGGGTGGGATGAGGGGTTCTTACGCAGCATTCTCAATGGCTTGAAAGGGACGCCACCAGCGGCGTGAGCCAAACGCGATTGCCCTGCTACAGGGGGCTCGAGGCGCTCAACGATTTCAGAGCTTCGAATACTTCTGAAAGGTCAGGATTTCAGAGCCAGATGGAGTCCCCTTCAACCCGGCCCAGCAGTTACCACGACCATAGACCCAATCGCGTCGGCGGCAAGTCGCCCTTGCAGGCGATGAAGGACTGGCACAAACTCAAGCCGCAGCTGTTCAGGAAACAGCCATACTACCTTCCAGGATGTGACAGTTACACCTCAATCATCGGTATGGGTAAGCTCCGGCACATCATCCGCTCCTGCCGAGCCGCGGCCCGAAAGCGATGGATTCTCCATGAAAAAGCGATGGCAACTGAACAGGCGTCGCTCGGCAGATCCTTGGGGCAGGCTGCGGCATGCGGGGCCATCAGGGCGAATGATCCAGCTCTGCGCTTCATCCGCCAAATTGGCTGCCATGATCTGTCCTACGATTTGGGCCTTGACCGTTGGGTTGCTGATCTCAACCAGCGTCTCCACGCGCCGGACCAGATTGCGGCCCATCCAGTCGGCCGAGGAGATAAACACCCGCGCGTTATCAGAGGGCAGCGCCGACCCATTGCCGAAACAAACAATTCGCGAGTGCTCCAGAAACCGGCCGACAACCGACTTTATTCGGATATTCTCACTTAACCCCTTGATCCCGGGCCGCAAACCACAGATGCCGCGTACAACAAGGCTGATCTTGACGCCCGCCTGACCAGCCGCATAAAGCGTGTCGATCACATCGGCGTCGATGATGGAATTCATTTTTGCCCAAATCTCGGCGGGGCGCCCTGCGCGCGCTGCCTCGGCTTCCTGTCTGATCAATTCCAGCAAACGCGGCTTGAGTGTGAGGGGCGAAATGGCAATGTTCTCGAGCCGTGCGGGCTCAGCATATCCCGAGACATAATTGAACACGCGCGTTGCATCACGCCCCAAGGCGGCATCGCATGTGAACAGCGACAGATCAGTGTAAATACGGGCGGTGATCGGATGATAATTGCCCGTACCCCAATGCGTGTAAGTTGCGAGCCTGTCCCCCTCCCGACGAACAACTGTGCTGATCTTGGCATGGGTCTTGTAATTTACAAATCCGTAAACCACATGCGCGCCCGCTCGTTCCAGCCTGCGAGACTGGCGGATATTGGCCGCCTCATCGAAGCGCGCCTTCAACTCCACGAGCGCAGTCACCGATTTGCCCGCTTCGGCAGCTTCACAAAGTGCTGCTACGATCGGACTGTCACGCGAGGTCCGATAGAGCGTCTGACGGATCGCGAGCACATCTGGATCACGCGCCGCCTGTTCGAGAAAGCGCACCACCATATCGAATGTCTCGTAGGGGTGATGAAGCAGCATATCCTTCTGGCGGATCGCAGCAAACATGTCACCGCCATGATCCTGCACCCGCTCGGGAACACGTGGCGTAAAGCTTGGCCAGAGCAGATCGGGACGCTCGTCAAGGACCAGTTCCTTGAGGGTAGAGATACCCATAATCCCATCGACCTCGATCACATCTGTTTCAGGCACATCAAGCTCTTCCATCACGACATCGCGCAGATCAGGCGGGGCACCTGCGGAGATCTTCATCCGCACGACCTCACCGCGACGGCGGCGTTTTAGGGCGACCTCGAACTCGCGCACAAGATCCTCGGCCTCCTCTTCAACCTCTAGATCGCTGTCGCGTAATACCGAGAAAGTGCACGATCCCAGAAGCGTGTAGCCGGGGAAAAGGCTGTCCATTTCTGCAAGGATCAGCTCTTCCATTGGCAAGAGCCTGACCGGGTTTGAGCTGACACGCATGAAACGGTCGATCTGGCTCGGGATTGGCACCAGAGCATCGAGTTTGCGCCCGCGCTTGTCCTGTAATTCCAATGCCAGACAGAAACCGGCATTGGGGATGAAGGGAAATGGATGGGCGGGATCGATCGCCAATGGCGAGAGAACCGGAAAGACATGCTCCAGAAAATAAGCACTTACAAAAGCGCGGTCCTCCTGCGTCAGATCGTGTTGCGTGAGGATCACGATTCCGGCCTCGACCAGAAGCGGGCGCAGCACAGCCCATATCTGCTGCTGGTAATCCATCAGGCGCCTTGCATCTTCATGAATCATGACCAGCTGCTCAGCAGGGCTACGTCCATCTTCGGAAGGTGTCGTGTTGCCGGCACGTGCAAGTTCGCGTAACCCCGCGACGCGGACTGTATAGAATTCATCGAGATTCGTGGCCGAAATCGACAGGAACCGCACACGCTCCAACAGCGGCACGCGCGGGTTCATCGCTTCTTCCAGCACACGCCAGTTGAAAGCGAGCCAAGACAATTCACGATTAAAGAAGCGCTCTGGCCCCTTTGGATCAAACCCTTCCAGTTCTATCGGCAAAGGGAAAGGCGCTTGCAGGAAATTTGCGGAAAGGCTCTCGCTCTGGGCAAGGCGGAATTCATCTGGCATGGCGGGCTCGGTCAAGGTGTTGCAATCACATGCTAACGCTGTAGTTCGGAATCATATCCGGGCGGGAGGCATCGTCATTTTCGGGCGCGCAAGACATGGCGCCCCTCAGTTGTGAGGGTCAGTCGTCCAGCCTCAGCGTCGAGAATATAGCCATCGATTTTGGGCAATACGGCATTGAATCGCGCTTCCTGCTCGCCCATCCCATCCGGGCAGGCCATTAATGTGCTTGCAAGCCTTCCGAAGGTCAGAACACCCCCGAAGCGCCGATAATTCCCGATCAGACGATTGCAGCCAACACTCGCACTCAAACGCCCATCGGGATAGAAGACCAACTCGGTGCGCGAGGGGAACAATACAGGCGTATCCTCGATGGCACTTATATTCCAGACGCCTTGCGTAATATCGGTATCGGGGCGACGCAGCGTGCATTCGGAAAGCTCTGCCCCATCAATGCGCAACACAGCGCCATCGCCTTTCATATGAAGCGAAGTCGCTGGATTGTCGGGATCGCTGTAAAGCACACCCGATGCAGCCGGTTGCGCCGACAATGTCATGATCTGTTCATTCAGACGGATCCGGATCTGCTCGGGCAGAAACCCGATCTCTATGACCTGACTACCGCAATAAAGGAGCCCTACAAACCCCATCAAGGGCAGACGCAGCGCACGTTGCGCCCCAATATCGAGGTCATTTTCCCCCGGCTCTATCAACACGGGTTCACTAAGCCAAAGAGCATCCTCCAACCCGCGCAATCCGACCCGCAGAACCAGCGCCTGATCTGCCGGAACGTCGAGTGAAAACCCGAACGGACTCTGAGCATCTTCTGTCAATCGGCGCAAACCTGTTAGGGGATGATCATTCTCTGTCGTTACATCCACGATAACGACCGTATCCCCGGGCAAGGCAATGCGCTCGAGAACAGAAATCTCACCCGAAAGGTTGCGCAGTGGTTGCTCATCAGCCAAGGCGGCAGAATATGCGAAGCTGCCAAACATCAGGGCGAAGACAAGACGCAGCAATTCAACCTCCGGCAAAAAAGACCCATAGACAGCTTAGGATCGCGCATGTTCTGACACAAGCGCGAATACCTCAGCCTCCCTACTCGAAACCAAATGACATTTGCATGACATCTGCGGCAAGAGCCCGCGAAATTGGCTTTTTTCTGGCAAGCGCCTCTGCATCAAGCTCAGCCACGAGCACTTGGGCAAATGCGAGCGAGCGCTCCATACGCGCCAGCAAGAACGGGATGAGTGACTCCGGGATCCGAACCTGACGATCAGCAAATAACTTTGTCAGAACGGCAGCCAGCAAGGTATCATCGGGCGGGGCCAACGCCACATGGGTCGCGGCCTGAAGCCGTGAGGCAAGATCAGCTAGCGACAGCCCCCAATCGCGTGCAGGCCTGCGCGCGGCCAGCAGCAGCCGCCCCCCACGCGCCGCCAGAAGGTTATGCAAATGAAAAAGGCTCTGCTGCGCCTGCGCACTGGTTGCGATGGCATCAGCATCATCGATTGCAACAGATGTCTCTGCTGCAAGAGCCTCCGGATCGGCCTGCAGAAGGGAGGCGCCATCGATCAGCACGGCTTGTGTGCGCGCGCGCCAGATATGTACAAGATGGGTCTTTCCCGATCCTTCCGGCCCTGTCAGCAGCAGTTTTCCATCTGGCCAGTCGCGGCTCTCAATCATTGCCAGCGCTGTCTCATTGCACGGTGCCGCAACAAAGCTCGCCCGCGACAATCGCGCAGGCAGGTCAAGCGGCATGTGCAATTGACGTGGCCCTGTCATTCCGGCCTGTCTTCCGGCCTTGAGATCACGGGTCCATCATAGAGGCCGCTTGAGCGGTATTGCGCCAAGGCAAATCGGACGAGAACCCCTGCCGAGGCTGCGAGAGGAACTGCGACCAACATGCCAGTAAAGCCAAACAGCATTCCGAAGGCCGAGACTGCAAAGAGGAGCCAGACCGGATGCAGGCGCACGGAATTTCCCACAATGCGCGGCACAAGCACATTGCCTTCCAGAATCTGGCCGATAACGAAGATGGCAAGGATGATCGCAAGGCTGCCAGGCTCTCCCCAAAACTGCCAGAGCGCAACCCCGATGGCGAGAACGCCGCCGATAATCGCTCCGATATAGGGGACAAAAGAAATCAGTCCCGCCATCACACCAATTGCCAAGCCGAATTGCAGCCCCGCCAGCCCCAGCGCGATGGCGTAATAAGTTGCGAGGATCAAACACACTGTCACTTGCCCACGCACAAAACCTGCAATCGAACGATCCACTTGCGCGGCCAGATCGCGGATTACTGGTGCATGCTGGCGCGGCAGCAGATCATCTGCCCCTGCGACCACGCGTGGCCAGTCCAGCAGCAGATAGAAAGCCACAACAGGGGTGATGACCAGAAAGACAATGAAACTCACAATCCCGGAGACAGAGCGCCACAGGCCTTGTGCAAGCTGGCCACCACGCTCGCGTATTGTCTCGCCTATTGTCGCTAACGAGTTTTGCAGTGCGGCTTCGAGCCCGTCAAAACCGGGAAAGCGCGTCGTCACCGCTTCCTGCAAATCGCGTAACAGATCGGGTGCAACCTCGGAGAACTGGATAGCCTGCGTTACAACTGCCGGAATGATAAGAAGCGCCGCCAGAACCACTGCACCGATGGCCGCAAGCATCAAGAGCGAGACAGCGAGCGCACGCGGCAAACCTGCCCGCACCAGCCGCATGACCGGCGGGTTGAGGAAATAGGCAATCGCAGCCCCGGTAACAAAAGGCAGCAAGACATCGCCCAACGCCCAGAGCAGGGCAAGAAAGCCCAAGCCCGCGATGGCCCAGTAACGCAGTTGCATCTGTGGTGTCATGACCTTTGCGTATCCTATCGGCCCGAACTTTGCCATTGCCGTGCGCAAGCGCGCATCCAAACCGGGCTAGAGCTTCATATGCCTTGCCCGCGCCCCGCGCTCGATAGCAGCAGCGTGCAGACGGTCGATCTGCAACTCGTGACGGATCTCCTCCAGAAGCCGTAATTCGGATTGCGCAATCTTGCCATCCGCCGCGGCCACATCACAGGCAAGGGCATAGGCCGTTTCATAAAGACGTTCGGGCAATGCGTCGCGGATCAGACCGAACAGCGCATCGAGCCCGTCATCTTCCTCGAAGAGATCAAAAACCGTCTGCGCAACTGTCTTTATCCTGTCGCCGTCATAATTGCCGAAAATCGGCAGGTGATTGACAACGGCAGTGATTGCCACAAGCTCGGCAGTGTGGATCTCCATATCCGCCGCAGATACAGCGATCATCAGCGCCACAAGGCTGTCTTGCGGTGTGAAGGATGGCGTGGTGGGCAACATGTGATCTCCTGTGGCACAAAACCTCTGCTGCTTCGCAGAATATTGACGCGGAGCGAGAGGAGCAATAGGAAGCGCAATGCGCTGCTGCCCCCCTACAGAGAAGTGAAAGCTCATGTCTTCTTTTCGCGATGCCGCCCTCAAGTCCAAAGCCTGGCCTTTTGAAGAGGCCCGCAAACTGGTGGCACGCTACAAGGGCAAGGCGCCCGAGAAAGGCTATGTGCTGTTCGAGACCGGTTATGGCCCCTCGGGCTTGCCCCATATCGGCACATTTGGCGAAGTCGCGCGCACCACGATGGTGCGCCGTGCCTTCGAGGCCATTAGCGATATACCAACGCGCCTGATCTGTTTCTCCGATGATGTGGACGGAATGCGCAAGGTGCCCGAAAACGTGCCCGATCCAGTGGCGCTGCGCGCACATCTGCAAAAGCCGCTGACCTCGGTTCCTGATCCCTTCGGCACGCATGAGAGCTTCGGCCATCATAACAACGCCATGCTACGGCGGTTTCTGGATACATTCGGGTTTGACTACGAGTTCATCTCCGCCACCGAGTTCTACAAATCCGGCCAGTTTGACGAAATCTTGCTGCGCGCAGCAGAACGCTATGACGCACTGATGGAGGTCATGCTCGCCTCCTTGCGCGAAGAGCGCCAGCAGACCTATTCGATCTTCCTGCCGCTCCATCCCGAAACCGGCCGCGTGCTCTATGTGCCGATGAAGCATGTGGACGGGGTCAAGGGCGAGATCACCTTTGACGATGAAGAGGGGCGCGAATGGACCCTGCCAGTGACAGGCGGCAATGTAAAACTGCAATGGAAGCCTGATTTCGGCGCACGCTGGGCGGCGCTTGATGTGGATTTCGAGATGTATGGCAAGGATCACTCGACCAATACCGCAATCTATGACCGCATCTGCGAGATCCTTGGCGGGCGCAAGCCAGAGCATTACGTCTATGAGCTGTTTCTCGATG
>SLDY01000122.1 GCA_007125005.1 Natronohydrobacter sp.
AAAACCTCATCCGTGGGGGTTATGCCTGCGCGGGCATCAACCATGAAAAGGCAGATATCGGCCATATCGACCGCGCGTTCAGTCAACCGCCGCATCCTGCCCTGCAGGCTGTCATCCGTGGCCTCTTCCAGCCCCGCAGTGTCAATCACGGTAAAGCGCAGATCACCCAGCTTTGCCGCGCCCTCACGCAGATCGCGCGTAACGCCGGGCTGATCATCGACCAGCGCCAGCCGCTTGCCCACCAGCCGGTTGAACAGCGTCGATTTGCCAACATTCGGGCGGCCCACGATGGCCAGCGTAAAACTCATTTCCTCAGCTCCTGAAAGCAAATATGGCCCCGCGAACCGGGGCCATGTTAAACGCATACCTTACATCAGCCCTCAGCGATAGGCCACAAGCCGCCCGTCGCGCGAGACGACATAAAGCGTGTTGCCCACAGCAATCGGCGCACTGGCCGCGCCCGAGCGCAAAGGTGTCTGTGACAGGATCTCGCCCGAAACGGGATCGAAACTGCGCAGCACCCCATCACCCGAGCCCACGATCAGGCGTCCCCCCGCCAGCAGGGGGCCGTAATGCGGATAGATGCCCGCGCGACGGCGCTCGCGGGTCTGGGTGAAAAGCGGCAAGTCCGCAGCCCAGACAAACTCGCCGCTGCCCGCGCCAAGCCGGATCAGGCGGTTGCGATCCGACATCAGGAACAGGGCGCCGCCCACAGGCCAGACTGGCCCATATGCGGCCTCATCGGCAGTCCAGAGCGGGCGGCCGGTGTCGCGATCAAGCGCCATCACGCGGCCCGACTGGTTGCCAACATAGATCACATCGCCCTGCACCACAGGATCACCAGTCACATCGGTCACGGCGGCATAGGCCACCCCGATCCGAGTTCCGGCAACTGCGCGACGCCACATGATCTGGCCAGTATCACGCCGCGCCGCGATCAATTCGCCCGCAGGTGTGGGGAAGAGCACCAGATCACCTGCGAGCGCAGGTGCCGCACCGCCAACCATCGAAGATGGCGAAGTCGCGCCGGAAAGCTGCCAATCGGTCTGCCCCGTTGCGGCATCGAGCGCCCAGCCTGTGCTGTCAGAGGCCACAACATACAGCATCCCGCCAGAAATTGTTGGCGGTGCGCTGAGGGGTGCATCAAAGCGTTTCGACCAGACATCCGCACCCGAAGCCGGGTCAAGCGCCCACAGCATGCCGAAGGCGGAGGTCACATAGAGCCGCCCTTCGGCCAGAGCGAGCCCGCCGCCCGATGCAGCATCGGCACTGCGGGTCCAGGCGGGGGTCAGGTCGCGGGTCCATGCAACTTCACCATTGGTCGTGATGGCGCTCACCCGCGCGCGGCTGTCGAGCGTGTAAATCAGCCCGCCAGAGGCCACTGGTTCCGCAGTAATACGGTGGCGGCGTCCGTCACCCTGCCCGATGGGTATGGACCATATCTCCTGCAGGTTGCTGCCAAGTGCCGGATGCAAACTGCGGCTCGCGGAACTGCCCAGCCGATGTGTCCAGTCAGAATTGACCGTCGCAGCGGGCAGTGAAATCGGCGCGGAGCGGTTTTCGGGTGCCTCTCCAGCATCCTCGGCGAAGGGCGCGCGCAACGCAAAGCGCTCACCTTCAAGAATGAAGTCGCGGTTGCAGCCTGCAATAAGCACAGTCAAGGCCAGAAAAATCACGCCGGTCCTGAAGGTCACAAGATGCTCCTATCGCCTTTGTCCAACCGCCTTCGGACCAGAAACATTTGCCGAGCGCGTAACACTGCCTTATCAGACCTCGCCGCCCAGTGCGACGACAAGTTGTGTCACCCGGCGCCGCAAGGTCTCTGTCACATCGGATTGTGACAACAAGTCCGTCAAGATTTCAATGGCTCTTTCTTGATTGCCCTGCTCAAGTTGCAACAGTGCCGCCTGTTCCAGCGCCAGAGGCCGCATCGGCTGGCCGGGCTGTGAAAGCCGCTCAAGCAGCGCTGCACGTTCTTCCAGCGGGATATCAGCACCGCCAGCTATCACACGCTTCAGGGCTGCGACCTGGCGATAGGCATCCGGAAGCTCCGCATCCTCAGCGGCTTGCTGCAACGCAACAAGCGCTGCAGCGCGGTCTGTTTCCAGCAATTCGCCAGCGCTAAGAAGCTGAACCAGACCTGCCTGCGCGCCTGTCGTCTCGATCTGTGCGAGTGCCGCCACACGGTCGCGGGGCGCGTCATTTTCAAGCGCCGCCAAGACTGCGTCACCAAACGCCTCGGCGCTTGCGCGTTCGCTCGCCTTGCGCCACTCGTTCCATGCTGTTCCGCCAACGATCAGAAGCACGGCCAAAACCGCAATCCAGCCGTAACGCCGCAAATAGCCCATCATGCGGTCACGACGCAGCTCTTCGGTCACTTCAGTGATAAAACTGTCTGGATTGCTCACACGCCACCTCGGTCAATAGTCGCACTGTCTTAACGCGAGAGGTGTGCTATTGCCAAGCCCCGCTTGCGCGATAAGAACTCTCTCAGGTATCGTCACAAGATATTTTACATGTTACTGCCATTAACATAAATTGAGTTTCTGCGGCTGCAAAATTAATCTGAACTGGTCAGTTCAGCGTAAATACGCTACGTCTGCCCTCACAGCGGTATTGGAGTGACCGAATGCGTGTTTTTCCTTTGGTAACAGCCCTTGCGGTCACGTTTGCCCTCTATCTTGTGATCATGGAACGCGATGCGCTGCTGAGTTTCGCGGGTGTAATGAGCACCGAGACAGAAGAGAATGACATTGCGCCCGAACCCGCGCTGGTGCGGGTGCTGGCGCAGCGCTCGGTGGCGCAGCCTGTGGCAAGCCCGGTGGTGCTGCGCGGCCGGACGGAGGCGCGGAGGCAAGTCGAGATCCGCGCCGAGACAACCGGGCTGGTGGTGTCTGAACCGCTGCGCCGTGGAGCGAGTGTCAGCGCGGGCGATCCGCTTTGCGAAATTGCACCCGGCGTGCGCAAGGCAGCACTGGATGAAGCGCGCGCGCGCCTTATCGAGGCCGAGATCAACTATCGCGCTGCTTCAGGGCTCTCGGAGAGCGGGTTTGCCTCTGAAATGCGGATTGCCAATGCCCGCGCCGCGTTGCGATCGGCGCAGGCAGGTGTGGATCGCGCTGTAGAGGAAATGGCGCGTCTGGTGATGCATGCACCCTTTGACGGGATGCTGGAGACCGATACCGCCGAATTGGGCAGCCTGTTGCAGGCTGGCGCGCTTTGCGCCACGCTCATTCAGCTCGATCCAATCACGCTGGTCGGATTTGCGACCGAAGCGCAGGTGGATTTGCTGGAGATCAATGCCCCAGCCGGTGCGCGCCTCGCCTCTGGCCGCGAGGCGTTGGGGACAGTGAGCTTTATCGCCCGCTCTGCCGATCCGAATACCCGCACATTCCGCATCGATGTCAGCATTCCCAATCCTGATGGCAGCATCCGCGACGGCCAGAGCGCCGATATCCTTGTTCAGGCGCAGGAGCAGACTGCGCATCTGCTGCCAAGTTCCGCGCTAACGCTCAATGATGCAGGCGAACTCGGGCTGCGGCTGGTCGATGAGAGCGGTCTGGTCAGCTTCGCGCCCGCGCGCATCATCCGCGACACGGCGGATGGCATTTGGCTCAGTGGCCTGCCAGATGAAATCAACGCGATTACTCTGGGGCAGGAATTCACCCGCGCGGGTGCCCGAGTGCATGTGACATGGGCCGAAGCGAACGGGGCTGCAGAATGATAGCGATTGTTTCATGGGCGGCCAACCACGCGCGCATGGTCATGGCGCTGGTGGTAATGGTGCTGGCAGCAGGCACAGCTGCATATATCAACCTGCCCAAAGAGGGTGAGCCTGATATCGAGGTTCCCGCCGTCATCATCACTGTACCCTTCCCCGGCATTTCGGCGGTCGATGGCGAGTCGATGCTGGTCAAGCCGATGGAAGCGGAAATGTCCGATCTCGACGGGCTCAAGACCATCAGCGCCTTTTCCGCTGATGGCTTTGCCGCTGCAGTTCTGGAGTTCGAGTTCGGCTGGGACAAAACTGCCACGATGGCCGATATCCGCGATGCAATGGGCCGCGCGGAAGGCAAATTCCCCGAAGGCGCTCAGAATTACTCGATCACAGAAATCAATTTCTCGCAATTTCCCATGATCATTGTCGCTGTCTCGGGCGATGTCTCGGAGCGCACGCTGCTGCGCGCAACACGCGATCTGCAGACGCGCATCGAGGGGCTCGACTCTGTGCTCGAGGCCGAAATCGCAGGCGCGCGTGATGAGATGGTCGAAGTGCTGATCGACCCGCTGAAGCTTGAAGCCTATAATGTCACTGCAGGCGAATTGATCCGTGTTATCACTCAAAACAATCAACTTGTCGCTGCCGGCGAAGTCGAAACCCGTGCCGGCGCCTTTTCGGTCACTGTGCCCTCGAGCTTCTCGACCCCGGAAGATATCTATCGCCTGCCTGTCAAGGTGAATGGCGATTCAGTCGTTACGCTTGGTGATCTCGCCGAAATCCGGCTCACATTCGCCGATCGCACGGGCACGGCGCGGTTCAATGGCGAGACAAACCTCGCAATTCAGGTGGTCAAGCGCAAGGGCTTCAACGCCATCGACACATCGGCCGATGTGCGCGCTGCCATCGAGGCCGAACGCGCCTCATGGCCCGAAGAGTTGCAAGCGGCCATCCAGATCACGCCAACGCTCGACACCTCGATCCAGACCGGCGAGATGGTCAGCCAGCTGGAAGGCTCTGTGCTGACCGCGATTGCGCTGGTCATGATCGTGGTTCTGGCAGCGCTTGGCGCACGCTCTGCGCTGCTGGTCGGTTTTGCCATCCCGACCTCATTTCTCTTATGCTTCATCCTGCTGGGCCTGATGGATGTCGCGGTTTCCAATATCGTGATGTTCGGGCTGATCCTTGCGGTAGGCGTGCTGGTTGATGGCGCCGTGGTCGTGACCGAATATGCCGACAAGCGCCTTGCGGCCGGTGACGGCCCGATGCAGGCTTATGTCAAGGCCGCCAAGCGTATGTTCTGGCCGATCATCGCCTCAACCGCAACCACGCTCTGTGCCTTCCTTCCGATGCTGTTCTGGCCTGGTGTTGCGGGCGAGTTCATGGGGATGCTGCCGATCACGCTCATCTTCGTGCTGACCGCTTCGCTGATCGTGGCGCTGCTGTTTCTGCCTGTGTTGGGCGGCATCACCGGGCGCTTGGCGCGCAGGCTTGGCCATGTCACCACAGCCCTGCGCCGACTGCCCTGGATACTGCGCCTGCCTTTCGCCCTTGCTTCCATCGGGGGGATGTTTCTTGGCGCAATGCTGCTCATAAATCCCGGCTATCTCACTGCCGGTAGCAGCACCGCCCAATCGCTGGCAGAGTTCCTCCCCGGCGCTGCTGTCATGGCACTGTCCGCAATGGGCATCTCCACCAGCTTTGCGGCAATCACCCCGGAGCGCAAACCCCGCCGGATTGAGGCGACGCGCCGCTACAGCCCCGCAGGCCATGTTGCAAAGCTATTTGTCGGCAACCCGATCATGCCAGTCGTGCTGATCATCGCTGTCGGCGCCTTTGTCGCAGGTGTGTTTCAGTATTACGGCGAGAACAATCGCGGCGTCGAGTTCTTTGTGGAGACTGAACCCGAGCGCGGCATCATCTATGTCCGCGCGCGCGGTAATCTGGCGCTGGAAGAGAAAGATCGGCTGGTCAGTCAGGTTGAGCAGATCGTCATGTCGGAAGACGGCATCGCAACCGTTTTTGCCTTTGCAGGGGATGGTGGGCTCAATACCAACACAGCAGGGCAAGGCCCCCCGCGCGATGCAGTTGGGCAAGTGCAGTTCGAGATGACACATTGGCGCGACCGTCAGGGCAAACCCTATCTACGCGGCAGTGCCATCCTGGAGCGGCTCGAGGCGCGGCTCGCCGAGCTTCCCGGCCTCTATGCCGAATTCCTGATCCAGACCGGTGGGCCCTCTGGTGCCAAACCAGTGCATTTGCGCCTGACAGGTCAGAGCTTCGAATACCTCGAAGCAGCTGTCGAACTCGTGCGTGCGCGGATGGGCCGAACCGAAGGGCTCTTCGATCTAGAAGATTCACGCCCTGTGCCGGGCATCGACTGGCAGATCAATGTCGATACCGAAATGGCGGGTCGCTTCGGGGCCGATGTGGCAACCATTGGCGGCATGGTCCAGCTTGTAACGCGTGGCCTGTTACTCGACACAATGCGCGTGGACAGTTCAGAAGAAGAAATCGACATCCGCGTGCGATTGCCCGAGGGCGAACGCCTGCTTTCCACGCTCGACACGCTGCGCGTGCAGACCAATCGCGGGCTGGTGCCGCTGTCGAATTTTATTTCCGCACAGACAGTCGCCTCGCGCGGCCAAATCGACCGGGTGAACCAGCAACGCTATTTCGATGTGCTCGCCGATGTGCGGCCCAACCTCGTGCGCATCACTGATCGGGACGGAGAGACAATCCGGGTTCTGCGCCGCGCCGATGTCGTGCCACGCGAGCACGAAACCGGCTCTGCCGAATATATGCGCGCCCGCGAGCGTCTGGCCGAGATCGAGGAAAATGGCTGGCGGCAAGTGCCCATCACGGCTACCGAGCGCATCGAAGCGCTGACCAACTGGCTAGAAACCGAAACCCCCTTGCCCGCCTCGGTTGGCTGGGAATGGACCGGCGAGCAGCAGGATCAGGAGGAAAGCACCCAGTTCCTCACTGTGGCCTTCTCGGCAGCGCTCGGTTTGATGTTCGTGATCCTGCTCACGCAGTTCAACAGTTTTTACAATGCAGTGCTGGTGCTGCTTGCAGTCGTGCTTTCCTCTGCTGGTGTGCTGATCGG
>SLDY01000098.1 GCA_007125005.1 Natronohydrobacter sp.
CAGTGGCTGCAATATCGCCACGCAAACAGGCCGGACACACGACTGTACTGACAAAATGACCGCAAAAAAATCACAGAAAACTCTTGCAATGCAGGAGCCACCCACACAGGAAACTCCGGCGGACGGGCGCAATCTCCTGCAAAACCCACGCGTGGCGGTGCGATTAGCCGAGTGCCATGCTGACCGCACTTTCGGGCAGTTCCTCGTCGAAGCAGCGCTGGTAGAACTCAGCGACAGTCTGCCGCTCCAGCTCATCGCATTTGTTCAGGAAAGACAGCCGGAACGCATAGCCGATCGAACGGAAGATCCGCGCATTTTCTGCCCAGTTGATGACCGTACGCGGCGACATGACCGTGGAGAGATCGCCATTCATGAAGGCGGTGCGGGTCAGATCAGCGACAGTCACCATCTGGCTGATCTCCTGCCGCCCCTTTGCAGTGTTATAGGCCGGGTTCTTGGCCAGCACGATGGCAGTCTCGGCATCATGGCTCAGGTAATTCAGTGTCGCGACCAGTGACCAGCGATCCATCTGTGCCTGATTGATCTGCTGGACACCGTGATAAAGGCCGGTTGTATCACCCAGACCGACAGTGTTGGCTGTGGCAAACAGCCGGAAGGAGGGGTGCGGGGTAATGATCTCGTTCTGATCCAGCAATGTCAGCTTGCCATCATGTTCCAGCACGCGCTGGATCACGAACATCACATCGGGTCGGCCCGCGTCGTATTCATCAAACACGATTGCCACCGGGTTGCGCAGGGCCCAGGGCAAGATGCCTTCCTGAAACTCTGTCACCTGCACCCCGTCACGCAGCTTGATCGCGTCCTTGCCGATCATATCAATGCGCGAGATATGGCTGTCGAGATTGACCCGCACCGAGGGCCAGTTCAGCCGCGCAGCGACCTGTTCGATATGGGTGGATTTGCCGGTTCCGTGATAGCCTTGGATCATCACGCGGCGGTTATAGGCAAAACCTGCAAGGATCGCGAGCGTGGTATCGGGGTCGAATTTATAGGTCGGATCGATTGCGGGCACGCGTTCACCGGGTTCGGTGAAACCCTTTACCTTCATATCCGAGTCAATCCCGAAGATGTCACGGACCGAGATTTCTTCCGTGGGTTTCTCTGCTGCCGTCATTCTGTCACGCCTTGCTTGATCCTGGTCGATGCTGCCTGATGTGAAACATATACGCGTCAGGTGCAAGGGAAAGGGGCTATTTCCCCGCCACCATCAACCGGTTCAGACCATGGAAATGGTAGATATCGGCGTAAAGTGGGGGTTCAGTCAATTGCAGATGAGGCCGCGCGGCTGCGAGACGCGCGAGGGCGTGCAGAAGTTCCAGACGGGCGAGCGGCGCACCAAGACAGAAATGGAGCCCCGCGCCAAAGGCCAGATGCGGCTTCGGGCTGCGTGTGGGGGTGAAAGCATCTGGCATGTCCCAATGGCGCGGGCAGCGATTGGCCGCCCCCAGAAGGCAGGCAATTTGCGCCCCCTTCGGGATGGTCCGGCCCATCACGTCGATATCTTCATAGGCCCAGCGGGTAAAGAGGTGCAGCGGCGGGTCAAAGCGCAGGCATTCATCGACCAAGTTCTCCGTGATCGGGGTTTTTGCGTAATCCCCGCTCTCCAGCAGCGTTTTGACGGCATTGCCAATACTGTGAACAGTTGCTTCATGGCCGGCATTGAGCAGGAGGATGCAGGTCGAGATCATCTCATCGGTGCTCAGCGTCTGCCCGTCTTCCTCGGCGGCGATCAGATGCGTGATGAGGTCATCGCGCGGGTCCGTCCGGCGCTCGTCGATATAGCTGCGCAGAAAGGCCACGAAGTCGCGACTGGCGGCGACCGCGCGATCCTCATCTGCGCGCGAGCGCCCGGCCTGATACATGACGACCATCGCATGCGACCAGCGCAGCAAATCGGGAGCCATTGCCTCGGGCACACCCAGAAGCCGCGCGATGATCGTGATCGGCAAAGGCTGCGCATAATGCGCGATCAGATCGAAGGCTCCATCGGGAGCGCGGGCGATAAGGTCGTCGCAGAGCGCCGCGATTTCCGGCCCCAGCGCTGCGATCCGGCGCGTAGTGAATGCGCGCAGGACAAGGCTGCGAAGCCGGGTGTGGCGGGGCGGTTCCAGCTCCAGCATCGAATGCGCCTCGACGGCGTAGAAGGGCGCGAGATGGTCGGGGGTCGCGCGCGCCTCCAGTGGCACGCGGCCGAAGCGGCGGTCGCGCAGGATCGCATTGGCCGCCGCATAGCTTACAGCGCAGGCCATGTTGAATTCCTGCCAGAAAACAAGCGGACCGGCTGCGCGCATCCTGTCATACGCGGGATAGGGATCTTGCACAAATCCTGCATCAACAGGATTTTGCGAGAATTGCGGCAGGTTCTCACAAAAACTGTTCAAACCTTTGATACCGCGTCCAGAATGCGCGCCCATGACCGGATCCCCCGGAGAAAGCTGTCCAGATCATACTTTTCATTTGGCGAGTGTATTTGGTCATCGTCCTTGGCAAAGCCGATCAGCATGGAATCCATGCCGAGTATGGTTTTGAAATATCCGGCAATCGGAATCGAACCGCCCGCGCCGACAAAGGCGGCCGGTTTGGGCCATTCATCGCTCAACGCCTGTCGCGCGGCCTCGAATGCGGGGTGGCTGGTTTCCATCACTGACGCTCGTGATGCGCCATGTTCCAGAAATTCCACCCTGCAATCCGCCGGAACACGGGCACGCACGAAATCGCGGAAAGCCGCGCGCAGCTTGTGCGGGTCTTGGCTGCCCACCAGCCGGAAGCTCACCTTGGCAGAGGCGCGGGCGGGCAGCACGGTCTTGAACCCCGCGCCCGTATAGCCCGAGTTCATACCGTTGATCTCGCAGGTGGGGCGCGACCAGATCATCTCCAGTGCTGTTCGCCCGGTTTCGCCCGCAGGATGTTCAAGCCCGACCGCGCCGAGAAAAGCCTGAGCATCGAAGCCGAGCGCCTCCCATTGCGCGCGAATCTCTTCGGAGATCTCGGGCACATCATCATAGAAGCCCGGAAGGGTTACGCGGCCCTGATCGTCATGCAGATCGGCGAGAATGCGGGCGAGCACCCGCGCCGGGTTCATCGCAGCGCCGCCAAAAGAGCCAGAATGCAGATCGCGTGCGGGGCCGTGGATGATGATTTCCTCGCCCAAAAGCCCGCGCAGCATGGTGGTGATGGCCGGGGTTTGTGCATCGAAGAGCCCGGTGTCGCAGATCAGCGCGAGATCGGCTTTGAGCGCGTCGCGATTGGCCTCCAGATAGGGCACGAGCGAGGGCGAGCCGCTTTCCTCCTCTCCCTCAAGGCAGAATGTGACCTTTACCGGAAGGTTGCCATGCACGCTCAGCCAGGCGCGGCAGGCTTCCACGAAGGTCATCAACTGCCCCTTGTCATCCGAGGCCCCGCGCGCGCGGATCACCTTGCCTGCGGGGGTCTCCTCGAGACGCGGCTCGAATGGCGGGCTGTCCCAGAGATCCAGCGGATCGACCGGCTGCACATCGTAATGCCCGTAGAACAACAGATGCGGACCAGTCGCGGCACCGCCTTCGGCGATGACCATCGGATGCCCTGCGGTCTTGTCTTTGCGCGCGGCAAAGCCCAGCCCGGCCAGTTCTGCGACCAGCCAGTCGGCAGCGCGATCCACATCTGCCTTATGTGCCGGATCGGTCGAGATCGAGGGGATGCGCAGCAATTCGGACAGGCGATCCAGCGCTTGCGGCATGTCTCCATCGATCTTTTCGAGCACAGAAGAGAGGCGAGCGGTCATGGAAATTCTCCGTGATGGAAGGTTGCGCAGAGCCTATCAGAGCGCCGGGGGCTGTCCAGCCCTTCATAGCAAACTATAGTGCGCGCCAAGAGCAAGGTGATTCTCAGGAGTTAGAACGATGTTGAAATACGGGGTTTTTGGTTTGGCGGCGTTGGGTTTGGCAGGCATGGCGCTGGCTCAGACGGCGAATGTCGAAAGCTATTCGCTGGACGGGGTGGACGTGCAAGTGACAGTGCATCCTTTTCTGACTGAGGAAGAAGTGGCAACGCTCCGGCTTGTGGGCCAGAACCGGGAGGCGCTCGGGCTCTTCATTGCGGACGGACCGGGATACTCCGCGCTGGCCGTGGCACCTGCCGAAGGATTTATCCGCGATGGTGTGCCGATTGGCTCGGCGATTGCGCTTTCCGGCTTGGAGAGCGCCGAAGCGGCAAGTCAGGCAGCGATTGAGGCTTGCGACGCAGCGCGGCAGGGCGGGCCTGATTGTGTGGTTGTGCTTGAGGTCGCATCGCGCTGAGACCCAGATGCGACCATGCGCCACGCGTAGGCGGTTTGTGATTTTTGCCGTTTTGACATAGGTCAAGGTTGTCGGGCCAACGCCAAGGTAGGTCCCGAAACAGAGGGCGAAAGGCTTTCCATTTTCGCCTGTAAACGGTAACTACATCAGCATACCCGGCTTGACTGCGAGGGAGAAGGCTCTTGGACTACACTGCTGCGCTCGATACGGCTCTTAACCGGCTGCATGAAGAAGGCCGTTATCGCACGTTCATCGATATCGAACGGCGCAAAGGGCAGTTCCCTCATGCCGTCTGGACACATCCCGGCGGGGGGCAGCGCGACATCGTGGTCTGGTGCGGTAATGATTACCTTGGCATGGGCCAGCAACCGGTGGTGCTCGCGGCGATGCATGAGGCGCTGGACACCACTGGCGCGGGCTCCGGTGGGACGCGCAATATCTCGGGTACGACGGTGTATCACAAGCGGCTCGAAGCTTCGCTCGCGGATCTGCACCAGAAAGAGGCCGCGCTGATCTTCACCTCGGCTTATATCGCCAATGATGCCACGCTCTCGACGCTGCCGAAGCTCTTTCCGGGCCTGATCATCTATTCCGATGCACTGAATCACGCCTCGATGATCGAGGGCGTGCGCCGCAATGGCGGTGCCAAGCGCATTTTCCGGCATAATGATCTGGAGCATCTGCGCGCATTGCTTGAGGCCGATGATCCGGCCGCGCCCAAGCTGATCGCGTTTGAGTCGATCTACTCGATGGATGGCGATTTCGGCCCGATTGAGGCGGTTTGCGATCTTGCCGATGAATTTGGCGCGCTGACTTACATCGACGAAGTTCATGCTGTTGGCATGTATGGCCCTCGCGGCGCTGGCGTGGCCGAGCGTGACGGGCTTATGGGGCGGATCGACATTATCAACGGCACACTCGCCAAAGCATATGGTGTGATGGGCGGCTATATCGCGGCTTCGGCCAAGATGTGTGACGCTGTGCGTTCTTATGCGCCCGGTTTCATTTTCACGACATCGCTGCCCCCGGCAGTTGCTGCCGGTGCCGCTGCTTCGGTGGATTATCTCAAGACGGCACAGTACCTGCGTGACAAGCAGCAGGAACACGCGCGTATCCTCAAGATGCGCTTGCGTGGCCTAGGGCTGCCGATCATTGATCATGGAAGCCATATTGTGCCGGTGCATGTAGGCGATCCGGTGCATTGCAAGCACATTTCCGACATGCTGCTGGAACGGCACGGAATCTATGTGCAGCCGATCAACTTCCCGACAGTTCCGCGCGGGACCGAGCGGTTGCGCTTCACGCCATCACCAGTGCATTCCCCGCGCATGATCGATGATCTGGTGCGCGCAATGGATGGTCTCTGGGCGCATTGTGCGCTGAATCGCGCCGAAATCTCGGCTTGAGAAATCATTAAAGCTTCAAATCCTTGTCAATTCCGTTATGCTTGGATTATGGAATGCGCGGATGGAAAAGTCGCGGTTCCTGTTCGAGAGCGACAGACTTACATAACAGGCGGTAAAGGGCAGGCTGATGAGATGGTTTGGCAACAAGCCCAGGGCTGATGGTACATCCGACGCGGCCACCGGGGCCGTGGGCTTTGATGATTTCGAAGTCAGTTTGGGTGATCTGATGCGCGGGGAACGGGCGACGATGGGCAAGTCGCTGCTAGACGTTCAGCGCGAATTACATATCCGGGCAACATATATCGCGGCTATAGAATCCGGGGATCTCTCTGCATTTGAGGCAGCGAGTTTCGTTGCGGGTTATGTGCGTTCCTATGCGCGCTATCTGGGAATGGACCCGGATTGGTCTTATTCCAAGTTCTGCGCTGAGACAGGGTTTGCGATTTCTCAAGACCTTCAACGGAATGCGCCAACTTTGCCACGCAGTGATGGTATGCGCGCCGAGCGCGACCTTGGGCAAGGGCTTCTGGGCCGGACCAAGATGGCTGCAGATCCTGATCCATTCTGGCGGCGGATCGACCCTGTTGCCCTCGGTTCGATCGCGGTGATGGTTCTGCTGGTAGTGGGGCTGGGGTTTGGTGGCTGGACTGTGCTGCGCGAAGTGCAGCGCGTCAATCTTGCTCCGGCAGATCAATCGCCCTCAGTTCTCGCAGAGCTTGACCCCGTCATGGCGGGTGTCGCGCCGCGTGCAGAAGGGAGCGAGTCGCCTGTCTTGCAGATTGGCGAGGCTCAAAATCGCATGGGCGCGTCTGCGCAGGGTGTCGTGCGAGAATATCGGCCCGAAGCGCTGGAAACGCCTGTCGTAGTTTCGCGCGATGGGCCGATTGCAGCGATCAATCTGCGCGAGGCGCAAACCGATAGCGATGAGACCCTCCGTTCCGCGATTGATATGGCCCTTGCCGAGATCGGCAGCGACGCGGTTGCGCCGGGCACAGTGCGCGTGACGCAGGATGGCCCACCAGCGGTTGAAATTCTGGCCGTGCGGCCAAGCTGGATTCGTGTGCGCGCAGCGGATGGGACGGTCTTGTTCGAGAAGGTTCTTGATGCAGGTGAGCGCTACAAGGTGCCGCAATCAGAATCGCCGCCGACCTTGCGGGCGGGGAATTCCGGATCGGTCTATATGCTGGTCAATGGTGAGCCGTTTGGTCCCACTGCGCCCGGGGCGCAGGTGATTGATAATGTCGCGCTGTCTCCCGATGCGGTGATGGAGCGTTTCGACGTGGCGAATCTTGACGGCGATCAGGCCTTGCGGGAATTCATTGCCGTGGCAGAGGCAGAAAACTGATTGGTTCGGCGGGCTGATTTATCGGCCCGGATCCAGAGTTGACTAACGAAGGTCCTTGCGCGCGCGAGGGCCTTTTTCGATTGTCGAGCTTGTGGCCATTGCTGTGGTGGCCTGCTTGGCTTACATTTCGGGTAACGCTCGATCAAAGGCCTTTTGCTGATGGATCACAATCACATTCGTCCCTGGCGCAACATAACGCGGCGCAAGTCACGGCAGATCATGGTGGGGTCGGTACCTGTTGGCGGCGATGCGCCGATTTCAGTGCAGACCATGACCAACACTGATTCCGGCGATGCGCGCGCCACAATTGCACAGGTTCTGGCCTGTGCAGAAGCAGGCGCGGATATTGTGCGTGTCTCGATCCCGGATCAGGACGCGAGTCGCGCCCTGCACGAGGTGGTGCGCGAAAGCCCTGTGCCGATCGTGGCGGATATTCATTTTCACTATAAGCGCGCGATCGAGGCGGCGGAGGCGGGTGCCGCCTGTCTGCGGATCAACCCCGGCAATATCGGTGATGCGGTGCGTGTGCGCGAGGTGATCAAGGCGGCGCGCGATCATGGCTGCTCGATCCGTATCGGGGTAAATGCAGGCTCGCTGGAGCGGCATCTGCTGGAGAAATATGGCGAGCCCTGCCCGGAGGCGATGATCGAATCCGGGCTCGATCATATCCGCATCCTCGAGGATAATGATTTCTTTGATTTCAAGATCAGCGTGAAAGCCTCGGATGTATTCCTTGCCTCTGCGGCCTATATGGGGCTTGCCGAGGCGACCGATGCGCCGATCCATCTGGGCATCACCGAAGCGGGCGGTATGATTTCGGGCACGGTGAAATCCGCGATTGGTCTGGGCAATCTCCTGTGGATGGGCATTGGCGACACGATCCGCGTGTCGCTCTCTGCCGATCCGGTTGAGGAGGTGAAAATCGGTTATGAGATTCTGAAATCTCTGGGGTTGCGGCACCGCGGCGTGAATATCATCTCCTGCCCCTCCTGCGCGCGGCAGGGGTTCGATGTGATCAAGACTGTGGGCATCCTTGAAGAGCGACTCGCGCATATCAAGACACCGATGAGCCTGTCGATCATCGGGTGTGTTGTGAATGGGCCGGGCGAGGCGCTGATGACCGATGTGGGGTTCACTGGCGGCGGCGCGGGCTCGGGGATGGTCTATCTCGCGGGCAAACAGAGCCACAAGCTATCGAACGAGCAGATGATCGATCATATCGTCGCGCAGGTGGAGCGCAAGGCCGAAGAGATCGAGGCGGCCCACGCGCAGGAGCAGGCCGCCGAGTAAATCTGGTTATCCGCTCATTGCTGCGAGTAGTTGCGCATTGCCGCCCGAGGCGGTGGTGTCTACGCATAGGTGGCGCTCAAGGAGCACATGCGCCACATCGGGCTGCCCTGTGATCAGCGGCAGGATCGGTCCCTTGCGGCGTGCAAGGGCTTCTGCATAAGCGCGTGCCTCTCGCTCAGACCCCCAGAAGAGCACCCCCGAGATGTTTTCCATCGTCTCGAGATCTTCGGGTTGTGTTTCGGCCACGCGCGCGGTGCCGCCAAGGGCGCGAACGGCGGCAGCTTGCGCTTCGGCCTGAGCGCGCTCTGGCCCAAGGCAGAGGAGCGGCGCACGAGCGACATGATGAAGACGGTTCGATTCCCCTGTCGGTCCCGGCATGTCGGTTACCGCTGCGGGCTGCGTGGCTTTTTCGCTTTGGGTGAAGCGCGTCAGGTAATGCGGCCCGCCTGCCTTAGGGCCAGTTCCCGAAAGCCCCTCGCCACCAAAGGGCTGGCTGCCAACGACGGCACCGATCTGGTTGCGATTGACATAGACATTCCCCGCTGCAACGCGTTCAACAACATGCTGCACGCGTGTATCAATCCGCGTGTGCAGCCCGAAGGTCAGGCCGTAACCTGTTGCATTCACATCGGCAATCACCCGGTCGAGATCGGCAGCACGATAGGTTGCAATATGCAGGACAGGGCCAAAAACTTCGCGCTCAAGCGCGCTGATCCCATCCACCTTGATCACCACGGGCGGGACGAAAAAACCATCCTCACGCGCTGCCAGCTCATGCAACACCTGACCCGATTTGTGTGCCTGCTCCACATATGTGCGGATTTGCTCATAGGCTTCGCGGTCAATGACCGGGCCGATATCGGTGGCAAGATGCCACGGATCACCCATTGAGAGCTCATCCATCGCACCAAAAAGCATTGTTTTGAAATCTTCGGCGATATCTTCCTGCACATAGAGGCAGCGCAACGCAGAGCAGCGTTGCCCCGCCGACTGGAAGCTTGAGGCCAGCACATCGCGCACTGCCTGTTCTGGCAGCGCGGTACTGTCCACGATCATGGCGTTAAGCCCGCCGGTTTCGGCAATAAGTGGCGCACCGGGCGCGAGATGCCTTGCCATGGCGCGGCGGATCACATGTGCGGTTTCGGTCGAGCCAGTGAAAGCCACGCCAGCAATACGCGGATCGGAGGTCAGTGCAGCGCCGACTGTGGCGCCATCGCCGGGCAGGAGTTGCAGCGCCGTGTGAGGGACCCCGGCTTCATGCAACAGGCGCGTTGCAAAGGCCGCGATAAGAGGCGTTTGTTCTGCGGGTTTGGCCAGCACACCATTGCCTGCGGCCAGCGCGCCTGCGATCTGGCCCGTGAAAATTGCCATCGGGAAATTCCACGGGCTGATGCAGGCAAAGACGCCCCGCGCCGCCGAGGCAAGTTTCTCAGCTTGCGCGGCGTAATAACGCAGGAAATCCACGGCCTCGCGCAACTCGCCCACAGCATCCATCTGGGATTTTCCGGCCTCGCGCGCGAGGATTGCGAAGGCCTCGCCGAAATGCGCTTCATAGAGATCGGCGGCACGCCGTAGCACCTGCGCGCGCAGGCTGGCATCAGCGTCCCATTTGCGCGCAGCAGCGAGCGCGGTCTCCACATCTTTTGCAGAGGCCGGAATGACCTTGCCAAGCTGATCATCATGTCGTGCAGGGTTCACGGCCGTGTAAGGCTCCGAGCCAGTCACCGTGCCAGCGATGATCGGCGCTGCCTCGAATTGCGCGTCCCGAAACGGGGCGCGTGCAGTCTCAATCTCTTCAAGATCGCGCGCGCAGGTCAGGTCCCAGCCGCGTGCATTGCGCCGACCCTTGCCGAAAAGCTCTGGTCCGGTCGCGAGTTTGAAATTGCGCCCTTCGGGCAGGCTTTCCAGTGCTGCAAAGGGGCAGGCGGCCACGACTTCGGGCGGCACTGCCTCATCGACGATCTGGTTGACGAAGGATGAATTCGCACCGTTTTCCAGCAGGCGGCGCACCAGATAGGCGAGCAGATCCTTATGCGCGCCTACAGGGGCGTAAATCCGGCAGCGCGTGCCCTTGGCTGTAAGAACGATGTCATGCAGCTTCTCGCCCATCCCGTGCAGGCGCTGGAATTCGTAATCGAGCGGCTGGACACCCATGTCTTCGGCAATATGGAGGATGGCGGCCACAGTATGTGCATTATGCGTGGCAAATTGCGGATAGAGCCGCTGATGCGCGTGCAACAATTTGCGCGCATTGGCGATGTAGTTCACATCTGTGCCCACCTTGTTGGTGAGCACCGGAAAGCCATCGAGCCCCATCACCTGCGCACGCTTGATCTCGGTATCCCAATAGGCCCCTTTCACGAGTCGCACCATGAGCTTGCGGTCCAGCGCCTCGGCGGTGGCCGCCAGCCAGTCGATCACAGCGCCCGCGCGTGGCCCGTAAGCCTGCACAACGACGCCGAACCCGTCCCAGCCCTCCAGCGCTGGATCTGCCAGCACAGCCCCGATCACTTCGAGCGAGAGCGCGAGCCGGTCGGCCTCTTCCGCGTCGATATTGAAACCCAGTCCAAGGCTGCAGGCCAGCCGCGCCAATTCGCGTAACCGCGGAACAAGCTCGCGCATCACGCGGTCACGTTGTGCAACCTCATAGCGCGGATGCAGTGCAGAGAGCTTTACGGAGATGCCCGGGTTGCTGCGTATGTCATTGCCAGTGGCGCGTTGCCCGATGCTGCGAATGGCGCGTGCATAGGCTGCGTGGTAGCGTTTGGCATCCGCCATGGTGCGCGCGGCCTCGCCAAGCATATCATAAGAATAGCTGTAGCCGCGCGCCTCCATGCCCTTGGCGCGGGTCATTGCGCTCTCAATCGTCTCGCCAAGAACGAATTGGCGCCCCATCTCTTTCATGGCCCGGCCAACCGCCGTGCGGATGACCGGTTCGCCGAGCCGCTTGATGGCCCCACGCAGGAGTTGCGCTGTATTCGTGCCCCGCTCATCAAGCACACGACCTGTCAGCAGGAGCGCCCATGTCGAGGCATTGACGAGGCTCGAAGAGGATCTTCCCAGATGCTTGCCCCAATCCGAGGGTGCAATCTTGTCTTCGATCAGCTCATCCATGGTGGCTGCATCCGGCACACGCAAGAGCGCCTCGGCCAAGCACATCAGGGCGATGCCCTCATCGGTCGAAAGGCCGTATTCGGCCAGAAACACTTCCATAAGCCCCGGCGAATCGCTGTTGCGGATATCGCGCACCAGATCCGCGGCCTTGCTAGTGATGGTCGCGCGTGCTTGCACATCCAGAGCGGCCTCGGCACGTGCCCAGTCCATGCTGGCGGCTTCATCACGCAGGCTCTGATGCGTTATTTCTTGTGGGATCGGGATTGTTGTGCTCGGGGTCATGTCAATGCCTATGCAGGAGGGTTCCCCGATACTTTCAGAGAAACGACTTGATTTCAGCCTTTTTATTCTCAAAATGCAGCAAGAAAGAATTATTATCGGAGCTCTGGAAGGAAAATGATCCAAACCAAGCTTGATGGCTTTGATCGGGCGATTCTGCGTGAGCTTGCCATAGATGGCAGGATAAGTGTGACCGAGCTGGCCAGCCGGATCGGGCTGACAAAATCGCCTGCACAGGCGCGTTTGCGCAGGTTAGAGGCAGAGGGCGTCATTACCGGCTATCGCGCGCTTATTGATCCGCATCAGATTGATGCGGCTCATATCGCATTTGTGGAAATCAAGATGTCTGACACGCGCGAGCTTGCCTTGCGCGCCTTCAACGAGGCTGTGCGCAAGGTTCCAGAGATCGAGGAATGCCATCTGATCGCGGGGTCTTTCGACTATCTGCTGAAAGTGCGCAGCCGTGATATTGCAACTTACCGGCGTGTTCTTGCTGAGCACATCTCAAGCCTGCCGCATGTCACATCGACCTCTACTCATGTGGTGATGGAAGCTGTAAAGGAAACGGGCGCACAGCCGGTTTTCTGATCGTGCGGCCTACATGCGCCCTTCCTGGCCGCGAAAGGCGGTCAGCACCGGGATATTCCCGGCCAGCAGGATCAACCTGCCATCGGCTGTCAGATCGAAGCCTGTTGTGACTTCCAGCGCATCCAGAAAGCGTAACTCCAGATTTTGCCGGTGTATCGGGCAGGCAAGCCGGGTGGTGCCTAGATCTGTGAAGGTTAATTGGCCCATCTCGACCTGAGCTGATCCGACATAGCGATTGCATGTACCGCGGCCCGATATCTGCGCCTCGGCGATCTGCAAGGTCATGGGCGGCTTTTCTGCCTTGTCTGTGGCGAGAGGGATGCCAAAAATGCTGTCTACATACCAGCTTGCGCCATCAATCAGGCGCAGGGGCGAGCCACCGCAGCCTTCGCTGGAAACGCTCAGCTCACCATGTACCATTGATGCCGAGAATGGATAGATCACGCCGCGGGCATCGAGGCTGCATCGTTGGGATGTGAGTGTGAAGCGCAGATCTCCGCCGCGGATCGTGATCTGCCCGTCCCGCCAGGCGGCGGCGGTAAGCCCGCTTTCCCGGATCGCTTCAGCCTCCAGTCCGGGTAAGTCGATCAGCGCTTCCTGTGCGCCGATCATGATCCGCCAACTCTGATCACGGCCAAGCGATTCAAGCGGCAGAAGGGGGCGAAACAGACCCGGTTGGCAAGGTGTCTCCTCACCTCCCGCTTTTGTCAGATCCGCATCATTTCCGGCGAAGCGTAGGGATGTTCCATCTTCGGACCGGAAAAGCTCTTGTTCCGCATCATCTGGCCGGAGCAGCCATTCTCCGGCAGGATGTTGCAGGTGCAGCGTGCCGTTTGCTTCGGTCAGTTCATAAGTCAGACCGTCATCACAATGCCAGATGTCATGAAAGCCTAGCGCGAGACTTGCGCGCAATTGCAGTTCCGGGCCATTCGCTGCCCGATCCGAGACTGGTATGAGCAAACTTTGCCGAACGACCCGGCCTTCATCGATCAGGCCGGCCTGAATGGAATTTGCGGCTCTGGGAAGCGGAGGCATTTCCAGCGTCAGGCTCTGCGCGCCTTCTTCTACGTCATTTCGCAGCGTGAGGATGTGCGCCCCTTCGATGTCGCGAATGACGACCAATGCCTCTGTGGTGGCTCGCGCGCCCTCGTCCCAGCTCAGATATGCTGTTCTCACCTGTGCGTGGGCAGCATATGGCAAAGAGAGCGCGGCGAGTATGGCAAGGACGCGGGGCATTTGACTCTCCTTAGGGCGGCAGTTGCGCCCGTCGATAAGCCAGCCGGTGCCTGTGCGGCAACAACAATCGCGTGAGGTGGCAGGATTTCAGGCGCGCTCTGAATACTCGAAGGTTTCGGTATTCACGACAATATCCTCATCCGGCCCCACGAAGGGCGGCACCAGAACACGCACGCCGTTGTCGAGCACGGCTGGTTTGAAGCTGTTTGCTGCCGTCTGGCCCTTCACGACAGGCTCGGTCTCGATCACTTTGCAGATTACTTTCTGCGGCAGCGCCATGTTCAGCGCTTCCTCGCCGTAATATTCGACCGTGACTGTCATCCCGTCTTGCAGGAAAGGCCGACGCTCTCCGAGAATCTCGGCATCAAGCTCTACCTGCTCGAAGGTTTCCATATCCATCACGACAAGGCGACCGTCAGTTTCATACAGAAACTGCTGATCTTTCTGCTCCAGCCGCACACGCTCGACCTTGTCATCGGAACGGAAGCGCTCGTTCAGCTTGCGCCCGTCGCGCAGGTTTTTCATCTCTACCTGCGCAAATGCACCACCTTTTCCGGGCTTCACATGGTTTACTTTCACAGCAGCCCAAAGCCCGCCATCATGTTCCAGAACGTTGCCGGGGCGAATCTCGTTACCATTGATCTTGGGCATTTGTGACCTTGCTGCACACTTGATAATCTTCAGCATCATCCTATATCGCGTGGAGGTTTTGGGCGCAAGAACAGGATATGGCTGCTTGCTTTTCAGAGCTATGCGTTTTTTGCATGTTAGGTATGCGCTCGTGGAGTAGCGAATCATAGGCCAAACCGCGTATGCAGGCCAGACCGGCGGATGCAAGAGCAAGAATAAAGGACTATACTATGTTTGATGCTGCGGATGGAACAGCCTTCACGCACGAACAAGGCGCGCGCGCCCGCAAGCTTTTTGCGGCGGTTGTGCTCGCGGCGCTGGATGATGCCATCGCCGATGACAAGAAGTTCGGTAATGGCCCCGAGCAGATTGCCCGGTGGGCGCGCTCGCGCGATGGGCGCGAAGTGCTGAGCTGCGCAGGGATTGACCCCAATGAGCGGGTTGTGGCGGGTTTGATGGAATTCGTTGCCAAGGGTGTGCGCACTTCTGTTGCATTGTCGCGCGAGGAAAGCGAGCGCCGCAACGCGGCTGCGGCTGCCGAAGCGGCTGCTGCCTGATTTCAGAAGTATGTGTTCGGAAGGGCCCTGCTGTGATTGGCAGGGCCTTTCCGTTTGAGGTGTCCAGTCTCAGCCTGTGACGCCCAGATGCTCGGCCAGAAAATCCAGCCGGTCCTGACCCCAGAACCGCGCTTCGCCGATAACAAAGAAGGGCACGCCGAAGACGCCCGCCGCGATGGCATCTTCAAGGTTGCGTGGATAAATCTCCGCCCCCTGCAGCATACCACTGAACGCGAGACCGGGGTCAAACCCCGCAGCGCTCAGGCAATCGCGGATGACCTCATCTTCCGCGATGTTGCGGTCTTCTTCCCAGCAGGCGCGCGTTAATCCTGTGACCAGCGCATCCATGTCACCGCCGCCCGCCTCTTGCGCTGCGATGATGGCATAGGAGGCAGGGGCGGGATTGGTCGGAAAATAGGCCGGTTGCAGTTTCAATGGCAGGCCCAGCCGTTTTGACCACCGTTCAAGTTCCTGCATCCGGTATGCCTTGCGGCTGTCGTGGCGCTCGGCCAGAACCTTGCCGCCAGTGCGGGGAAAAAGCGCAGTGGGATCAATTGGCTTGTAGTGCAAGCTGGCCCCTGCCGCGCGGGCAATTTCCGAGGGGCGGGTGCCTGCCATGTGAACCCATGGAGAAATCGGGCTCATATAGTAATCGATCTGCGACATCGGGTGCTCCTTCCAGCATGTGGGCAGTTTGCAAGACGCTACCTCGGTGGTAAGCGGTGTCAACTCAAGCGAATCCTGAAGGATGGCCCGATGATTGACCGCTCTGAACCCAAGCTGATCGCTGGCAATGCCAATATTCCGCTGGCAAAGGCCATTGCGCGCCGCATGACACTGCACCGGGGCATGTCATTCGCGCTGGTCGATGCGCGGGTTGAGCAGTTCAATGATGGCGAGGTCTTTGTAGAGGTCTTCGAGAATGTCCGGGGTGAGGACATGTTCATCATCCAATCTACTTCCAAGCCTGCCAATGATCATCTGATGGAGTTGCTGATCATTGCGGACGCGCTCAAGCGTTCGTCTGCGGCAAGGATAACGGCGGTGATCCCCTATTTCGGCTATGCCAGACAGGATCGGCGCACGAAGGCGCGCACGCCCATCTCGGCCAAGCTGGTGGCGAATATGATTACACAAGCCGGGATCGAGCGAATACTGACGCTGGATCTGCATGCCGCGCAAATTCAGGGCTTTTTTGATATTCCGGTGGACAACCTCTATGCCGCGCCCGTGTTTGCGCTCGATGTGATGCACCATTTCAATGGACGATTGCAGGATGTCGTTGTGGTCTCGCCCGATGTTGGTGGCGTCGCGCGGGCGCGAGAGTTGGCCAAGCGTATCGGCTGCACTCTGGCGATTGTGGACAAGCGTCGCGAAAAGCCCGGCGAGATTGCCGAGATGACAGTGATCGGCGAAGTGGAAGGCAAGATCTGTATTATCGTTGATGACATCTGCGACACGGCGGGCACACTTTGCAAGGCTGCCGAAGTGCTGGTGGCCGAGGGTGCGACCGAGGTTCATTCCTACATCACCCATGGCGTTCTTTCGGGCCCAGCAGTGGAGCGGATCACAAACTCGGTGATGAAATCGCTTGTCATTACAGATTCCATCACCCCCACAGAGGCTGTGATTGCCGCGCCCAATATCCGTATCGTGCCCATCGCGCCGATGTTTGCGCAGGGCATCCTGAACACATGGAAAGGCACGTCGGTCTCGTCGCTGTTTGATACCGAGACGCTCACGCCGATATATGAAGGGCTTTACAGCGCCTGAGCGGTTACTCTTCGGGCTTTTGCCGCGTAGCACGACGCTCACGGTCGGCCCGGGGCAGGGACTCGAGCGAGTCGAAATCATTGATATCGCGCCGGGTCTTGCGACGGTGCTTGTTCCAGCGCGAAAATCCCAGCCAGACGCCAAGCCCCACACTCGCCCAGATCAACGCCTGCCATGCGATATGCAGCCCGGGCGCGAACCACACAACCAGCGCCGCCGCTGCCGCGCCGATGGCAAAGCCCAAGGCGACATAGGCGGTGGTCATCATCTCCACCGTTAGCAGAACGGCCGCGATCAGCCCCCAGATAATCCAGTCGGGCAGGGCGAAAAGGTCCATCGGCTCAGATCTCCTTGAGGATCGCGGCCGCCTCGCGGAAGGCATTGGACGGCCCGCCAGGGAGCATGATGAGCTTGGAATTATTGGATTTGGCGATACCCTCGATCGCTTCCACCTGCATCCGGGCTGTCTGGAAGGTCAGTGCCTCGCGCGCATTCTCGCCTTCCAGCGAAGCCGCAATGGCGCGGTTGGCCTCTGCATTCGCATCGGCAATCGCACGGATCGCATCGGCCTTTCGCTGCGCCTCGTAAAGCTCTGCATCAGCGGCAAGCTCCGCTGCACGGCGCTGGCCTTCGGCGCGGGTGATCGCCGCGCGCCGTTCGCGCTCGGCGGCCAGAACCTCGGCCATCGCCTTCTGCGTGGTCTCGTTAAGCTTTACATCGGTGATCTCGGAGCGCGAGATGCGGATACCATAGGTCTGGCCTGCATCCTCCAGCGCCTCCAATAGCGCCACATTCAGCGAGCCACGGTCGGATTGCACCTGATCGAGTTCCACCTTGCCCAGTTCCGAGCGCACCAGCGATTGCACAAGCCCGATCACCAGATTGTCGATATTATTGACGCGGAACACCGCCGCCTCAGGGTTCTCGATCCGGTAAACCACCAGAAGCTGCGCGCCAAAGACCACGTTATCGGCCGAAACCACTTCAAGCGAGATGTCATTGAGCACCTGATCATTGACCGGCACCTTGGAATGCACCCGGTCGAGAAAAGGGACGATCACATTCACCCCAGCATCAAGCGTTCGGTGATAGGCTCCGAGCCGTGTGACGACATAATTTTCCGATTGCGGCACGATCTTGAGGCCCAGAAGGACCACCAGCACTATGATGACAACAATCGCCAGAATGAGTTCCATCAGTTACCTCGTTCAAAAAGCTTTTGTGCAATAGTGCTGCGGGAAGCCTCGCGCGACAAGCGAAATCAGGCGGCTTCCTCGCCTGCGATGCGCCGCGAGAGCAGCATCAGCGATAATGCCGCGCTCGCACAGAGGATCATCCCGAAGATCAGTGGTAATGGCGTTCCGTCATAGGCGAGTGAGATCGGCAGCGCGATCATGACCGACCCCATGGTCGAAAGCGACATCACCACGGAAGAGCCGATCCCCGCCATATGCCCCAGCGGTTGCAGCGCCAGCGCGTTGAGATTGCCGAAGGTCAGCCCGATCGAGAAGAAAGCCGTGCACATGAAGGCGAAGAAAAGCGCGAAATCCCATGGCGCGGGCAGGTCGAGCAGCATCAGCCCGAGGAAGAACACCGACACACTCACCTGCCACAGAAAGGCAAGTGTCGCGATCCTGCGCATGCCAAAGCGCATCACGAGTTTCGCATTCACGATGCTTGCTGTGCCTGCGAAAAGCGCCGTGGCCGCGAACCAGAACGGGAAAGTCGCCGCGCGGTCATAGACATCTTCGAAGATCATCGGCAGGTTCGAGAGCCACGCGAATAGCGGCGCGAAGGCGAAGGTCAGGGCCACGACATAGATCATCACGGCGGGGTTGGTCACGATCTCGACCAGTGCCGCCCAGATCATGCGCGGTCTGAGCGGGCGGCGGTTTTCGGGCGCGAGGCTTTCAGGCTGCCGGGTCATCAGCCAGAGTCCAGCGATGATTCCGAACCCCACGAAGGCAAAGAAGATCATTCGCCAGTTTGACAGCCACATGATTCCCGCACCGATCGAAGGCGCGATGGCGGGCACCAGCACAAACAGCGTCATGATGATCGAGGTCACACGCGCCATTGCACGCCCCGAATAGAGGTCGCGCACCATCGCCGTGGCCACCACGCGAGGCGCGGCGGCCCCAAGCCCTTGCAGGAAGCGCGCGGCCAGCAGGCTCTCGATAGACCATGCCTGCATCGCGAGCACCGAGCCTGCGAGATAGAGCGAAATCCCCACCAGCAGCACCGATTTGCGCCCGAAGGCATCCGAGACGGGCCCGCAGACCAGCGTGCCCAAGCCCAGCCCGAAAACGAAAGCAGTGATGACAAGCTGCCCGCGCTGCGGGCTATCGGGCGAAAGCTCCTGCCCGATCAGCGGCAACGCGGGCAGCATCGCATCGATGGAGAAGGCGACTGCGGACATCAGGAGCGCCATGAGCGCTACGAATTCGCCAAAGCGCAGCGGCTTTGTGGGGGAGAAGAGGCGCATCAGGTCTGCGCCCCGGTCAGCTCATCGATCACCCGCAGCCACAATTCGGTTGGTTGCGCGCCCGAGATGGCATGGCGCGCATCGATGATGAAACAGGGCACCCCCTGGATGCCGCGCGCTCTTGCATCGCGGTCTGCAGCACGGATCATTTCGCTATCAGCATCTGACTCCAGAAGCCGCGCAACCATCGCCTGATCGAGTCCGGCTTCGGTCGCGAGCGTGGTTAATTCACTCCGGTCGCCCAGATCGCGCCCTTCCTGAAAATAGGCGCGAAAGAGCCGGTTCACCATCATGCTCTGCCGCCCCTCAAGCCCCGCCCAATGGATCAGCCGATGCGCGTCGAGCGTGTTGGGCACGCACGCAATTCCGGGCAGATCGAGCGTGAGGCCGGTTGCCTCCGCGGCCTCGATCACCGGGCGATAGGCGTTCAGAACCCCCTCATCACCGCCGAATTTCAGCGCCATATACTCGCGCCGGTCCATCCCCGCGCGGGGCATGTCGGGGTTGAGTTGAAAGGGCCTCCAGCGGATCTCGAAAGGATGATCGGGCCGATGCTCGAGCGCGCGATCAAGTCGCGCCTTGCCAATAAAGCACCAAGGGCAGATCGGATCAGACCAGATTTCAAGCGGGATCATGGCTGCGCCTCCTCGAACCCCGCGCGCAGCCGACGCCGCGAGAGCTTTCCATTGGCGCCACGGGGCAGCGCCTCCATGTGCTGGTAAATACGCGGCTGCTTGTAGCGGGCAAGCCGGGTGGCGGCAAATTCCATGAGCGTGGCTTCGGGCAAGACCTCCGGCCCAGTGTAGAAGGCCGCGATCACGCTCACACCTTCACGCACGCTCACCTCGGCACAGGCCACTTCGCGCAGCCCCGGATGTTCGGCCAGCGCGCGCTCCACCTCCAGCGGCGAGACGCGGAAACCGCCCGCATTCATCATGTCGTCATCGCGCCCCAGATAGGTGATCGCGCCATCCGCGCCCATCTGTGCGCGGTCCCCGGTCAGGAACCAATCCCCTTGCAGGGGGAGCTCCGGCCCGTCCGGCCCAAGATAGCCCAACATCAGCCCGGGATCTCTGCGATGGATGGCGAGCATCCCCTCGGCCCCGCGCGCGACTGGCGTGCCCTCGGCCCCCAGCACAGCGATCTGCCGCCCGGCCTGCGGATACCCCGCTGTGCCCTCCGGCGAAGGCCGCGCAGGGCTGGCCGAAACATAGGTCGAACATTCCGACATCCCCAGCGCCTCGTAAATCTCGAGCCCGGTAGCCGCGCGCCAAGCCTCGCGCGTGACCTCCGGCAGCTTCTCGCCCGCCGACAGCCCATGGCGCAGGCGCGGCAGATCGAGCTTGCGCCCGTCCTTGAGAAGCTGGCGGTAAACCCCCGGGGCAGCGGCGAAGATCGTCGCATCGAAGCGCTTCAGCATCAGCCCGAGCGGCGCGCCTTCAGCGGGGATGAGCGCCGTCGCGCCAATCGCCCAAGGGTCCATCAGGCCAGTGCCCAGCGTATAGGTCCAGTTGAAGGCGCCTGCATGCAGCATCCGGTCCGCAGCCGTCAGCCCGTACCAGCCCTCCCACATCATCCGCCGCGCCCAGATCGCGCGATGGGCATGCACCACTGCGCGCGGGCTCCCGCCACTGCCAGAGGTGTAGATGATATAGCCGGGCCGGTCGGGGCTGCCCATTTGCCACTCGCAGGAGGGCAAATTCTGCATCTGGTGCAGCGCTGCCTGTGTGAGCACCGGGGCAGGGTGGTCGGGCAGCGCCACATCCTCGGCACCGAGGATGATGGCGGGGCAGATTTCTTGCGCGATGCGGGTGATCTCGCGCGCGGTCAGTTGGGTCGAGGTCGGCACGGGCACCAGCCCGGCAGCGATTGCGCCCAGATAGGCGAGAGGGAAATCGACCGTATTGCCCAGCCGCATCAGCACGCGGTCGCCGGGTTGAAGCCCTGCACGCAAGAGCCCGGTGCCCGTGCCGCGCACGGCCGCGATCAGCCGCGCATATGACCACCGTTCGGCCCCGCTCGCGCGCAGCACCTGCAGCGCGATCTTGTCAGGCGTCTCGGCGCCCGCGCTCAGCACATAACGCGCCATATTGAAGGGCGCGGGAGGCGGCTCGGGTCGGGCAGGGTCGGTCACAGACAACATGCGCCCAGAGCTACGCCTGCACCCTGCCAGTTGCAAGCCTCTCCTGAGCGGCGTAAAGGATGGCGTCATGTCCACTCAAAGCGACCCCAGCCTTCTCAAGCTCGTCCGTGACAGCGGCAGTGCAGAGCCTGCGCAGCCGATAGATCTGGCCGCGCGTGTGCGCGATCTGCGCAAGGCGCGCGGCTGGACGCTGGAGCAGGCTGCAAGG
>SLDY01000002.1 GCA_007125005.1 Natronohydrobacter sp.
GGCACGTTGCAATTATCCATCGGCCTTTATGGGGCGAGAAGGGCGGGGTGATCTGATGGCTTCAGTGAAAATCAGCGCGCTACTCGGTCAAGCGGCCACCGATCTTGACTTCGCGTTCTGCTGCTTCGATGTCGATTCCCTGCGCATTCGAGACGCAAATCAAGGAATGTCTGTGGCGCTCGGTTACAGCGCGGATGCTCTGCGGGAGATGAGCTTTGCAGAGCTTCTTCGACCTGATGCCGCAGAGGAATTTCGGGTCGCGCTTGAAAAGCAGGGCGATGGCTTCACGAACCTGGGGCTGTGGCAAATGGCCCGACGATCCGGGGAATCCTGGGACGTCGAGATCCGGGTTCGCAGGCCGGGGGGTAAGGACAGTCCCGAGGTTGTCGCGATCTTCCAGGATGCCTCGCAACAGGTCGCACTGCAAAGTGCGAACAACGCGCTGACACGCCGCCTGAACGAACGAGAGAGGACGCTGAGCCTGGTTCGGCATCAGCTTGGCGTAGGTGTCGGGAAAGTTGAGATCGAGTCCGGCCGCATGGTCTGGTCCGGCAGCGCTGGCGCAATCCACGGTGTGGCGACCGCGGATCTCGCCGAAGATGTTGAAGACTTCCTGGGAGACATTCATCCTGACGACCGCGCAGCAGTGCTGGCGGCGTGTGAGGCGTTTCGCGCTTCCGACGCGCCACATCTCGAAATCCGCTACAGGGTCATGCGCCCGGATGGCGGAGTCGTCCACGTCCGAGGCACAGCTGTGGAAGAAAAGCGCGGTGACCAACTCTGGCTCTCCGGTGTATTCCAGGACATTTCAGGCGAGATCGGGGTGCAGGAAAAGCTCGCCGATGCCGCGAATATGCAGCGTATTGCCGGGCGGCTTGCGCGGATGGGCAGCTGGCGTGTCGACCTTGATCCACTGCGCATGACCTGGAGCCCCGAGACCGCAGCCATCCACGAAGAACCCCAAGGGACCAACCCCTCGATCGATGAGGGCATCAATTACTACGCGCCCGAGTATCGCGAGAAGATCCGCAGCTTGTTCAACGCCTGTGTCAACGAGGGCGTGCCCTTCGACGAAGTGCTGCAGATTGTCACCGCGAAAGGTAACCGCCTCTGGGTGCGCACCATCGGCGAGGCAGCGCGCGACAAGGCGGGCAACATCGTCGCGGTGCAGGGTGCGTTCCAAGACATTTCGGAGCTCGTTGCTGCGCGGACTGACGCGGAAGAGCGATCGCGACGCCTGCACCAGACGCTGGACAGTATTAGTGACGGGTTCGTCCTTATCGACCGGGACTGGCGCTTGGTGTTCGTGAACGCCCAGGCCGAACGGATCATCGGGCGCAGCCGGGAGGAGTTGCTCGGCAGAAACAACTGGGAGGTGTTCCCTGAAGCGGTCGGCACGATCGTCCAGCGAGAGTATGAGCGCGCACTCGAAACCGGAGAACCGGTTCGGTTTCGCGTTTTCTTCGAGCCGCTTGGAACCTTGTTCAAAATCGAGGCCGATGCGACACCCGAGGGCCTCGCTGTTTATTTTCGAGACGTTACCAACGAGCAAGCTCGCGAGGAACGGCTGCGGCTGCTCGAGACCGCAGTGTCGCGTCAGAGTGATATTCTGATGGTGACCGAGGCAGAGCCCATCGATGCGCCGGGTGGCCCGAAGATCGTCTATGTCAACGAGGCTTTCGAGAAGCGCACCGGCTACAGCCGGGACGAAGCGATCGGTGCGACACCACGCATCCTCCAGGGTCCCAAGACCGACCGCGCAGAGCTCGACCGAATCCGGCGCGCTCTTGAGAAGTGGCGTTCGGTGCGTGCGGAACTTCTCAACTACACCAAGGCGGGTGAGGAGTTCTGGATCGAGCTCGACATCGTGCCCATCGCCGATGAGACCGGCTGGTATACGCATTGGGTTTCAGTCGAGCGCGACGTGACTGAACGCAAGCATGCGGAGCAGGAAATTCGCATCAGCCAGGAGCGGTTTGACTTTGTGACGCGCGCCACGAACGACGTCATCTGGGATTGGGATGTGGTCGCTGACAGATATTGGTGGAACGAGAACCTGCTTGAGCTCACTGGGCACGATCCCGCACAGATCGAGCCTGGCATCGACTCGTGGAAGAACCGCTTGCACCCTGACGACCGCGACGCGGCAGTAGCAAGTGTCGACTCCCTGATTTCCGGTTCGGACAACTTCTGGTCGGGCGAATACCGTTTTCGGCATGCAGACGGACATTACCTGACAGTGTTTGACCGCTCCTTTGTCATCCGAAATGCAGATGGAAGAGCTGTCCGCTTACTGGGCAGCATGATCGATGTCACAAGCCAGCGGGAAATGGAAAATCGGTTGCGTCAGTCTCAGAAACTTGAGGCTATAGGGCAGCTTACCGGCGGGGTGGCACATGATTTCAACAACCTGCTGACGATCATCCTCGGCAATGCCGAGCTGCTGGCAGAGGGATTGGAAGATCAGGAGAGATTGCGCGTGCTCGCCGATGTGACGGCCAATGCCGCAGAACGTGGTGCCGAGTTGACCAGTCGCCTCTTGGCCTTCTCACGCAAGCAGGCATTGCAGCCCCAAGTGCTGAATGTGAGCAGCCAGATTCAAGGCATGGAAAACCTGCTGCGCCGCGCCCTGCCCGAAAGCATCGATATCAAGATTGTCGAGCCGCAAGGGCTCTGGCTTGCCGAAATCGACCCGGGCCAGCTGGAGTCCGCCATTCTCAACCTCGTCATCAACGCCCGGGATGCGATGCCGGAAGGCGGGCATCTGACCATCGAAATGACCAATACCATCCTCGGTGACAACTATACCGCCAGGGAGCAGGGCCTCGTGCCTGGAGACTATGTTGTGATCGCGGTCACCGACAATGGCGAGGGGATAGCGGCTGATGTTCTCGAGCAGGTGGTCGAGCCCTTCTTCACCACCAAGGAAGTCGGCAAGGGCTCCGGGCTTGGACTCAGCATGGTTTATGGATTCGCCAAGCAGTCGGGCGGCCACCTCCGCATCTATTCAGAGCTTGGCATGGGCACCACTGTGAAGCTCTATTTCCCCCGCGCTGACGGAAAGGTCGCCAACAACATCGTCCGTGACCAGGCCAAGAATATCAAGGGCGGAACCGAGACCATTCTCGTCGTGGAAGACGATGCGATGTTGCGCGACAATCTCGTCTTGAGGCTCGTCGAGTGGGGCTACAAGGTCGAGACCGCAGAAAACGGACGCGATGCACTTGAACTCATTGAACAGTCGCCCGGCATCGACCTGCTGTTCACTGATATCGTGCTGCCGAGCGGTATGAACGGGCGCGCGCTTGCCGATGCAGCACGCCACATGCGACCCGGCCTGAAAGTTCTGTTCACCTCGGGTTACAGCGAAAGCGCCATCATCCATCACGGTCGACTGGACCCTGGTGTGGAGTTGCTCAGCAAGCCCTATCGTCGCGACGAACTTGCCGCGAAGCTGCGCAGGGTCTTGGACAAGGCGTAAGTTTCGGATTGGACATGCGCGACATTGCTTCGTCTGCCACTTGCTCCTTTGTCGCGGCTCGGAAGAGATGCTTGTATATCGTCACAGGGGCCACGGAGAACCGACTCTGTCAGTCAACAACATCCGTCCACAATCAAACGCATTTTCTTTGGTCGGGCAGACGGCGGGATAGCTTTGACCTTCCGGCCTAATATGTTGAATTTGCTGAATAAAATTTCATAAATGGCGGAGAGACAGGGATTCGAACCCTGGGTCCCCGTGAAGGGACAACGGTTTTCGAGACCGCCCCGTTCGACCACTCCGGCACCTCTCCGTGATCGCGCAGATAATATTCTTGGCTCTGATGTGCAAGCCATAATCTTGCGCCTAACTGCTGCGCCTTGTTTCGTGCCTTGAAGGGTCGGCAATCCCGAACGCATCAGATGCAAAAGCCCAGGGATCTCCTTGCAACGCTTGCGCAGTTCATGCGGCCGTGCGCTCGCCCCGCGCGACACCTCTTGCAGCGCCCGCGCGACATATTCCGTGCCAGGGCGCGCCAGCGTAGCTTTGGTCGAGCGGTCGCTTTTCCGGGCAGCGAGTTTCGTGTATAGAAGCTATGCCAGCGTCGGTTGTCGCACAATCACGAGAAAGCGCGAAAACTGAACCAAACGCGCCGCCGCACCGTAAATTCGGATATCTCTGGAGTTTTTGCGATGCGCCGGGTCCTTGCCAGTCTCTCTCTCATGCTTTTCGTCACGCTCAGTGCCAAGGCAGATGAGGGCGAAATCACGCAAGTCATCAACGATCAGATTGCCGCTTTTCTCGCGGATGATTTCGAAACTGCCTTCACTTATGCCAGCCCCAATATCAAGCGCCTGTTCGGGACGCCGCAGCGGTTTGGGCAAATGGTGCGTGAGGGCTACCCGATGGTGCATCGCCCGGCGGAAGTGACAATGCTCGACAGCCGCGCCATGGGTGAGCGGGTCGATCAGCGCGTCTTGATCCGGGATGCAGGCGGACGGCTGCATCTGCTGTCCTACCAGATGATCCAGACGTCGGATGGTTGGCAGATAAATGGTGTGCAGATCCTGCATGCGCCTGATGTGGGCGCCTGATGCAGGTGCCTGAGCGGGGAGCGTACGCTCAACTCAGGCGTATTTAACCCTGAAGCTGTATCTCTTGTCCTGACCGGCGGGCTTTGCTTGCGTTTACCAGAGCGCAGTCAGGATCGCCGCAAGGCTTGCACCCAGAGACAAGAGGTTTTTTCATGAACATGGCCGTCACTCAAGGGCTGGCATTGATGCCGCCGCCGTTTTCCGCCGGGCTGAATGTCTGGTCGCAATCGACCGGGCGTCCGGGCACCAGCACCTATGACACAGCCTCTTTCGCGGCTTTCGTGCCAACGGATCCCGATTTCGGCAGTGCGCTGGAGATCCAGAAGATCCACGCCACGACGCGCTTGCGCTGGATGGGCGAGGTTCCGATCCAGCCGGGCAGCTATCTGCGCATCCGAACGCGGGTTAAGGCCATTTCGGGTGTGCTGCCCGATATATCGATTGCTGCGTGGGCGGGCACGGATGGCGGTGTGCAGGTCAGCGGGATCACCACCAATGGCCCTTCGGTCACGCTCAGCCAATATGGGCAGATTGTGGAGATCTCGGCCATTGTCGGCACAGGCGCGCGACCCGGGGTCGATATGGTCTGGCCCACGAATGTGGCTTTCGCCCATTTCGGGCTTGACCTGACAGGGCCTACCGGTGGGCTGGTGCGCATCGATGATATCATCATCGAGGATGTCACCAGCTTCTATGTGAGCGACCGTCTTGGTGTTGTGGATGTGGTGGATTTCGGCGCGATCGGCAATGGTTCGACCAATGACCGCCCGGCCTTCATGGCTGCGATTGCTGCTGCAGGGCAGCGGCGATTGCTGGTGCCGGAGGGCAATTATTTCATCGGCTCGGATCTCACCATCCCGGTGCCAGTCGAGTTCCGGGGGCGCGTGACCATGCCCGCCAATGCCGTGCTGATCCTGCATCGCAATTTCGATTTTCCGAGCTACTCCAGCGCCTTCAAGAATGATGAGACAGGTTTTCGCAAAGGTGTTCAGGCGCTGTTTCACAGCAATGAACATGTCACCTTCGATCTGATGGGGCGACGAATTCTGCTCTCGCAGCCCGTCAATATCCGCGCGCTGGCAGGGTTCGACAATACCTCATCGCGGCGCATTATCGCCAATGGCCAGCTTGATGCCGCTGACAGTGCGGCCTGGAACACCCAAACAGTCACACGGCAGGCGAGCTATAACGTCAATCAGGCCAACCGGCTGAGCAATATCAACAACGTCACCGGCGTTCCCGTGGGCGCACGGATCACCGGCGTTGGCGTGGGGCGCGAAGTCTATGTGCGCGCGCGCAGCGATGGCGGCAATCACCTGACCATGAGCCAGCCGCTGCATGGTGGGTCGGGCACCCGCAATTTCACCTTCGAGCGCTATCAGTACATGCTCGATTTCTCTGGCTTCTCGGGCCTGCGCAATTTCGAGCTGCACAATATCGAGATGCGCTGCCGGGGCCGCTGCTCTGCCGTGATGCTGCCCGAAGGCGGGCGGATCATGCGCTTCATGAATTGCGATTTCGACCGCCCGCGCGACCGCGCCATCACTTCGATCGGGCAGGGCTGTCAGGGCATCTGGATCGACCATTGTCAGTTCCGCAGTTCGCAACAACCGATGAACGCACAGGATCGCACGGTCATCGCCTTCAACGTCAATGGCAATGATGCCAAGATCCGTAATAACCGCGTGGTGCTCTGGGCGCATTTCGGGGTGTTGAACGGCTCGGGCCATATCATCTCCGGCAACCATTTCTTCGCCGGTGATGACCAGAGCCAGGGCGTGCGTCAGGCAGGGTTGATCCTGACCAACAAGAATACCAAGAGCACCTTCAGCGGCAATTATGTTGATAACTGCTATCTGGAACTGACCAATGAGCATGACGTCGATCCCGAACACACCACGGGCTTTTCCTTCGGTGGGCTCACGGTCGAGGGTAATATCTTTTATGCGATTGATGTTGCGAGTTGGTTCAGCTTCATCGTGTTCACACCCTATGGGCCGGGGCATTTCCTGCAAGGGGTGATGGTCACGGGCAATGTGTTTCGTACAACTGGCGGGCGCATCAACCGCGCGGACAGGATCGACACCACCTTTGCTTCGATGAATTTCAATCGTTTCCGTAATGTCATCTTCGAGAACAATGCCTTCAACGGGATCGACTTCCCTGCTGAAAGCCC
>SLDY01000065.1 GCA_007125005.1 Natronohydrobacter sp.
ACAGCGAAAAAGAAACGGAAGGAAACACCAGCATTGACGCCAGAATGACACGTAGAACATAACAACTGGGTGGGTCAGTTCTCGGTGACAATGCCGGGTCAAATCTCAGTGGCAATCAACACTCAACGGGACGGTCACAAACAGTGCAACGTCATTCGTAACCACCGCTGCAAGCAGGGCTGCGAATATAACCATCGTCACGGCAAGTCCGCGCAGGCTCTTTATATGCGCAAGCAACCAGCGCCCAAGACAAACCATCAACCCGGAAACTTCCAGACCCCGACTCAGAAGAAGCAGCTCGGCCAGTGCAGAAATCGTTTTCCAATCGACAAGCCCAGGGAGTTCCGGCAGGCGCAGAGGGGCGAGCCAGAACAGAAGCGGTAGGGTTACGAGAAGTGCGAGCAACAGCGGGTCATTGCCGAGCCGACGCGTCAGCCGTATGAGAAGCGCGGTCAAGATTATACCATTTGAATCATGAGAAAAATCTGCCCGCTCTACTCGATGCCCTGCTCCCGGCTCAGCTTCTATCCGTGCGTGCAATCTGGGTTTATGCCTTGCACTCAACTCAAGTCCACAAAACCCACGCATTCATTTACAACACCGCTTTCACGCAATCTTGCGGCTTATGGGCCATTTCCTGCCAATCGTCCGGCACGCCCCCCTTTACCATCCATGCCTCTGCACCCTATAAGACCTCAGAAAACGCGTGCCAGCCGTGGTATGCTGCCCTCCCCTTGCGATCCTGGATATCCTGCATGAATTTCTTCCCCAGCCTGTTCTCATCCGACATGGCCATTGACTTAGGGACCGCCAACACGTTGGTCTATGTCAAGGGACGCGGGATCATCCTCAATGAACCCTCGGTTGTGGCTTACCACTCCAAGGATGGTCGTAAGGCGGTGCTTGCCGTCGGAGAGGATGCGAAACTGATGCTCGGTCGAACCCCCGGCAGCATCGAGGCAATCCGCCCGATGCGCGACGGTGTGATCGCCGATTTCGATGTGGCCGAGGAAATGATCAAGCATTTCATCCGCAAGGTGCATCGCAACACTGTGTTTTCAAAACCGAAAGTCATTGTCTGTGTGCCCTATGGGGCAACTCCCGTTGAAAAGCGCGCGATCAGGCAATCGGTTCTTTCGGCAGGAGCGCGGCGCGCGGGGCTTATTTCCGAGCCTATCGCGGCCGCCATTGGCGCAGGTATGCCGATCACCGATCCGACAGGCTCAATGGTCGTCGATATCGGAGGGGGCACGACTGAAGTTGCCGTGCTCAGCTTGGGCGATATTGTCTATGCGCGATCGGTTCGGGTCGGTGGCGATCGGATGGATGAAGCTATCGTCAGTTTCCTGAGACGTAACCAGAACCTGCTGATCGGAGAATCAACAGCCGAAAAGATCAAATGCTCGATCGGAACGGCGCGTATGCCAGATGATGGACGTGGAAAATCGATGCTCGTACGCGGGCGCGATCTGCTAAATGGCGTGCCGAAAGAGGCAGAGATCACTCAGGCGCAAGTGGCAGAAGCACTTGCAGAGACAGTGACCACGATTTGTGAAGCAGTTATGATCGCGCTTGAGACCACACCGCCCGATCTTGCGGCCGATATCGTAGATCGCGGCGTCATGTTGACCGGCGGCGGTGCGCTCTTGGGCGAATTGGACCTCGCCCTGCGCGAGCAGACGGGGCTTTCCATCTCGGTCGCCGATGAGGCGCTGAACTGCGTGGCAATCGGGACCGGCAAGGCTCTGGAGTATGAAAAGCAACTGCGCCACGCGATTGATTACGAAAGCTGACGCAGCAACCGGCATGGTGTGAGGCTTGGCAAGCAATCAACGGCAAGAACAAGATTACGTTCGTCCGGTCCGGCGTGTCCTGGTCGGATTGCTGGCTGTGTTGCTTCTGCTTACGTTTCTTGTCTGGCGTATCGACAGTCCGCGCGTCGAACAATTCCGGATCGCGGTGATAGACAGGGTTGTCCCGTCATTTGACTGGGCAATGCGCCCTGTGACGCGTGTGGTCGCGATGGCAGACAGGTTCAGCTCTTACGCACGCATCATCGAACAAAATCAGGAGCTCCGTCGGGAATTGCAGCAAATGCGGGCGTGGCGCGAGGCAGCCTTGCAGCTTGAACAGCGCAATGCTCAACTTTTGGATCTCGCGCAGGTCAGGCTCGATCCGCAACTGACGCATGTCACTGGTGTTGTCATGGCTGACAGCGGCTCACCTTTCCGCAAATCGGTTCTTCTCAATGTCGGTGCACGCGATGGGGTGCAAGATGGTTGGGCAGTCATGGACGGGCTAGGTCTTGCTGGGCGCATCGCAGGTGTAGGGCAGCGGACATCGCGTGTCGTGCTGCTGACAGATACTGCAAGCGCTGTGCCTGTTGTCATCCAACCGTCCGGGCAGCGCGCGATGCTTATCGGAGATCATTCTCCCTTTCCAGTGCTGGAATTCATCGAAGCGCCCGATGATCTGCGTCCGGGAGACCGCGTGATCAGTTCGGATGATGGCGGGGTGTTCCCGGCAGGCATTTTGGTAGGCGAAGTTGTTGCAACAAGCGACCGAAGATTGCGCGTACGGATCGCTGCCGACTACGGGCGCCTCGAATTTCTCCGCGTCTTGCGCTCCCGCCCTGTGGAGCGGATTACAGATACGGGTGATCTGATCGTTCCGAACCTGCAACTCCTGCCGGCGCCGGAGATTGATCTCGACACTTCCGAAAACTTGCGCAACGATGGTTGAGCGGCGCCAGACGCAACGATTTGTCTATGTGCTTGTTTTTCTTGGCACAGCTGCTGTGCTGACTTTTTTCCGACTCCTTCCGATTGGCGTGTATGGGACAGCGCAGGGTATAGAAACCGAGGGTATGCCCAATAGCTCTTGGTTATCGAATTTTCCGCTGCCTGACATAATGCTATGCCTGACGCTGGCATGGGTGATCCGCCGGCCTGATATGCTTCCGGCACCTGTAATTGTAGGATATTTTTTACTCGAAGATCTGCTACTGATGCGTCCACCGGGGCTCTGGGCATTGATTGTGCTGCTGACTACGGAGTTTCTGCGCGTGCGAAATGAGCAGCTTCGCGGATATGGTTTCTGGCTTGAATACCTTCTCGTCATCTTGCTTCTTTTGTTCATGTTCTTGGCGAACCGCGCGATACTCGCAATCGTGATGGTCCCACAGGCACCGCTAGGCTTGAGCTTGCAGTTTTTTCTGGGCACTGTGGTGGCCTACCCGGTCATTGTCGCACTTTCACATTTTGCGTTTGGGCTGCGCAAACCTGCGACCGGAGAAGTTGATTCGTTAGGACAGAAACTGTGAAGCGTTCGGATCGTGAGAAGGAATTCAGCAGGCGCACGATCAGCCGACGCGGCCTGATCCTTGGTGGCGTTCAGCTGGGAATTGCCGGGACCTTGCTATGGCGGCTGCGTGACATGCAGCTGAACCAATCCGAACAGTTTCGCCTTTTGGCTGAAGAAAATCGCATTAACCTGCGCCTTCTGCCGCCGACTCGAGGATTGATTCTTGATCGTAATGGCGTGCTGCTTGCTGGAAATGAGCAAAACTATCGGGTTGTCATCAAACGCGACGATGCAGGCGATATAGACCTTGTGCTGGGACGTCTCGCGCAACTCATAGATCTGAGTGAAGAAGATATCGAGCGCGCGCGACGTGATATGTTGCGAAACCGGCCTTTCGTGCCGGTAACCATCGCAGAGCGGCTCAGCTGGGAAGAAATCAGTCGCGTTGCCGCAAATGCGCCTGCTTTGCCAGGCGTAACGCCAGAAATGGGGCTGTCGCGCTATTATCCGCTACGTGCGGATACAGCACATGTCGTTGGATATGTCGGCCCTGTCTCGGAACGAGATCTCGAAGCACTTGAGGCGCCCGATCCTGTGCTACACATCCCCCGCTTCCAGATCGGCAAGAGCGGTGTAGAGCGGATGCAGGAAGACCAGTTACGTGGCCGCGCCGGATCGCAGCGCGTAGAGGTCAATGCTATAGGCCGGGTCATGCGCGAGCTTGATCGGGTCGAAGGTGTGCCCGGCACGAATGTTCAGCTTACACTTGATGCGAAACTGCAGAATTACGCAATCGAACGCCTGCACGGCCAAAGCGCTGCAGCGGTGGTGCTGGATGTCGCGAATGGCGACATACTGGCACTCGCATCTGGGCCAAGCTTTGATCCCAATCTCTTTGTGCGCGGGATCTCGACCACCGATTTCAATGCCCTGTTGAACGATGATCATCGCCCGCTGGTAAACAAGACTGTGCAAGGCATGTATCCACCCGGTTCCACATTCAAGATGGTGACAGCGCTCGCAGCGCTCGAGGCAGGTGTGACCGATGGGCGCGAAACCGTGTTTTGCCCCGGACATATGGATGTAGCAGGTAATCGTTTCCATTGCTGGCGCAGAGGGGGCCATGGGCGCGTCGGTATGGTCGCAGCACTTTCAGAAAGCTGCGACGTGTATTTCTACGAGATGGCGCAGCGTTGCGGGATCGACAAGATCAACGAAATGTCCACTCGACTTGGGTTGGGGATCAGGTATCAATTGCCGATTACGTCAGTTGCGGGCGGGCTTAACCCGACTCGCGAATGGAAACGCAACAACCGCAATGCCGAATGGCGCATTGGTGATACCGTGAATGCTTCTATCGGGCAGGGTTTTGTTCTCGCAACACCGCTGCAGCTTGCCGTGATGACAGCAAGGCTAGCCACCAACACCGCTGTGCTGCCGCGCTTAATACGCGAGCCGTTGGAGCGAGATGGACTGATAGCTCAAAGCCTCGATTTAAGGCCCGAATGGCTGCGCCTGATCCACCGCGGCATGTACGAAACTGTTAACGACCGGCGCGGGACAGCCTATTCGTCGCGTGTGGTCGCTGATGGTCAGACAATGGCAGGAAAAACCGGAACAAGTCAGGTCTTCTCAATCACCCGTGCGGAACGCGAGGCTGGCATACGGCGGCAGGAAGATTTGCCATGGAATCGGCGAAACCATGCGCTCTTTGTGGATTATGCGCCCGCTGAAAAGCCGCGAATTGCCGTTTCTGTAGTCGTCGAGCATGGTGGCGGTGGTTCTACTGCGGCGGCCCCTATCGGACGCGACATCACGCTTGCGGCCCTAAATAGCGCGCGCCCACCGCTTTCGGCCTATCCTGCCCCGCAACGCAATCGTATTCACTCAGAACAACAAGAGATGGAAGAGCGCCTGCGTCGACCAGAAGACATGCGGCTGAACCGGGCATGAGCTATCTTGAGTATAATACCAAACGGATGCCTGCCGGGTTTGCAAAGGTGCTCTATCTCAACTGGCCATTGGTCGCCCTGCTGATCGCAGTCGCAGCTTATGGAATCGTGATGCTCTATTCGATCGCGGGTGGCAGCTTGCAGCCATGGGCAGAGCCTCAGGCAAAGCGCTTCGCGGTCGGTTTGGCGGTCATGTTTGCGGTGGCTTTCATGCCGCTTTGGTTTTGGCGGTCGATTGCGGGCATAGCTTACGCTGTCTCGCTCGTCCTGCTGCTGGGGGTAGAGTTTTTCGGGACAGTCGGGATGGGCGCGAAACGCTGGCTGGTGATCGGCCCATTGCGCCTGCAACCCTCTGAGCTTGCAAAAATAACGACGATTCTCGCGCTTGCAGCCTATTACGATGCGCTTGATCTCAAGAAGGTTTCCCGGCCTCACTATGTACTTCTTGCTGCATTGATCGCATTACTCCCCGCGCTTCTTGTCCTGCGTCAGCCGGATTTGGGCACAGCCATACTGATTGCGCTGGGAGGGGCCGTAGTCATTTTCGCTGCCGGTGTGCACTGGGGATATTTCGCAGCAGTCATCAGTTCGGGAATAGCACTCGCGACAACGGTGATGGCATCCCGCGGAACTGATTGGCAAATGCTCAAGGACTACCAATACAGACGTATTGACGCATTTCTGGACCCCAGTATCGATCCGCTGGGTGCGGGATATCACATCAATCAGTCGATGATTGCACTTGGCTCTGGTGGCTGGTCCGGCCGCGGCTTTATGGAGGGCACACAAGCGCGTCTGAACTTCCTACCAGAAAAACATACAGACTTCATATTCACGACACTTGCCGAGGAATTCGGCTTTCTCGGTGCGTCCTCGCTGCTGCTGCTGTATATGCTCGTTATGGGCGTCTGCCTGTTAACCGCTCTACGCACGACAAATCGCTTTGGAGCCCTGCTGGTTATGGGGGTGATAGGGACGTTCTTCCTCTATTTCGCTGTCAATATGGCAATGGTGATGGGGCTGGCACCAGTTGTGGGCGTGCCCTTGCCGCTGGTATCATATGGCGGTTCGGCAATGCTTGTCTTGATGGTGGGCTTTGGGCTTGTCCAATCAGCCCATGTGCATCGGTCACGGCTTCCGACATGACTCTCACAGTGCTTTTCGCTGCAGGCGAAGAAAGTTTCGCTTCCTACCGCGCCCCGCTTGAAAGTGCGCTCGCGGAGGAAGGATTGGATACCTCCCTTTTCACAGACGCCCCGCCTGAGATAGTGGATTATATCATCTTTGCGCCCTCAAGCAGTCTGCAGGATTTCAGGCCCTACAAACGTTGCAAGGCCGTCCTGAATCTCTGGGCGGGCGTTGAGCGGATTGTCCATAACACCACGCTCACGCAACCTCTGGCCCGGATGGTGGACCCTGGCCTCACTGCTGGGATGGTGGAGTATGTATGCGGTCATGTCCTGCGCTATCACCTTGGAATGGATGCTCATATCAACGCGGCACCTGGCACCTGGGAGCAACGTGATCCGCCGCTGGCGAGCGAACGCAAGGTCGCGATTCTTGGCCTCGGAGAACTGGGGAGTGCAGCGGCCAAGGCACTGGCGGGTCTGGGATTTGTTGTTATCGGCTGGTCAGCCCGAGAAAAGCAGCTCGATGGCGTGATCTGCCAAGCTGGACCTGAGGGTCTGGAATTGGTGCTGCGACAAGCTGAAATCCTTGTCACACTTCTGCCGCACACGCCTCAGACAGAATCTATCCTCGATGCAAAGTCGCTCGCGCTTCTACCAAGTGGCGCAAAGATCATTAATCCCGGCCGCGGCGCACTGATCGATGATGCGGCATTGCTGGCGGCGATCGAGAGCGGGCAAGTTTCACAGGCGACTCTTGATGTTTTCCGCATTGAGCCATTACCCGCCGATCATCCGTTCTGGACGCGCCCCGAGATAACGATCACACCGCATATTGCAGCCACGACACGCCCTGTGTCGGCCTCGCGTTGCATCGCGCAGAATATCGCGCGGGTCGAACAGGGGCTGCCGCTCCTGCACCGTGTTGATCCTGCGCGCGGCTATTGAATAGGGCGTTATCGCTCGATTCAGCTTTGGGTAATATTTGTGAGGTAACTTCAGGCAATATGTCAGCTTACCGAGGTGCCTTTCAGGATGTTTACCGTCACCATCTCAGCTGCTTTCAGAATTCATAGACTGGCTGTGATTTTTTCCGCACGCACCAGTTCTCAACTGTGCCAAGATCAGCAAGGATCGTGATGATCAAGTACATCACACCGCTTGCCTTGACTGTTATCATCGCAAGCCTCGGGCTCCTGTTGGCAAGCCTCTTCAGCGATCACTGCGCGAATGACAAACGTTTTTGCACAGATATGTCGGCTTCGAGCATAAGGATCGACATATCGCAATCTCTACCGCCAGAGCATGACGCTCTAGCAGCGCCCGGTGTGCTTTCTGCTTTGAGCGTCTTTGCCTATGCTTTCGAGCCTTTGCCGCTGAGCATGGATCAGGAGGCGCAGCGCGTTTTTGTCGTACCCCCGGGAATGAAAGTGGAGGATTTGGCAACTATCGAGAGGCAGATCAGTGCAGACCAAATCGTACTGCTCGGAGTGTTAAAAGGAGAAAATGAGCGACGCGCGCTCGTGCGACTAACGGATGGGCGAGTTTTGCAACTCAGGCAAGGCGATAAACTGGATGAAGGCACTGTCGCTGCGATCAGCGAAAACGCGGTTTATCTGCTCGGGCCTGACAAGATACCACGCGCGTTGGTTCTTGGTGGGTAGCGGCGTGGAACGGCCGATCTTTCCGCTCAAGCGCAGCGCGAGCAATTCAGCAACTTTTTATCGTGAGCGAGACGCCAAGCTGAAGGTCAGAAAAGTCAAGCATTCAGGGCCATGTTCTGTCCATGGCCCTGAGAGATCAATCGATATCAAGCGCCTCTGGCGATCGACTTTGTTTCATGCAGATCCGAACCCAACATATGTTGGGTGAGTGCCAGAGCTGCATCCAGCTCCTCGACATTTGTCGCATCATCAATCTGTTCCGTGAGATACTTTACGACCTCACCTGCCAGAATGTTGCAGCTGGTCTGCTTTGGTTTTCGCAACGCACGCGCGTTAACAAATTCCTCCTCGTTCACGAAGACATCTCCCGTGATGTCTGCAAACGCACGCACACGGGCAATCCGCTCCTCGGAGCAATCCAGCAAAGCCGCCAGAGCCTTGGTCTTGCCCATCTGAACAGTCGCACCGATATAATCACACGGAGCATTATCAGACCGCTTGAGCACGCGATTCATGACCGGATCAATAACAGTGATGATATCCTCGATACCGCTTTCTCGCGCGTATTCGAGCGACCCGATCATCAGTTCACAGGTTGCACGAGAGACGGATCCCGGACCACGACCCGACATCGTCAGCCGATCTGTATCCACACAAAAGCGGGTCGACTCCCAAAGCGTGGCCGACCGCAAGGGCGGTTCGCCTTGCAGAATGTCCGAGAAGACATCCGCGAGCATATGGGGGCCAGTTGTCTGCAGGGCTCTCACACAGGCAACGACTTCATAGTTATCGTCAAGTCCAATCACATAGGCTGGATTCAGTCGGTCAAACTCGTCAATCTCCCGACCGTCAGAGATCTTGACATCCCAGCCAAGACGATCACCGAACACCCTCGCCCGCAACTGGAACATCTCATCAAGCACTTCAAGATGCAGGTGCTTATTGATTGCATCAACGACCAGAATCATCGGATTCTCCTTTGGCTATCATTCCCTTTACGTAGAATTTACCAAAGCTCTGACGGATGCTATTAGGGAAAACCCGTAGCGCGTATTCTTGCCCACAGAACTCGCGCATAAGGAGATCGACAGCGGCTCAACCGTCAAACGTCCAAACCTTTGAAGACAGGCGATGCGCTTCGGGCTTCAGATGTCTGATACGATGTGAAATTGTCAGAGGGGATAGATTATCTCCATCCCGATCGCGCGTGCGACAGCCTGTGATGTTGTCAAAGCGCCGAGCTTTTCGCGTGCAGAGCGCAGATGCACCTCAACGGTACGCACCGAAATTGACAGGATGATCCCGATATCGGGTTGCGATTTGCCGGCGGCCACCCATTGAAGCACTTCCTTTTCGCGCGCGGACAGATTTGGCTGGCGCATGAAAAACATGCTGCGACCCTGTCGCATGATCCGATCGTGAAAATTCGCCGCGTGAATCTGCAATCCTTTGATGATCTCCGGGCGTTGGCGATTCCATTCTGCGTCGGAGCAATTCCGGACCACGCTGAACGCCCCACTATCACCATAAGCCCCGCGGACCGGGATAGTTAACCCTGTCGAACAGATGCCAAATTCGGCAGCATCACGAAATACCTTTTGAAAGCCTTCCGCAGGTTTCAGGCGCTGCCAATCAACAACACCAGTGTTCGTTGCCGCCGCTGCCAAAGTAGGATCTATGTCTTGAAAACCCTGTTCCACATAATGCTGCTTCCAAGCATCCGGATAATTAACAACACCATGAATGGAACTATCCACAGGATTGAACCCAGCATAGGCAGCATAATCCAGCTCGAAATCCGCGCAAACTTGGTCGAGGAACTGTCGAAGTTCACGACCCGGCTCTGGTGTTGTGGCGAGATCATGAAGTGCCAGAGATTGATCCTCTCAAGATTTTGCTAAAGCTTCACTACCGTCAGGGGTTCGTGCCAGATTTTTTCCTGACACCTCCAGATCTTCCACATAGATTGCCCAAATGGTCAAGAACTTATTGTTCAAGCATGACAGAACTTGTGTAATTTTGTTCAAAACGCCGCTCCTCTGGCAACAGTTCTTCACAATCGAATAGATTTTTGAAATGGCATCAGGACAACGAAAACAATCCTGAGGATTTCGCCCTTGCCCATGTGGCCGGCAAGCTTAATGTACACATTCGCACACAATAGCCATGACACTACTGATTCAGGGGAACGATATGGTCACTCAGCGAAGCAAACGCGCAGATTTGGCGGTGAGCCAGGAACTTTGCCAATTCATTGAAGAGTCGGTCTTGCCGCAGACCGGTCTTGATGTTTCGTCCTTTTGGCAGGGGTTTGCGGATATTATTCGGGAGCTTGCGCCAAGGAACCGTGCGCTTCTCGAAAAGAGAGCGCAGTTGCAGGAGCAGATTGATCAATGGCATCTGGCAAGGCGCAATCAGGTACATGACCGGGAAGGCTATAAATCCTTTCTGGAAGATATCGGGTATCTGCTTCCTGAAGAGGCCCCTTTCACAATCGATACCGACAATGTCGATCCCGAAATTGCCAGCATCGCTGGCCCGCAGCTTGTTGTCCCGATTACCAATGCACGTTACGCACTCAACGCCGCAAATGCCCGATGGGGCAGCCTGTATGACGCGCTTTATGGCACTGATGCCATGGGCACCCTTCCGCCTGCGGGCGGGTATGAACAGGGGCGCGGCGCCAGAGTCGTGGCGCGCGTGCGTGTGTTTCTTGATACAGCCTTTCCGCTGGACGGCCATAGCCATGCAGATGCGCGGCTTTACCATGTTAAGAAAGGCGCGCTGCTAGTCGATGGAAAGCCGCTTGAAAACCCCGAGAAGTTTTCAGGATATCGCGGCGACCCTCGGGCCCCCGATTCAGTGTTTCTGGTCAATAACGGATTACACGTTGAATTGGTTTTTAACCGTGCGAGCCTCATAGGCGGCCGGGATCAGGCGGCACTTGCCGACGTTCGGATTGAATCGGCGCTCTCGGCAATTATGGATTGTGAAGATTCGGTTGCTTGTGTGGATGCTGAAGACAAGGTTCTGGCCTATTCAAACTGGCTTGGCCTCATGAAGGGAGATCTCAGCACTGATCTGGAGAAGGGCGGCAAGACAATCACGCGCAAACTCAACCCGGATATCAAGATCACGGCACCTGATGGCGGTACCAAGACTCTCAAAGGCCGCGCACTCTTGTGGGTACGTAATGTCGGCCATCTGATGACCAATCCCGCAATCCTCGATCCTGATGGCAATGAGGTTTTCGAAGGGATGATGGACGCCGTCATCACGACCGCATGCGCGCTGCATGACCTGCGCAAAGAAGACGGTCCGCGCAACTCTTCGGAAGGCTCGGTCTATATCGTAAAGCCAAAGATGCACGGGCCAGAAGAAGTGGCTTTTGCCGACGAACTCTTCGCGCGCGTTGAGAAGTTGCTGGGGCTTGCGCCTAACACAATCAAGATGGGCGTGATGGATGAAGAGCGCCGGACTTCGGTCAATCTGCAGCAATGCATCCATGCCGCGCGCCATCGCGTGGCCTTCATCAACACGGGTTTTCTCGACCGCACTGGCGATGAAATCCACACCTCGATGGAAGCTGGCCCCTTCTCGCGCAAGGATTTCATCAAGCGCAAGGGTTGGATCAAGGCCTACGAAGATCGCAATGTCGATATAGGCTTGGAGTGCGGACTTATGGGGCGCGCGCAGATTGGCAAGGGCATGTGGGCCATGCCCGACCAGATGGCCGCAATGCTGGAAGCCAAGATCGAGCATCCGAAATCGGGCGCAAACACCGCCTGGGTACCCTCGCCCACGGCAGCGACACTACACGCGCTGCATTATCATCAGGTAAATGTCGGCGCTGTTCAGAAAAGGCTCATGAAGGGTGGACGGCGCGCGCATGTCGAGGCGCTTCTGGAAATCCCCCTTGCATCGTTCCGCAAATGGAGCCGCGACCAGATCATCCGCGAAGTCGAGAATAATGCGCAAGGTATCCTTGGTTATGTGGTCCGCTGGATCGATCAGGGGGTTGGTTGCTCCAAAGTGCCGGATATCAATGATGTCGGCCTTATGGAGGACCGCGCGACCTGTCGCATCTCGAGCCAGCATATCGCAAACTGGCTGCATCATGGCGTTGTCTCACAAGAAGATGTCATGGACGCGATGCGCCGCATGGCAGCGGTGGTCGATCGCCAGAATGCAGGCGATCCAGCCTATCGCCCGATGGCAACCAACTTCGATGGCATCGCCTTTCAGGCAGCTTGCGATCTGGTTTTCAAAGGGCGTGAACAGCCGTCGGGCTATACCGAACCTGTTTTGCATGCGCGTCGGCTGGAGTTAAAGAAAGCAAGCTGACTTGATATGGCCCGGACAACCGGGCCATTCGGTTTTCACTTTTCAGGCGTTAGCCCCTACCCTAGGCTCAGCACATGTTTACTATAGAACACGAGTTTGATGCGACTGTTATCACTCTGGTCGACGAAGGAGCGCCCACAGCCGAGGGATTACGCGAGGATGTGATCATCACCGCCTTCGAGGATTGCGTAACGTTGCGCCAGCATGATCCACAAATGGGCGATGAGGTGGTGATAACGCTCTCGCTCTCGCAGTTGCGCGAACTTGCTGCGGCGCTGAACCTGCCCGAAGGGAGTTATCGGCTCCGCCCGGTTCCGCGATCAGGCTGAGGCCATTTGACAAGGCCCCACTCTCTCCGGCAGGGTGGGCGCAAGCCGGTTGGCCGAATCGCGGCACCGCACCCCCGAAATCCGTAGCGTAAGGCCAAGCCACAAGCTGGCCGGAAAGGACGTGTCATGCTGACCAATGACCAGCTTAATGAATGGGATCGCGCGCATTTTCTGCACCCCTCCACGGGTTTCGGCCAGCACGCGCGCAATGAAAGCGCCAGCCGGATCGTGACCACCGCGAGCGGCGTCTATATCGAGGATCGCGATGGCAAGCGCCTGCTCGATGCCTTCGCTGGGCTCTATTGCGTGAATGTCGGCTATGGGCGCACCGAGATTGCGGAGGCGATTGCCGCGCAGGCGCATGAACTGGCCTATTATCACGCCTATGTAGGGCATGGGACCGAAGCCTCGATCACGCTGGCGCGGATGGTTGCGGAGCGCGCGCCTGCGCATATGAACAAGGTCTATTTCGGGCTTGGCGGTTCGGATGCGAACGAGACCAATGTGAAACTGGTCTGGTATATCCAGAACGTGCTGGGGCGCCCCGAGAAGCGCAAGATCATCTCGCGCTGGCGCGGCTACCACGGCTCTGGGCTGATCACGGGTTCGCTGACGGGGCTCACACCGTTCCACAACAAATTCGGACTGCCGCTGCCGGAGGTAATTCACACCGAGGCCCCCTATTACTTCCGCCGTCCAGATCCGAACATGACGCAAGAGGCTTTTACTGCGCATTGCGCTGCGAAGCTCGAGGAACTGATCGAACGCGAAGGGGCAGACACGATTGGCGCCTTTATCGGTGAGCCGCTTCTGGGCACTGGCGGGATTGTCCCCCCACCTGCAGGCTATTGGGAGGCGATCCAGCCGATCCTGAAAAAGCATGATATCCTGCTGATCACCGATGAGGTCGTAACCGGCTTCGGGCGCATGGGCACTATGATGGGCTCCACCCATTACGGGATCAAGCCTGATATCATCACCATCGCCAAGGGTCTCACTTCGGCATATGCGCCGCTCTCGGGCTCGATTGTCAGCGACGATCTGTTCAAGGTGCTGGAGGAAGGTACGGACAAATTCGGTCCCTTCGGTCATGGCTGGACCTATTCTGCCCATCCCATCGGGGCTGCCGCAGGTGTGGCCAATCTCAAGTTGGTCGATAGTCTCGGGCTGGTCGAGAATGCCGGCGCAACTGGCGCCTATTTCCGCAAGGCGATGGCCGATGCGCTCTCGGGGCATCGCTTCGTGGGCGATGTGCGCGGCGATGGGATGCTTGCAGCCGTGGAGTTGCAGCGAGACCCAAGCGCGGGTGTTGATTTCGACGCCTCGGAAAAAGTCACAGCGCAGGTCGTAGCCGAGATGGCGCGGCGCGGAGTGATCGCAAGGGCCATGCCACAGGGCGAGATTATCGGCTTTGCTCCGCCGCTCTGCCTGAGCCCGGCCGAGGCTGACACGGTTGTCGAGGTCACGCGTGACGCGCTTGAAGCCGTGACCGGCGCTTTCTGAGACAAGGGCCCAGCGGACACCCGCTGGGCCTTTCATTTGTGCGGACCTTGTTCAATGACCACAACAAACCCCAATTTCACTGATGCCGAATATGAGGCCCGGATCGCGCGCGCCCGTCTCGAGATGGAAAAACGCGGGATCGACCTGCTGATCATCTCGGACCCATCCAACATGAACTGGATCTCTGGCTATGACGGTTGGTCCTTTTATGTATATCAGGCCGTACTGCTACCGCTTGAGGGTGAACCGGTCTGGTGGGGTCGCGGGATTGATGAGGCTGGCGCCAAGCGCACAGTCTTCATGCGCAGCGCCGACAGCATCGTGCCTTATGATGACAGCTATGTTCAGAACCCACAGAAACACACGATGGAAGCACTCGCAGCGCTGATCATTGATCGGGGCTGGAATACCGGCTGGATCGGCGTGGAGATGGACAATTACTACTATTCCGCCGCAGCCCATGAAACGCTGGTCAATCATCTGCATGAAGCGCGCTTTGTCGATGGCACCGGGTTGGTGAACTGGCAGCGGCTGGTGAAATCGGAGTCCGAACTTCTCTATATCCGCCGCGCAGCGCGGATTGTAGAACGGATGCATAAAGTCATCCTTGAAGTGGCCGAGCCCGGGATGCCCAAGAACAAACTCGTGGCCGAGATCACACGCGCCGGGATCGAAGGGGCCGATGGGCAATGGGGCGATTATCCCGCGATCGTGCCGATGGCGCCCTCGGGGCTCGACGCGACCGCCGCGCATCTGACATGGGATGACCGCCCGATGCGCGCAGGTGAATCTACCTTTTTCGAAATCGCAGGGGCGCATCGGCGTTATCACTGCCCGCAATCGCGCACCCTGTTTTTCGGCACTGTCCCCGATCTTTATCGCCACGCCGAGGAAGCCGTGCTCGAGGCAACCGAAGCAGGATTGGCGCAATGCTATCCAGGCGCGAGGGCCGAGGATGTGGCCAATGCCTTCAATGCCGCGCTCAACAAGCGGGGCTTCGAGAAAGACAATCGCTGTGGCTATTCTGTAGGGCTCAGCTACCCGCCAGACTGGGGCGAGCGCACCTTATCACTGCGCCGCGGTGATATGACTGAATTGAAACCCGGCATGGTGATCCATTTTATGCCGGCGCTCTGGCTTGAGGATGGCGGGTTGGAGATCACTGAGCCTGTGGTTATTACGGAGCACGGTGCAGAACTTCTATGCTCGACACCGCGCGAGATTTTTGTGAAGTGATACCGCGCCCTGTCGGGAAACGGGCGAGGCGCGTTGCTCTCGTTCACCTTCCTGACAGGCAGCAAAAAAATAGGCCAGTGCAAAGCACTGGCCGGGTCTGTCAAAGACCTCCATCACTATCCTGGACTACGCTCTGCCCAACCCGCGAAGATTTTCTCGAGGGCCACAACAATATAATACAGGACAATCCCCAAAAACGCCAAGGCGATCAGGACCGCGAACATAAGCGGGAAATCGGAATTGGTGCGCCCGGAATCGAATAATGCGCCAAGCCCGCGCCCATGCGGGCTCACGATTTCCATGAGGTTGGTGCCGATGAAAGCGAGCGTTACGGCCACTTTCAATGCTCCGAAGAATTCCGGCAAGGTCTTTGGCAAGGCGATCTTCCAGAAGATTGTCGCCTGCGAGGCGCCGAGCGAACGCAGAATGTCGCGATATTCGGGCTCGAGCGTGGAGAGCCCTATGCTGACCGAAACAGCGATGGGGAAGAAGGATATCATGAAGGCCAGGAGCACTGTGTTGAAATCATGCTGGCCAACAAACATCAGCGCCACGATCGGCACCACTGTTGCTTTGGGAATGGCGTTGAACCCCACCAGAAGCGGATAGAGCGCATCACGCATGACACGGGAAAAGCCCATGATCATGCCCAGCAGCGTGCCGAAAAGCACTGCCAGCAACAGTCCAAGCACTGTGCGCCAAAGCGTTTGCCACCCCATAGTAATAAACAGGTTCCAGTGGCGTTGATACGCAGGCAGAAGGTCAGAAGGGGCAGCCATCTTGAACTTGGGCCACCCATTGTACCAGACCAACCACTCCCAGAAGACCAGAAAAATCGCCATGGCCAGAAGTGGCACACCAATGTTCCGCAGGTATTTCTGAGCAGTCATCCTGAAATATCCTCTGGCGCAGCACGTCCCTGCGCGATCTGTATCTGATGGCGTAGGATATTGAGTTGTTCGGCCGCTTCGGGAGTATAGAGATCATCAAGTGTGCGCGGCCCACTGGAGGGGATATCCAGCACATATTGCGTGCGCGCAGGCCGCCCCGACAGCACCACGACCTGATCAGCCAGGAAGATCGACTCGCGCAGGTCATGAGTGATGAGCACTCCCGTGAAGGGCTCGCGCTCCTTAACCTTGTGCATTGTCTGCCAAAGATCCTCGCGCGTGAACGCATCAAGCGCGCCAAAGGGCTCGTCAAGGATGAGCACCTCAGGTTGGTGGATCAACGCGCGGCAGAGCGATGCGCGCTGGCGCATTCCTCCCGAAAGCTCTGAAGGGCGCTTGTCCTCAAACCCTTCAAGCCCCACCAGTGACAGAAGAAAGCGCGCCCGTTCCTCTGCCTGCTTTTTCGAGAGCTTGGAAGGTACGATCTCAAGCGGCAAAAGCACATTCTTGAGGATCGTGCGCCATTCCAGCAAAACCGGGTTCTGAAAAGCCATGCCGACGGTCGAACGCGGCCCTTTTACGCGCTCACCATGGAGCCAGACCTCGCCATGGTCGGGCTTCATCAGCCCTGCGATCAGCCGTGTCAGTGTGGACTTACCGCAACCAGAGGGGCCCACAACGGCGACGAAGCCCCCTTCCGGGACTGAAATTTCGAGCCCGTCAAGCACCGGCAACGGCCCCGCGTCAGTCTGATAGGCGTGGCGCACACCCTTGATTTCTATAAGGTTGGTCATTCTGATCCTGCCTGAAAAGACCAGCGCCCTCGCGGGCGCTGGCTAGCTGTCTCAATCGAGTTTGAAGCCACCTTCAGGCAGAAAAGCATCGGTGAAGTAAAGCGCTGCATCCGGCTCGGTCTGATATTCATAGGTCAACCGGATCTGCTCGATTGAATTGGCAAAACGCTCAGGATCGATAATGCCCATGCCATTCTCCATCACCCAATCCGTGACGATATTATCTCGCAGCGCGAGCTCCAGACGTCGCAGTTCAAGCTCGACATCCATCGCAGGGTTGAATGGCACAATGGCTTCGACCGCCGCCGCGGGATCAGCAATCGTATCAATCACGCCCCTTGCCACAGCCTCAAGAAAGCCCCTCACTGCGTCGGGGTTAGCCTCGGCAAAGTCCGTATTGACGATGACGACGTTGCCGTAGAGGTCAACTCCGTGATCGGCCATCAGGATCACAGAAATATCCTCTTCAGGCACCCCGAGTCGGGCAGTGTTAAGGAACGATGTGAAGCTGAAACCCGTCACCGCAGCAACTGTTCCCTCAGCGAGCGATGGCTCACGGGTCGGGAAGCCCACAGGCTCGATCGTGACCTGGCTTTCATCTATCCCGGTCTCAGCCACGAAGATCGGCCATTGCGCGAAAGCGCCATCAGGGGGCGGAGCGCCAAGCACGCGACCTTCGAGATCAGCTGGCGCTTCAACCCCGAGCGAGCGACGGCCAACAATCGCAAAGGGCGGCTTGTCATAGACCATCATCACTCCGATGACAGGTGCATCGGGGTTCTGATCGAGGAACTTGATCAGGCTGTTGATATCTGCAAACCCCACTGGAAACGCCCCAGTCGCTACCTTGGGGATCGCATCGAGGCTGCCCTGCCCGGCGGTTACTTCGACCGCCAACCCAGCTTCAGCAAAATAGCCCTTTTCGATGGCCACAAAGTAGGGCGCCGATGGCCCTTCGAACCGCCAATCCAGCGCGAATGGCATGGATGTCTGGGAATGGGCAGCAACCGCAATGGCGCTGAAGCCAATTGCAGCCGCGATAGTACGATGAATCATCCTGATCCCTCCTGTTGGACTATTCTGTCTCTGGCTAGGGCGTGCCTGCGGCGCTGTCATTGCACTGTCTTGTGCCTGCGCCCGAAACGCGCCTTATTGCCGCATTCTTCAGCAACTCTCAGGGCTTTGCAATATATTTAGGCAAGACAGTCAATCTCGAACGGCCAATTGCCTGCTTTTTCCGCTTGAAGCTGCGGGGGTGGACACGCAGATTGGCCGCGCAAGATAAGGAGTATTGCAGTGCAGGATATGGGCTGCTTCGATTATGTCATCATCGGCGCGGGCTCGGCGGGTTGCGTGCTTGCCAACCGGCTGAGCGAAGATCCCGCAACCCGCGTGCTGTTGCTCGAGGCGGGTGGGTCAGATCGCTATCATTGGGTGCATATCCCGGTCGGCTATCTCTATTGCATTGACAATCCGCGCACCGATTGGCGCTTTCGTACGGCACCTGAAAAGGGGCTGAACGGGCGCAGCCTGATCTATCCGCGCGGGCGGGTTCTGGGGGGCTGTTCCTCGATCAACGGTATGATCTACATGCGCGGTCAGGCCACCGATTTCGATAACTGGCGGCAGATGGGCAATCCCGGCTGGGCTTGGGAGGAAGTGCTGCCCTATTTCCTGAAATCGGAGGATTATTACGCGGGCGAAACCCCGGGCCTGCACGCTGCGGGCGGGGAGTTGCGCGTGGAAGAACAGCGCCTGAGCTGGGAAATCCTCGATGCCTGGAAAGCGGCCGCTATCGCAACGGGCATCCCCGAGACGGCGGATTTCAACGGTGGTGACAATTTTGGCGTGGGGTATTTCAAGGTTAATCAGCGCAATGGGTTTCGCTGGTCGGTCGCGCGCGGCTTTTTGCGACCAGCGATTCAGCGGTCCAATCTGCGCGTGCTCACCCATGCGCAGAGCGAGGGGCTGATCCTCGAGGGAAAGCGCGTTGTAGGCGTCAAGTTCCGCCACAAGAGCGCACTCGCTCAAGTGCGTGCCGGGCGCGAGGTGATCCTCTCGGCGGGCGCAATCGGTTCACCACATCTGATGCAACTTTCGGGGCTCGGGCCGGGCGCGCTTCTGCAAGCGTATGGGATCGAGGTGGCTCATGACATTCCCGAACTGGGCGAAAACCTGCAGGACCATCTGCAGATTCGCTGCGCCTATAAGGTCAAAGGCGTCAAGACCCTCAACCAGATGGCGTCAACTCTGCATGGCAAGGCTCTGATTGGGCTCGATTATCTCCTACGCCGGCGCGGGCCGATGGCGATGGCTCCCAGCCAGCTTGGCGCCTTCGCCTATTCCTCGGAAAATATTGCCAGCCCGGATCTCGAATATCATGTGCAGCCGGTGACGCTCGACGCTTTCGGCCAGCCGCCGCATGATTTCCCGGCGATTACGGCCAGTGTCTGTCATCTGCGCCCTGAAAGCCGTGGTCATGTCCGCCTCGCAAGCCCCGACCCTAACGCGCATCCGGTAATCCAGCCGAATTACCTTTCGACCGAGGGCGACCGTCTGGTGGCCGCCCGCGCGATACGGCTCACAAGGCGGATCATGGCGCAGGAACCGCTGGCACGGTATGCGCCAGAGGAATTCAAACCCGGCCCGGAATTGCAAAGCGATGCCGAACTTGCCCACGGTGCGGGTGATATCGCCTCGACCATCTTCCACCCTGTCGGGACCGCGCGCATGGGCAGCGATCCGCGCGCAGTGGTGGATGCGCGCTTGCGTGTGAATGGGCTTACAGGACTGCGCGTGGTCGATGCCTCGATCATGCCACGCATTACTTCGGGCAACACGCAGGCCCCAGTTATCATGATTGCAGAAAAAGCAGCCGATATGATCCGCGCGGATGCAAAAGCCTAGCGCTTCCGCCACCAGATGAAGCCACCGCCTAGCACCATGCCTAGTGTTGCGGGCAACACAAAGACTGCAAGCAGGATGGCATAACCCAGCCCCTCCATCTGTTGGCCTTGCCGTGCCGCCAGAAAGAGTCCCAGAGCCGCAAAGAAATGACCCGCGAGAAATGCGCCATACACGCGGCCCCAGCCATTGCGGATCAGGAGTCCGCCCAGAAGCGCCCCGGCAAGAAGGGCCATCAGCATGAAGACATAGACGCGGAGTTCAGGCCCCATTACGCAGCCTTGGTCCGGAGCCGTGGGAGGAGCCCATGTGCCCAGCCCGAGATCGTCCCAGCACCGAGGCAGATCACCATATCGCCCGGGCCGGCATGGGCGCGCACAAGCGCTTCCAGCTCGTCCTCGTTATCGACCGGAAGTGCAGCGCGATGGCCATGCGCCTTGAGCCCCGCAAGCAGATCATCGCGGCTTGCGCCCTTGATCGGGTCTTCGCCCGCTGCATAAACAGGCGCTATGCCCACTACATCCGCTTCATTAAAGCAATTACAAAAATCCTCGAAGAGGCTTGCAAGCCGCGTGTAGCGATGTGGCTGATGAATTGCAATTACGCGCCCATCGCCCCCCAGCGCCTGCCGGGCCGCCTTCAGCACGGCTGCGATCTCGACCGGGTGATGACCGTAATCGTCGATGATGGTCACGCCGCCCACCTCACCTACCCGCGTGAAGCGACGGTTCACGCCGCCAAATTTTGCCAGCGCTGCGCGGATTTCAGCGCCATTCATCCCCAAATGCCGTGCCACAGCCACAGCGGCCAGTGCATTGGATACGTTGTGATCTCCTGGCATCGGCAGGCTGCAGCCCTTGATCATGCGCCGCTCGTCCTGCAGCGCAATATCAAAGAGCGCGATCCCGTTTTCATAGCGCAAATTCATCGCGCGAATATCAGCCTGCGCATTGAAGCCAAAGGTCACCACGCGCCGATCCGTGATCCTCGCAACCAAAGACTGGACTTCAGGATGATCAGTGCAGCAAATCGCAAGCCCGTAAAACGGAATCCCCGAGACGAAATCGTGAAACCCTTTGCGCAGCGCATCAAAACTACCCCAGTGCTCCATATGCTCTGGGTCGATATTCGTGACAATGGCGATCGTTGCAGGCAACCGGTTGAAGGAGCCATCAGATTCGTCAGCCTCGACCACCATCCACTCACCCGCACCCGCCCGCGCATTCGAGCCATAGGCATGGATCACACCACCATTGATCACCGTCGGATCCAGACCACCCTCATCGAGCAGTGCTGCAACCATCGTTGTGGTCGTGGTTTTGCCATGCGTGCCCGCGACCGCGATATTCGAGCGCAGGCGCATGAGTTCGGCCAGCATTTCGGCCCGGCGCACAACTGGCAGGCCAAGGCGGCGTGCTTCCACCAGTTCCGGGTTATCGGGCTTGATTGCCGTCGATACTACGATCACCGCCGCGGCACCGAGATTCTCCGCCTTCTGCCCGATCATAACCTGCGCACCAAGGGTTTCGAGGCGTTCGGTGATCACACTGGTCTTGAGATCCGATCCCTGCACATCATACCCGAGCGTCATCAACACCTCGGCGATCCCCGACATGCCGATCCCCCCAATGCCGATAAAATGGATCGGGCCTATATCGGTGGGTAATTTGGTCGCTGGGCTCATGTCGGTTCCTTTCGCACAAGGTTTTCGACCATATCGGCCAGATGTGTGGCCGCATCGGCGCGACCGGCCCCAAGCGCTGCGCGTGCCATTGCTTCGGCGGCTTTGGGATTTGTGAGGATGGAGTGGATAGTCTCGCTCAGCACCTCGGGTTTGAACTGGCTTTCAGGGAAAACCACAGCAGCGTCAACACCTGAAAGCATCTTCGCATTCGCAGCCTGATGATCCGCCGCAGCTGCCGCATAAGGCACAAGTATAGCAGGACGGCCAATAACCGAGATATCGGCCACAGATGATGCTCCAGCCCGACTGATCACAAGCTGGCATTCCGACAGGCGGCGCGGAATATCCGCAAAGAAAGGCGCGATCTCGGCGGCAACACCACCGGCATCGTAAGCTGCGACCACGCGCTCGATATCTTCCTCGCGCGCCTGATGTGAGACGCTCAGGTTGCGTTTTATTTCCTCAGGCAGGGCCACGATTGCCGCTGGCACCACATCCGAGAGGATTCGCGCTCCTTGCGACCCCCCCCTCACCAGCAGATCCATCGGATAATCACCCGGAGGGATATACCCTGCGCCTGCACGTTCCAGCACCGCTGCGCGCACCGGGTTTCCGGTAAATTCGGCCTCGATGCCTTCGGGCATCTTCGTGGGCCAAGTCCCGCAAGCAAGCCGGTCCACACGGCGCGCAAAAAACTGGTTCACTTTGCCAAGGACGCCATTTTGCTCATGGATCATTCGTGGAACCCGTAGCACCCATGCCGCGGCGAGTGCCGGGATCGAGGGATAGCCGCCAAAGCCCACCACGGCCTTTGGTCGATCCAACACCATCGCCAGAACTGAGCGCATAATGCCCGCTGCAAGCTTGAGGGGCACTGCGAGCTTCTGACCCGGACCACCCCGCGCAAAAGTCGCGGAGCGGACCTCTTCGATCTTCACGGAGTCGGGAAAACCTCCTGCATATCGCGCCCCGCGCGCATCGGTCGAGAGTTTTACACGCCAACCACGCGCCAGCATCGCTTCGGCAAGCGCTTGCGCGGGGAACATGTGCCCCCCGGTCCCCCCGGCAGCAATCAGAAGCAGCGGCGGTTTCGCCATATCAGTGTCCTTGCGGTTGCGCACGCCGAGCGAGCAATTCGCCTATCTCGCCTTGTGGACGCGTGCGTGTGAATGCAAGTAGCATACCGATTGCCATGCCCGTCGCAAGCAAGGAGGATCCACCATAGCTCACGAACGGCAAAGTCATGCCTTTCGAGGGCAGAAGCCGCACCGCGACGCCCATGTTGATCATGGCCTGTAGCGAGAACACCACGACGATCCCGGTCCCCGCCAGACGGATAAAAGCGTCGCGCTCGCGCATCAGGCGGAAAAGCGAGCGAATGAGGATAGTAGCGTACAACCCGATGATGAACAGGACCAGGATCAGTCCATATTCCTCCGCCGCCACTGCAATTATGAAATCGGTATGCGCATCGGGCAAGTTCCATTTCACGCGCCCTTCGCCCACGCCCGCACCGAAGAATCCTCCTTCGGAAATCGCGTTCTGGGCGAAGCCCATCTGCGTGCGCGGATCAATCTCGGCGGTCAGAAACCCGTCGATGCGGCGCGCAAAATGCTCCGAACTGTTATAGGCCACATAAGCGCCCGCCATGATCATCCCCGCGAAGCCACATAGCAAGAGCATCGGCGCACCGGCCACGAAATACATCACCATCCAGCCAGCGGCAATCAGCGCGGCTTGCCCGAAATCGGGCTGGATCACCAATAGCCCAAGCACCAGCATGGTAAAGCCGAGCGCGAGCGCCTTGCCCGGCGGACCTTCTGGCTGTTGGCCTGCTGCCATCAGCCAAGCCGCGAAGATCGCGAGCATGGGCTTGAGAAATTCGGAGGGCTGGAAAGACCCAAAGCCAAGGCTGAACCAGCGCACAGCACCCTTGCCGAAATCGGTGCCGAAGAACGGCAGCAGCATGAGCGCGAGCAGTGAGATGAAGAAGCCCACAACACCGATGCGCCGGATCCGGTCGGGCGAACACATCGAGAGAGTTATCATCGCCACAATGCCCAGAAGTCCGAAAACGACCTGTCGCTGCACATAGAAGAAAGGCGGCAAGCCGTTACGCGTTGCCAAAGGAGGCGAGGCTGCGAGGCCCAGCAAAAGCCCCACCGCCATCAAGAGAAGCACCGAAGTAAGCGTAACCTTGTCAATGGTGCGCCACCACCGTGGAAGGACAGGCTCTACAACGCGCAAAGGCGCGGTGCCATAGACCATTTCCGTCATTCTACTGCCTCGATCTCCTGCCCGGCATGACCGGATTGCCTGTAGTCGCCCGTTTTGTCCGGGTCTGTTCGCGGAAGAGTATCGCGAAACAAGCTTTCGATCCAGTCCTAAGCGGGCTGCGGCTGCATTTCTCGCTACCTGCCTGTCACTGCCGCGCTTGCAGCACGGGGCTCAAAGGAATTGCATGCGCGTGTTTGCCGGTGACGATTGCGATCCCTTCTGGCACGAGGTGCCGCACTGCGGGATCATCATGATCAAGGCCCCCGGTATAGACTCCAAATGCCGGCAGGATCAGATGCGCCGCGCCCAGAAGAAAGGCACGCCGTCGTTGCCCCATAAACCGCAGTTTGGGGTGGTAATGGCCTGAAATATCGGGCGCCACGCCCGCGATATGGCGTAGGGCAAGCCCTGAGATCTGCAACTCATCGACACATTCTCCCAGCACCCCCCGGTGCGCCGGGTCATGGTTGCCGGAAACCCAGATCACTTCATGACGCTTGCACAGGGCGCGAAGTTGGACTTCCGCAGCGCCCAGCTCTGTGCGTGCAGTGTCGTCATCGAAACTGTCTCCCAGACAGATCAATCGCCGCGCCCCGCTATCCATGAGATCTACGTTCAGCCGCTCCAAGGTCGCGATGCTCTCAAAAGGTGGCAGCAAGGCCCCACCAAGGCGCGCGATACGCCCGGATTTTCCCAAGTGCATATCCGCAACAACCAATGCCTCCTGCGCCGGCCAGTAAAGCGCACCCGAGGGCCGCGCCACCAGTTCCTGCCCATGAAACTGAAAACGATATGTACTCATCCCTCAGTTGTTGCGCCAAGCCCATTCAGCGTCAATCCTGCCTCTTTCATCATCCTTGCAGCTTCTTGTTCCAGAAGCCGTTCGCTGCCCGAGGCGCGTATTGGGATGCGCCCGGCTTCCAGCAGCAATGGCGCGGCAAAGGGTGTTACATGCCGCGCGATGCTATGCACAATCTCGCTGCGACTGCGCAACATCTCCTCAATACGCCCGAAATCGGCAAGCCCGCGCATCGCCTCCGCGCGAGTGATCTGCAACAGCAGATGATCGGGGTCGTATTTTCGCAAGGTATCATAGAGGATATCGCTCGAAAACGTCGCCTGCTTGCCGCTCTTGCGCTGGCCCGGCAGGTTGCGCTGGATGAGCCCCGCTACGGTAGCGACTGCGCGGAAGGTGCGTTTCATCACCGCATTCTCGGCCAACCACTCCTGAAACCCGTCACGCAGGCCAGCCGCATCGAGCAAGGCCGCAGCGTCAAGCACTGGCTCGAGCGACCAGATCAAGAGCGCATAATCTGTGGCGACAAAGCCCAGCGGGGCCATATCCGCTGCTTCCATCCGGTGCGTCAGCAACAGACCCAGCGTCTGGTTGGCATTGCGGCCAGCGAAGGAGTAAAGCGCAAAATACCAGCGCTCTGCACGCAGAAAGCTTTCGCAAGTCATCGTGCCTGGGCGCGGCAAATGCGAGATCTCGGCCTGCAGCGCAAGCCATTCGCGAATATGCGCGGGCAGCGCTCCCCAGGCACCACGATCCCCGATCAACTTGAGAACACGTGTAGAAAGCTCTGTCGATGTTGCCATCTTGAGCCCGTTGAACACAGCTATCTTCGGCTCGCGCGCAGGCTGCGGCGTAACTTCCACGACCATGTCGCGCAGACGGTCATAGCGTACTGTCTGGCCTCCGATCAGAAAAGTGTCGCCGGGAAGCAGCGAAGCGGCGAAGCTCTCCTCGATCTCGCCCAATGGCGCGCCCCCGCGCGGGCCGCGTCGCACACTCAAACGCTCTGGCGCGACGATGGTGCCAATATTCATCCGAATGTCGCGCGCCGCGCGCGGATCACGCAGATGCCAGAGCCCATCACGCTCAACCAGACGCTGCCAACGGTCATAAGCCTTCAGGGCATAACCGCCTGTTGCCACAAAATCGAGGCAGGCATCGAATTCGACGCGACTCAGATCAGCATATGGACCCACGCGCGTGATCTCGGCAAAGACTGCATCAGCATCAAGCGGACCTGCGCAGGCAAGGAGCATCAGGTGCTGGCAGAGCACGTCGCGCCCGCCCTGCCCTGCGTTATCATCCCCATCAAGCTCGCCAGCTTCCACAGCCTGCAAGGCAGCTACGCATTCAAGCACTTCGAACCGGTTGGCAGGCACGATCCGCGCCCGCGAGGGGGTATCATAACGGTGATTGGCGCGCCCAATCCGCTGCACCAGCCGCTTGATATTTTTGGGCGCACCGATCTGGAGTACCAGATCAACATCCCCCCAGTCGAGCCCCAGATCGAGACTGCCTGTCGCCACCACAGCGCGCAATTCCCCTGCGGCCATCGCAGCCTCCACCTTGCGGCGCTGATCGCGCGCCAGTGAGCCGTGATGCAGCGCGATGGGCAGATTGGCATCATTGACCGCCCAGAGCGCCTGAAAGAACAACTCCGCCTGCGCGCGTGTGTTGATAAACACCAGTGCGAGACGCGCATCACTGATCGCTTGCATTACATCGCGCGCTGCATAGGCCCCACCCGCGCCCGACCATGGCGGGGGCTCAGTGACAGGCAGCATCGCGATATCTGGCGCAGGGCCGGGATCGGCATGGATCACATCTGCCCCGCCGATCAAACGCGCAAGCCGTGCAGGATTTTCGACTGTCGCCGAAAGCCCTGCAACCTGCAGGCCATGAGACAGCGTGCGCAGCCGCGAAAGAGCAAGCATCAACTGATCCCCGCGCTTTGACTCTGCAAGCGCGTGAATTTCATCGATAACGACACGCCGCAACCCTGCAAAAATGCGTGATGCTTCGGGATAAGAGAGCATGAGCGCGAGGCTCTCGGGGGTTGTGAGCAGGATATGTGGCGGATCCACCCGCTGGCGCGCACGCTGGCCTGCGCCGGTATCACCTGTGCGGTCCTCGATGCGCAGCCCAAGCTCCAAATCCGCAACCGGACGTGCGAGATTTCGCGCGATGTCATGAGTAAGGGCCTTGAGCGGAGAGACGTAAAGCGTATGCAGGCCCGATGTCATTGCATCACAGCAGGCCGCTGCCAGAGCCGGCAGGAACCCCGCCAGCGTCTTGCCACCACCAGTAGGTGCAATAAGCAGTGCATCGTCTGTCGCACGATACATCTGCAACTGATGCCGATGCGGTGCCCAGCCTTGCGCAGCAAACCAGTGCGCGAGAGGCAATGGCAGGTCGATCGGATTCAAATGGTCAAGCGCAGGCAAAAGGGGGTTTCCTATTCAGTATATGCAGAGGGTAAGCGCAGGCGCTAGAATGGCAAGCCGAAGGCGTTTCACCCTTTCCCTGTCGCGCCTTGCAGCTTATGTCCCGCTCATGGACCTGCGCATAAAATTCTGGGAGACAGTTCCGCTTGGGGAGATGACCGAACCCGAGTGGGAGGCGCTCTGCGATGGCTGCGGCAAATGCTGCCTCAACAAACTCGAGGATATCGATACGGGTGAACTCATCTTCACGCGCGTTGCCTGCCGTTTGTTCGATGACACGACATGCCGTTGCGCCAATTATGCAGAACGCAAGAGGCTCGTTCCGGAATGCGTGGTCCTGACGCCCGAGACACTCGACGAGATAGCCTATTGGATGCCGCAGACATGCGCCTACAGACGATTGCACGAGGGACGTTCGCTGCCCGACTGGCACCCACTGGTAACGGGTGATCCTCTATCAACGCATGTCGCGGGGGTCTCGATGCAAGGAAAGACTCTTTCGGAGCAAGGCCTTGATGTTGAGGAGTGGGAAGATTATCCGCTTGATTGCGGCGATCAGAGTTGACGAAGCTGCAATTCGCGCGCGACTTCTGCGCGCACCAGTTTGCGAATATTGCGTGTGATTCTTTCGCCCAGCTCACCCTGCAATTCCTGACGCACGATATGTGCAACCAGTTGATATAACATACCCTCATCAATAACTTCATCATCACTCTCACCACGAGAGGGTTGCGTGCCGGAGATTGATTGCGCGCGCGCAGGGTTTGACAACAACTCCTCCAGTCGCGCCAAAGTCGCCTCGATGGTTACCCCCTCAATCGCCGGGTTGGGGATATCGGTTTGTTCAGGCAAGAAGGCCTCCACTTCTGCCCTCTCCCTGTCAGGCATGTGAGCAGTCGTAAGGTTTTCTTCAATCTCCGAGGCGGTTGCCGGTTTTTCATCCATCGTTTCATCGGCCATTTCACAGCTCTCGAGCTTGTCAATATCAGCCGATATGTCTCGCGACACGACATCCCCGGCACTTGAAATCCGGCTCAGCAACGAGCTTGATCTGGCGGTATCGCCAAGCTGAGCACGATCATTCTGGTAAAGCTCTGGGCTCTGAGGCTGAAAGGCATCTGCATCCGAGATTGCCATTCCCTGCGCGACTTTAGGTTGAGGATCATCAAAAGGGGTGTCAGATGCAGGCTCAACGCGCAACGATGGCGTCAGAACCAGCTTGTCTGCGGGCGCAACAGCAATCGTGTCTGCAACAGCAGGGCGATTGACATCTTGCGAAACCAAACGCCGGATTGAAGACAGCACATCCTCGATTTCGCGCTTTGACATAGCTTCTGACATCAACTTGCCTTAATTTTTGCCCGTTTCGCGCTCTGGGCCGTCCCGCCTTCTTCTCGGGCGGTTGGGCGGCGGAAAGCATTCCATTGCGCATAGCTTAACGCGGCTTCGGCTTTCAAACAATCGGGAAGTCTGTCTTGGGGTAAATCTTGAATTTACTGCCGCCCGATTGCCCGAAGCACACGATCAAGCGCCTCACCTTGCGGCGAAACGACCGGAGCATTGCGCACAGCATTGAAATAGGCTTCAGGGTCGTAGGTGGGTATGCCAAGCCCCAGATGATCCACAGTCAGAAGCCCCATGGTTGCAAGCAGGTTATAGGTCGCCACCTGCTGGGATGCCTGAGCCTGCAAGAGCGTCGTGCGCGCATTCAGCAGATCGGTTTCGGCATTGAGCACGTCAAGCGTCGTGCGTGCCCCAAGCCGCGCTTCCTCGCGCGTTCCTTCAAAGGCGTTCTGGGCGGCGCGCACCTGTTGCTGGCTGGCCGTTATCCGGGCCGTGGCAACATCAACATTCGCCCAAGCGATCGCAACATTCTGAAGTACCTGCGCGACTGACTGGTGCAATGCCGCGCGTACTGCATCGCGCCGCGCATTTGCCTGCCGGTGAAGCGCGTTCAACTGCCCCCCCTGATAAAGGGGGCGGCTATACCTAATCCCTGCACTTCCAGTGTTGAAATCGCGTCCGGGATCATTGAATTGGCGCCCGATAGACGCCGATCCCGTTACAGCCCCGTGACGCTGCGCAAACACACGCTGAGCATTCAACTCTGCAGCAGTCACCTCTTGCTGTGTCTGCAGGATCAGGGGATGCGTGCGCCTTGCGATATCCTGCGCGACCTGCAGCGATGGCGCAGTATGCGGCAGAGCTGGTGGTTGGCGCAACTCACCCGGATAGGCTCCGGTCACAAGTTTGTAGAACTCGCGGGCAGCTTCCCGCTCTCCTTCTGCCGCTGCAAGTTGCGAGCGCGCGGCAGCAAGTCGCGCTTCGGCCAAAGACACATCTGTGCGAGTGATTTCGCCCAGATTAAAGCGCTCCCGAGCCGCATCGAGTTCCTGGCCGATCACACGAACTGTTGTCCGCTGCAGTGATACTGAATCCGTCGCCGAGCGCACGTCCATGAAGGCGCGCACTGCATCGAGCATGACGCGCTGCTCAACATCGATAAGCCCTTGGCGCGTCGCGAGCACTTGTGCTTTCGCCGCATCACGCGCCAACGCGCCACGACCAAAATCAATCAGCGTCACTTCAGCCACCAGGCTCAGGCCCGCACTGAGCGATGTGGAACTTCCGAGCTGCTGATTCGACTGATAGCGCGCCTGTGCATCTGCGACAAAATTCAAAACCGGGCGCATGCTCGCAACGGCGATGGCAACATCCTCATCAGCGGCCCTCAACAAAGCGCGATTCTGCTCAAGCAAGTTGGAATTGCGATAGGCTGCGATGAGGGTATCTGTCAGCGATTGCGCCGAGACAGGCATGGCCGCAAAAGCAAGTGTTGCCACCAAGACACCGGTTCGTATTCGTTGCAACATCCGCAATGCCTCTTTCTGTGTTATCGTCCTGAAGCCGAAATGTGGAATGAGCGCCGCCCCTTCCACGTCTCGGAGAGTTCCTTATAGACTGAAGGCGCGCGCTTTCTCGAAGCCAGGCAGTACCGGGGCCGCCGCGTTGAAGATGTCACGCCAGGCGATATGATCGTCTTTGCGGATGCCCAGTCGGACAACCCCCAAAGCGCCATCCATGAAAACAGCAGCCACGCGCCCACCCTCTCGCAGTTGCTCGACCAGCGTTTCCGGGAAGTCTTCAATCCCCCCTTGCAACAGGATCACATCATAAGGTGCGTAAGCTTTCACACCCTCGCTGAGAGGGCCAAGATGCAGAATGACCGTTTCAGAGCCTGTCCGGGCGAATGCCGTTTCGGCCATTTCTGCAAGCGCCTTGTTTTCTTCCACTGCCACAACTGCTTGCGCCAACTGCAGCAAGAGCGCCGCAGAATACCCTGTCCCGCAGCCTATATCGAGCACCAGATCGGCATCTGTTATGCCGAGGGCATCGATCATCTTTGCCAAGGTTCGCGGATCGAGCAGTACGCGATCGCCTTCAAGAACGAGGTTTTCGCCGACATAAGCGGCCTCTACCTTATCATCGGGCACGAACTCTTCGCGCGGAAGGCGTAACATCGTGTCAATAATGGGAAATTTGGTGACATCCGAGGGGCGCACCTGCGTGTCAACCATCATGCGTCGGCGAAAGGCGAAATCGGTCATGCGCTGAACTCTCAAGTTTAGCCGGAACAGATCTCGTGCTTGCCACAGAAACCTGCCGCCCGCAACCTGCGAGCGGCAGCAGGTGCTGGTTTCAGACCGATACTGATCTATGCTAAACAACTGTTGACCGAAGCAAAATGGGGCTGAAATGCAGCTGAATGTTTATCTTGCCGGAGAGATCCATACTAACTGGCGCGATCTTATCAAGGAAGGCGCACGCGCACTCCCCGTCATCTTTAGCGAACCGGTCACCGATCATGCCGCGTCCGACGATTGTGGCGTGGCGATTCTGGGCGCTGAGGATCAGAAGTTCTGGCATGACCACAAGGGTGCAAAACTCAATGCCATCCGCACCCGCAAAGCTTTGGAAGAGGCCGATATCGTTATTGTGCGTTTCGGTGAGAAATACCGTCAATGGAACGCAGCCTTCGATGCTGGCTATGCAGCCGCACTCGGCAAAGCGATTATTGTGCTACATGGTCCAGAACACCAGCACGCACTCAAGGAGGTCGATGCCGCCGCACTTGCTGTAGTTGAGACCCCGGAGCAGGTTGTGCAAATCCTGCGCTACACCCTCCACGGGACGCTGCCTCAATGAAAAAGCTGCCCCGAACACTCGGAGGGCGTGAAAATGCTTGGTGATGCTGAGTAACCTGCTGTAAGCAAAATCGTTAACAGTAACAAATGGGACAGTGGTATGCTTCAGGAATTCAAGGCTTTCATTGCACGCGGCAATGCCATGGACATGGCCGTCGGCATCATAATCGGCGCCGCCTTCACTGCGATCGTGACCTCACTCGTCGATGATCTCGTCAATCCGCTGATTGGCATTTTCGTTGGTGGTGTTGATTTCTCGGGCATCAGTTTCGGAATTGGCGACGCGCAATTCATGATCGGTAATTTCATCAATGCCGTGATCAAGTTTCTGATCATCGCTTTTGTGGTTTTCATGCTGGTTCGCACGGTCAATCGCGTTGCACGCATGGGTCGTACTGAGGAGGCGCCTGCCCCTGAAGCCCCCAAGGGCCCAACCACTGAAGAATTGCTGATTGATATCCGCGACGCGCTGCGCGACCGCTGAACAGATCATGGCCCCGACCTTTGATCGGGGCCTTTCAGATCACGACTTCTGTTGTCTTGACGACCGTGCGCAGCGCGAAAGAAGACTGCATTTGCACTACACCGGGTAGACGGCTGAGATATCGCCGGTGGATGCGCGCGAAATCCTCTGTATCGGCCGCCACGATCTTGAGCAGATAATCGGCGCTCCCCGCCATGAGATGGCATTCCAACACATCAGGCACGCGTGCTACGTCGCGCTCGAACGCATCAAGGATCTCATCGCTTTGGCCCGAGAGCGTGATCTCGACATAGACAACAGTCTGTCGGCCAATGCGCTTGAGATCCAGAAGCGCAACGTAATCCGAGATAAACCCCTCCGCTTCCAGCCGCTGCACGCGCCGGTGACAAGCTGAAGGAGAGAGATGCACCAGTTCGGCCAGTTCGGCATTACTGATGCGGCCCTGCCTTTGTAGCACCCGCAGGATGCGCCGATCTGTCGCGTCTAGCTGCATCGCAGCACAATTATCTCCGCTGTTTTGAGCAATTTACGCAAGAAACTGCGTTAAAAAGACACGAAGGGCCGAAGATTGCAAGAAAATCCTTTGAGCTTGGGAATATTCTCTCATCATGGAGAAGGAGGAAATGCCATGCTGATCGGTTGCCCGAAAGAAATCAAACCACAGGAATTTCGCGTGGGCCTGACCCCGAATGCCGCGCAGGAAGCGATTGCCAATGGCCATCAGGTCATTATCGAAACCGGCGCGGGCGCAGGTGCGGGCTTTGCGGATACTGATTATACCGCGATTGGCGCAGAGATTGTGGACAGCGCAGAAGAAGTCTTTGCGCGCGCAGAGATGATCGTGAAGGTCAAGGAGCCGCAGGCTATCGAGCGCAAGCAGCTGCGCGAGGGTCAGCTTCTCTTCACCTATCTGCATCTCGCTCCTGATCCGGAGCAGACCCGCGATCTGCTCGAGTCCGGCGTGACCGCGATTGCTTATGAAACTGTCACCGACCGCAATGGTGGCTTGCCCCTGCTCGCGCCGATGTCTGAAGTTGCAGGGCGGCTTGCCCCGCAGATGGGAGCATGGGCGCTGCAAAAGGCCAATGGCGGGCGTGGCGTTTTGATGGGCGGTGTGCCGGGAGTTCGGCCAGCAAATGTGATCATCATCGGCGGCGGCGTGGTGGGCACGGCCGCAGCGCGGGTTGCGGTGGGCATGGGCGCGAATGTTACAATTCTGGATCGATCCATTCCACGCCTGTCTTATCTGGACGATATCTTCCACGGGCGTTTGACCACCCAGTTTTCGGACACTGCAGCGATCGAGGATCTGATTACACGGGCGGATATGGTGGTGGGGGCAGTCCTGATCCCCGGCGCTGCAGCACCGAAACTCATCCGGCGCGAACAACTCTCGACTATGCAACCCGGTGCAGTGCTGGTGGACGTCGCGATTGATCAGGGCGGCTGCTTCGAGACTTCGCGTGCAACGACTCACGCCGAGCCGGTCTATGAGATCGATGGTGTGATGCATTACTGTGTCGCCAACATGCCTGGCGCTGTCGCGCGCACTTCAACCCTCGCGCTGGGCAATGCGACCATGCCCTTCATGCTGGCGCTGGCAAACAAGGGCTGGCGTAAGGCGTGCGAGGAAGATCCGCATCTGCTGGAGGGGCTGAACACACATGCAGGACATCTCACATATTATGCAGTGGGCCTCGCGCTCGGAATCGATGTGCTCTCACCGAGCAAGGCACTAAAACTCTGAATCGCCCTTGCCCCGCCCGCTTGTCGGGTGGGGCACAGAATTTCTGCAAATTTTAACATTCAAATCTTGCAATATGTTTCAAGGTGTCTATATTCCGTGTCAGAACTCAGACACGGAGACAGATGATGAACCCTGAAATTACAGCATTCTTCGACGAAGATACTTTCACCGTCACCTATATCGTTCGCGATCCCAACAGCAAGAAATGCGCGATCGTCGATTCTGTGCTTGATTTCGATTACGCCTCCGGGCGCACGGATACACGTTCGGCCGATATGGTGATCGATTTCGTGAAGGAGAAGGGCTACGAGGTCGAATGGCTGCTTGAGACACATGTCCATGCCGACCACCTTTCGGCGGCTCCTTATCTGCAGCAGAAACTCGGCGGCAAGATCGCGATCGGCGAAAACATCCGCATCGTGCAGGACACTTTCGGCAAGGTCTTCAATGAAGGCACCGAATTCCAGCGCGATGGATCGCAATTCGACGCGCTGTTCAAGGAAGGCGACAGTTTCCATATCGGCCAGATGCGCGGCGATGTGCTGCACACACCAGGCCACACACCGGCCTGCCTGACCTATGTCATCGGCGATGCGGCTTTTGTCGGCGACACGCTCTTCATGCCCGATTTCGGCACTGCGCGTTGCGACTTCCCCGGCGGCTCTGCCGATACGATGTGGGATTCGGTGCAGAAAATCCTTGCACTGCCGGATGAGACACGAATTTTCGTGGGCCATGACTACAAGGCCGAAGGCCGCGACACCTATGCCTGGGAAACCACTGTGGGCGAGCAGAAGCGGCTCAACAAACACGTGGGCGAAGGCAAATCAAAGGATGATTTCGTCCGCGCCCGCAATGAACGCGATGCGCAGTTGGGCATGCCGCGCCTGATCGTGCCCTCACTGCAAGTGAATATGCGTGCAGGACAGATGCCAGAGCCTGAGGAAAACGGCACCGTCTATCTGAAAGTTCCGGTCAACACACTCTGATCCGATCAGAGTCTCATCTACAGGCGCGGTAATATTTTACCGCGCCGTTTTGCGAACAGGAATGAGCACATGATACTAACTGACTGGATTTGGGGCCTTGTCGGCGGCCTGATGATCGGCACAGCCGCCGCAATCTTCCTATTGGGCAATGGCCGGATCATGGGGGCGAGCGGCATCATTGGCGGTCTGGTAGATCGTTCGGGACTGCACAACTGGGCCGAGCGGTTGGCTTTTCTTGCCGCACTCGTGGTCGTGCCAGCCCTGATGTTACCGCTCTACAGGGTCGAGGTGTCGACCAATATCACTTCGAGCCTCGGGATCGTTATCGCGGGCGGGTTACTGGTCGGCATCGGTACAAGGCTGGCTAATGGCTGCACCTCGGGCCATGGCGTCTGCGGGATTTCTCGATTCTCGCTGCGGGGCATCGTGGCAACGGTTTTCTATCTGCTGGCTGGCGGGCTGACCATGGTCCTGTTCCGGCATTTTCTGGGGGTGATCTGATGCAGCGCATTATCATTGCAGCAATCTCGGGTGGTTTGTTTGGTGCTGGGCTTCTCGTCTCGGGCATGACCGACACGACCAAAGTGCAAGGCTGGCTTGATGTCTTCGGCAACTGGGATCCAACGCTCGCCTTCGTACTCGGTGGCGCAATCCTGCCCATGCTGGTGGCCTGGCACATGACGACGAAACGCGCTGTTTCAATGGTCGGCGACCCTTTTCCGTCCAAACCTGACCCGCGCCTAGGCCATAACCTCGTCATCGGCTCTGTCCTCTTCGGCGCAGGTTGGGGGCTTGTCGGGCTTTGCCCGGGACCGGCTATCGCCTCGCTCAGTTGGGGTGGAACTGGCGGGATAACCTTTATCCTTGCCATGATCGCAGGTATGCTGGTGGCGCAGCCAATCCGGCTTCAGATCGACCGACTAGCAGCCATCTAAGCGGAGCCAGCGATGGAAATCAGACCCCTGACCGATGATTACGCGGTCTCGCCTCAGATCACCCCCGACGATATCGCAGCGATAGCGGAGGCAGGCTATGTAACAGTGGTCTGCAATCGCCCAGATGGAGAAGTTCCTCAAGATGTGCAGGCTGAGGCCATCCGCAAGGCGGCCGAGGCCGCAGGACTGCGTTTCGTGCTCAACCCGGTCACTGGTGGCGCGATTACGCTCGACAATGTGACCGCGCAGAGCAAGGCGATTGCCGATAGCGAAGGGCCTGTTCTGGCTTATTGCGCATCTGGCAACCGCTCTTCGATCGTCTGGGCGCTGTCACAAGCTGGCAAACAGCCGACAGATAGTTTGATCGCCATTCCGGCACGGTTCGGCTACGGTCTGGAGCCTTTTCGTGCCACAATCGACGCGCTCGCAAAAAACTGAAGCTCTTGCTTGACCGCGATTGCCTTTTCCGTGCGGACGAACGCTGCCGGACCACGCAATTTTTTCAGCCACATGGCGCAAGACTTCGGCACCGGGATTTCTATCCCGGTGTTTTTTTCTGAAAATTGCAGTCGAAATGGTGCGGTTGCATTGACCTTGCGCAGATCTGACGACACACCGCAGTTTCAGATAGAGCTTTTCACGCTCCTAGGGCGGTCAGGCGACCTGAAAATGGGATCACACCTTTGCATGAGATACGCTGGATCATGGTCAGCGGTTTTTCAACCGTGGTTTCCAGTTCCGGGCTGATCCACAGATATCGCGGAAGTGCCACGGCACGCCACTCGCGGCACAGCCTTTTTGCGCCTGCCAAAACGTATACTGCTGCATCTGCCTGCCGCCTTAATCCACTGATTATCTAAAGATTTTGCATAGTGCGAGGATGCCGTATCATTTGAAGCCCCTTGAGTGGCGCCGTGCGTCAAACCGCCATGCATCGCGGTGGCTGAGCCTCAAAGTGCTGCCAAACTATCGTGAGCTGGAACCACAGCCGGTCTGGCAGGACAATCGCAACAAAGCCATTTGCGCTACTCTCGGTAATCCCGTAATCTGCCGTTCTTGAAGTAAGGCTCTCAAACTTAATAGCTTGGACCATATCAGAAGTGAAAGCATTTGCTCAGTTGGCCAAATCAGCTGATTTTGCCATCCGGTTTCAGTTCGAATTCTGAGTAAGCCTCCAAATCCCCAGTCAGACAGGATATGGCAGATTAACATGCGTGCTTTCAAGCTCATGATCCTAATGACGCTTTTGCTCATGTCTATGGTGCAATTTAGCGGTTCAGCACAGGCATTTGAGGGGCGCATCGCTTCGGTCACGCTGTCTACCACGCTCCCGATCCTGCGCCCGGAATCCCCTGTCCCTGACGAGCCAGGACAAGTGTTGTATGTTCAGCGATCGAAGGATCGAAATACTCTCATCGTTGCGGCGCAGTATGATGCAGACGGGAACCTTCTCAGAGACGAGCCCGTTGCACTTTACTGGCGACGCTATGAAGAAGAAGGTCAGGTAAGAGCCTTAAGCTTGCGGCAACGCTTATTGGCACCCATGCGGGTGCGCCCGCTGGACATTGACGGGGAGTTTGACATTCGCTTTCGTACCATGGCCGGGAGCACTGTCACATTGCGCCAGACCGGACCTTTCGAGGCTGAATTGATCGCGCGTGTTAATGACGAGACAGTGCGATTGCAGTATGGTTTTATACACATGATTGAGGGTTTGATCCCAAAGGTTGAGCAGGTTCTGCTCTTTGGCCATCACGAGAGCGGGAAAATCGCAACTGTCGCTATTTCTCCCTGATAATCATGCACAATCGCGGGTTTTCTCCTGCAATGAGATCCCCGCCTTGTTGGGGTGAAGGGCTGAACGTCAAACTATGCGCGGCGCTTGGCGGGCATCGGCATGAGCGATGTTCGCGCGCGTGCCGGGCGGGCACATCTAATAAAACAGATTCATCATGAGTTGTGACACCAGCAGAAAGAGCACAGTCATTATTCCGCCAGAGCGCACAAAATCCTTCACGCGATACCCTGCCGGACCCATGATAAGAGCATTAACCTGATGGGTCGGTATCAGAAAGCTGTTGGAGGTCGAGATAGCCACCGTCAGCGCAAATATGGCAGGATTGCCCCCGGCCGCGACAGCAATTGACACAGCCAAGGGAACCAGCAACACCGTCGCGCCAACATTCGACATTATCAGCGTAAAGGCCGTGGCGAGCACGGCAACACCCGCCTGAATCGCCCAGATCGGCCAGCCATCAAGAAACGCGATCACCTCTTGTGCGATCCAGGCCGCAGTGCCTGTATTCTGCATCGCGGATCCAAGCGGTATGAGCGAAGCCAGCAGAAACACCGTCTTCCAACTGACCGCGTGATAGGCTTCATCCATGGAAAGCACACGGCTTGCGATCATTCCGACAGCACCCACCATCAGTGCCAGTGACAATCGCAATTCACTGAATAGTATCAATGCCAGTGCGACCGCAAAGAAGCCCAGCGCCCAGCCAACCTTGTGCGGGCGCAGTTCCTCTTCCGGAAAATCCGAGGTCACCACCACAAAATCGCGGTTTCTTTTCAGCAGCGTCAGCATTTCCCAAGGGGTCTGCACAACCAGCGTGTCGCCCGCCTTCAGCGGCACCAGACCCAGGCGCGTTGCAGGGTGCTCGGGCGTCTCTACATTGCTCATGGTTTCTTCGCCGCGATGGATCGCAATCAGGCTCATTCCATAGCTTTGCCGGAACCGAAGTTCCTTCGCGGTTTTTCCGATAACGGATGCCCCTGGAGTGACCACGATCTCGGCCACCCCGGCCTTGTCGGGAGCGAAATCTTCCGCGAAATGCTCCATGCTTGGCCGCACTTCGAGACCATAGATCTCGCAGATGTCACGGATCACCTTTTTCCGCCCCAGCACGGCAAGTCGGCATGGTGTCAGGATTTCAGTCGTGATGCGCGGTGCGATAACTTTCTGACCGGCGTAATAGGTGCCCACGATGTAAAGGTGATGAGCATCCATGATGTCTTCAAGGGTTTCACCAACCAGAATGTTGCCTTCAGGGACGATCACCTCGACAAGATCAGCCTTCAACCCGTAGGTGCGCTTGAGGTATTCGCTCATGGACTGACCGGAAGCTGCGGCATCGCGTTCGGTATTTGCAGGCAGAATCCATCGCCCCAGCACCACAAAATAAACGATCCCTGTCACGATTAGTGCAGCGCCGATCGGGAGTGGTGCGAAAAGTGCAAAGCCCTCCATGCGCGATCCGCCTGGCAATTCGGCGTTAGAGGTTGCGATCAGGTCATTCAACAAGATCAGCGGAGACGAGCCGACCATGGTCATCGTACCGCCCAAGATCGCACAAAACCCCATCGGCATCAGCAAGCGCGAAAGTGGTAAACCCGTGCGTGCCGAGATGCGGCCCACCACCGGCAGAAACAGCGCCGCCGCCCCTACATTCTGCATGAACGAGGAAATCACCCCAACAGTGCCTGAAATGATAACGACTATGCGCGCTTCGGTTACGCCGCCCCATTTCAGGATCGTCACGGCGAGTTTGTTCATCAAGCCAGTCTTATCAAGACCTGCGCCAATAATCATGACCGCGATGATCGAAATCACCGCGTTGGAGCTGAATCCGGTGAAAAGCTCGTTCGGGTTTGCCAGATTTCCGAGCCCAGGCAGATAGCTCATCCCTCCGAGCAGCACCATCACAAGAACTGCCGCAAGATCAACGCGCACGATCTCAGAAACGAACAGAAAAACTGTGAAGCAAAGAAGCGCCAAGACAACCATCATCTCGGTTGTCAGTGTAATCGGCTCCATCGGCTCCCCCGCTATAAAATTCCGGTCCCCATAGTCTCAGTAACTGCCATAGCTATGGGCGGGGTTTTGGTGAAGTTCCCCAAGCGGTTCCCCCTTCCGGCCAACATCGCCTGATCGCGCAGGCTGATCAAGTGCCTTCCGGGCAGGAAAGATCAGACTGTTTCATAAACGACATTCCTCTAGTTGCTTGCGGATTTGCGGCCAAAGCGCATGCCTGCTCGCGAAAATCCATCTTTCTGCGCTGCGATTGGTGCACGATGTGGCGGCAACGCCGGGAGTTTGCGCAGAGCACTGTGAATCTGCCATATGCCTCTCCGGCGGAAGGCTTTTTCAACGTAATGGGCGCTTGTCGAGCTGCACTTGCCGAGTGGCGACCGGATCGCAGTCACCTGCATAGCCACCGCGCTTCAATGGTCAGCCGATATGCAAAGATCACGGGTCGGTGCGACCATCACGTCCGAGGATGATTTCGCGTGAGGCAGAAGAGAATTCACGGCTCCAGACGACCCAAGCAGTCACTGCGACGCCAACAAGCAACATCAAAGCTCCACCCAGCCATGCAAGCGCGCAAAGCGCAAAATACATAGACCGCAACCCCGCATTGAAATTCATAGCTGCGCGGCCATTCAACTTACCGGCCTTCATGGCGAGTGGTCTGGAATCTGGGCTGTCAGGGTCATTGGGCACAGCTCCCATGACGACCGAGCAATAACCAAACACCCGATTCGCCCAGACAAATTTCAATAATGCATTGCCCAGCATGAAAAGGGCCAAAAACAATTTCGTCTGAAGCACTGCGCTGCTGTTTTCAATATTGGTCAGCCTTGATGCAATACCGCCCAACAAGTCCACATTGCCGATCAACGCCAGCAAGCCTCCGATGGCCAGAAGGCAGGTCGATGCAAAAAAAGACGTGCTCTGCCTGAGGCTCATCATGATCTGCGCATCAAAAATGCGTGGCTGGCGGGTAACCATCACCTCCATCCACTGCAGCCGATAATCCGACATCAACACCGTAACTGAAGGCCGCGATGCAGATGGATGCCCAATGCGCCAGCCTAGCCACAACCAGACTGCGAAAAACATGACTACTGCAACAGCATCAAGCCAATTCAACCCGTGCGTAATATTCAAGAAACTCATGATCTTTCTGGTGTTGTTTCGACATAGCTCAAGCGGCCTGCCACCAGCCTCAGCATCGCCTGATCAGGCGCGCAGATCAAGTCAACCGCGCCATCGGTTATGACATGCGCCAAAAAGGCGGCAGGCGCGGCAGGATCATGCTCTTCCACGCACTGCCGCACTGGCAATCTCTAGATAATGCAAAGGATGCGATTGTGGCTGGGGGCGCAAATCGCAGCCTATCAGAGGTCAAGATATGCAAGGCTGTCGCCGCCAAGGCCACCTCAAACAGTTACAGCCAGACAATTGGTACAGGCTATCAAAAGGTCAGCTCCAAAAGCTCCCCGCCACGCAGTCTAACGCTGTGCACTTTGCCAGTCTTGTGCCAGCAAAGGCTCAAGATTAGACGCAGCCAGCCGCCGCCCCAGCAAATGATCCGCAATCTTTTCGCCCGACATGATCGAAGGTGCATTGAGATTGCCATTGGTGATGCGCGGAAAAATCGAACTATCGGCAACGCGTAAGCCCTGCACTCCGATCACGCGGCCCTCTGGATCAACAACAGCCAGCGGATCATCCGCCCGCCCCATTCGCGCTGTACCACAGGGATGATAGGCGCTTTCGACATGTGCACGGATGAAGTCATCGAGCGCCTTATCCGATTGCACCTCGGCACCGGGTTGGATCTCACTGCGCAGATAGGGCGCAAATGCCGCCTGCCCCATGATCTCGCGCGTGAGCCGGATGCAAGTGCGAAATTCTTCCCAGTCATCGGGATGACTCATATAGTTGAAGCATATGCGCGGTGCGTCTTCGGGACGGTTTGAACGCAGCTTCACCCAGCCACGACTTTTCGAGCGCATCGGCCCGACATGGGTCTGAAAGCCATGTCCTTCAGCCACAGCACGACCATCATAGCGCACCGCAATGGGCAGGAAATGATACTGGATATCGGGGTAATCCACACCTGCGCGCGAACGAATGAACGCACAGGCTTCAAACTGGTTGGATACTCCCGGCCCCCGTCGTAGAAACAGCCATTGCGCCCCCACCCAAGCCTTTCCAAAAAGGTTCCAGTATTTGTAAAGCGTTACAGGCTTGCGCGCAGAATATTGCAGATACAGCTCCAGATGATCCTGCAGATTCTGTCCCACCCCGGCACGATCCACCCGCAGCGCAATCCCGTGCTCCGCCAGATGTGCTGCCGGACCGATACCTGAGAGCATCAGGAGTTTGGGCGTGTTGATGCTTGAGGCTGCGAGTACCACTTCCGCGCGCGCTGTGAACCTGCGCCCATCGCGCAACGCCACACCCGTTGCACGATTATCTGCGTCAAAAACCACATGCGCGACCTCACCGCGCATGAGTTTTGCCTTCCGCGTTGCCAATGCGGGTCGCAGATAGGCATGCGCCGCAGACCAGCGCCGCCCGTGCCAGATCGTGGCTTCCATCGCGCCGAAGCCTTCCTGTTGCGCGCCATTGTAATCCTCGGTCACAGGATAGCCCGCCTGCCGCCCGGCCTCGATAAAGGCATCAAAGAGCGGGTTCTCGCGTGCCCCGCGGCTTACATGCAATGGCCCGCCCTGCCCTCGCCACTCCGAGCCCGCCCCGCCATGCCAGTCTTCCATCCGCTTGAAATAAGGCAGCACGTCAGCAAAGGCCCAACCGGTCGCGCCATTCTCGGCCCAATGGTCGAAATCACGCGCATGACCACGCACATAAACCATCCCGTTTATGCTGCTCGATCCACCGATCACACGCCCACGCGGGCAGGCCAGCCTGCGCCCGCCCAGATACGGCTCAGGTTCGGTTTCAAATCCCCAATCATAGCGGCGCATATTCATCGGATAGGACAGCGCGCCCGGCATCTGAATGAAGGGGCCGACATCACTGCCACCCGCTTCAATGATGATCACAGAATGCCCTGCTTCTGCCAGCCTGTAGGCGACCGCCGAACCGCCCGAGCCTGCGCCCACTACGATGTAATCCGCTTCTGTCATGCGATCCGCCTGCTTGAGCGCGCGTGTGGCGCTAGCCACACCCAATGTATCTCTTCGCGCCCCAGCCGGGGCGCGTCCGCCAGGTCAAGCCCGGCTGCCTCTTCAGTAAGGCGACTCAACATCGCCCAGCCCCAGATAGACGGTTTTCACCCGCGTATAATGCTCCAGCGCCGCGTGGCCGTTCTCACGCCCCACACCCGAGGCTTTCACACCGCCAAAAGGCATCTCGACCGGTGTGAGATTATAGCTGTTTATCCAGCATGTACCCGCCTGCAACTGTCCGACAACCCGATGCGCCCGCGCCAGATCACGCGTGAACACACCTGCCGCGAGACCATAGTCAGTGGCATTGGCCCGCGTAATAACCTCTTCCTCATCCTCGAAATCGAGGACAGTCATGACCGGGCCGAAAATCTCCTCGCGCGCGATAACCATGTCATCGTGCACATCGGCAAAGACGGTGGGCTGTACAAAGCATCCGCTTTCGCCCGCACGTGTGCCGCCGCAGACCAATCGCGCGCCTTCCCCTTGCCCTTGCGCAATATAGCCCAGCACACGCGTCATCTGCTCTTCGCTCACGAGCGGCCCCATCTGCGTGCTCTCGTCCAGCGGATCGCCCAGCACGATCCTTGCCGCGCGTGCCTTCAGTTTTTCCAGAAACTCCGCTTTCACGCTGCGCTGCACAAAGACCCGCGTGCCATTCGAGCAAATCTGGCCCGAGGAATAGAAATTCCCCAGCATCGCCGCGCCAACAGCATTATCGAGATCGGCATCTTCGAAAACGATCAGCGGTGACTTACCGCCCAGTTCCATGGTCACCGCCTTGATCCCCGTGGCAGCCGCCGCATAGACCTTGCGCCCGGTTGGCACAGAGCCCGTAAGCGATACCTTTGCAACGCGCGCGTCCGTCGCCAGCGCGGCGCCCACCGCACCACGCCCCTGCACCACATTGAAAAGCCCCGCCGGCAGTCCCGCCTCGCATAGGATTTCGGCCAGCGCCAGCGCAGAAAGCGGCGTGATTTCAGAGGGTTTGAATACCATCGCATTGCCAAATGCCAATGCAGGAGCGGCCTTCCAGCAGGCGATCTGGATCGGATAATTCCATGCTCCAATTCCGGCACAGACACCAAGGGGTTCGCGCAGCGTGTAGGCCATGTCGCGTCCGAGCGGGATGGTCTGACCAGTCACTGTAGCAGCAAAACCGCCGAAATATTCCAGAGCATCTGCCCCCGAAGCCGCATCGGCCACGAGCGTTTCCTGCAACGGCTTGCCAGTATCGAGCGTCTCCAGAACCGATAAATCGTGATTGCGCGCGCGCAGCAGATCCGCAGCGCGCCGCAAGATGCGCCCCCGCTCGACCGGCGCACGCGCCGCCCAATCCGCCTGTGCTCTCTGTGCAGCCTCCAGCGCCTTGTTGATTATTTCAGGCGTTGCTTCGTGAAGCCGCGCGATCACCTCGCCATTCGCCGGATGTATGCTCTCGATGATTGCACCCGATTCGTCCTCAACCCATGCACCATTGATGAAATGGCTTCCCTTCGGTTGTGCCCTCATGACGCATGTCCTCTTATCGCCGCCTCAAACCAGCCCAGTACCGTCGCAGATGCGCGCTTGCCGTCTGGCTCTCCTGTGCCCAGCGCTTCATGAAGATAGACCCCGTCGATCATCGCCGCGACCCCTTCGGCAAGACTTGTGCAGCGTGTCCCGACAAGGGGCCGCAGAGCATGGCGCAAATTCGAACGCAGGCGCGCCTGATAGATACGCAGTAATCGCGCGGCCTCGGGCTGGCGCTGTGCCATGACGTAGAAATTCAACCAGGCCGCCACGACCTCACGGCGGAAATTGCTGCCCGTAAAGGATATCAGCACCAGTGCCCGCAACCGCGCCTGCGAGTTCTCTGCCGCTGTCAGCGCACCGCGAATCTCTGCACCATATACCGAGAGCACATGCCGCATCGCAGCCAGAAACATCTGCTCTTTAGAGCCGAAATAATGATGCGCCAGCGCTGCCGACATGCCCGCGCGTTTCGCGATCCGGCTCACAGTGACATCCAGCGAACCGGTCTGCCCGATCTCGATGATCGCAGCCTTGATCAATGCGTCGCGCCTGATAGGCTCCATTCCAAGCTTCGGCATGGTATTTCCTGCAGTTTCGAGTCAAATTTTAGTTGCAGAATGACTAGCCGAAAGTTTATTGATTGGTCAATCAAGAAAAGAACAACTGGGAGAGACATGACATGACCCTACGCCTGCCCCCCCTGGCCTTCGCTGCAAGCCTTGCTGCAGCGCCTGCTTTTGCCGAGTGCAATTCCGTCACATTCTCTGATGTGGGCTGGACTGATATCACGGCCACCACGGCCGTCGCCACCACCATCCTCGACGCGCTTGGATACGATACCACGACACTCGTGCTTTCTGTGCCTGTCACCTATACCTCAATGGCCAACGGCGATATCGATGTGTTTCTTGGCAACTGGATGCCCACGATGGAAGCCGATATCGCGCCCTATCGCGAGGCTGGCACAGTTGACACAGTCCGCCGCAACCTGGCAGGTGCAAAATACACCCTCGCAACAAACGCCCATGGCGCGGCGCTTGGTATCGTGGATTTCGCAGACATCGCAACCCATGCCGAGGTGCTTGCAAGCCGCATATATGGCATCGAACCCGGCAATGACGGCAACCGTCTGATCCTCGATATGATCGAGGCCGATGCTTTCGGGCTCGCCGGGTTTGAAGTGGTCGAAAGTTCCGAACAGGGGATGCTGGCGCAGATCGCCCGAGCAGACCGACGGGGCGAGCCGGTTATCTTCCTCGGCTGGGAGCCGCATCCAATGAATGCGAACTTCGACATAACCTATCTTGCAGGTGGCGATGATTGGTTCGGCCCTGATTTCGGCGGGGCCGAAGTTTTCACGAATACCCGCGCCGGTTTGGTCGAGGAATGCGCCAATCTGGGCGCCTTCCTGAACAATCTCGAATTCACACTCGCTATGGAAAACGAGATCATGGGCGCGATCCTGAATGACGGCACCGAGCCAGAAGCCGCTGCACGCGCATGGCTCTCAGCCAATCCCGATGTGCTCGGGCCTTGGCTGACAGGTGTCACTACTCTTGATGGAGACGAAGCGCTGACAGCAGTGCTCGAAGCCCTGAAATAACTGCCTTGGGGCCCCGGCGTTGCCGGGGCCTTTTCGTCTGATCCGGCCACTTCGCGCGCCGGATGTTTCAGCCCGGCTGCGGAACCCCATGTCTGACATTCTCACAAGACCCATCACTGATGCCAAAATCCCCGTGGGCCGCAGCGTCGCCGCAGCCTTCGACTGGTTGCAGGATACCTTCATCACGGCCTTTGACAGGCTGGAAGCGGCATTGCGCGGAATAATCGAGCTTCTGGGAAGCGCCTTGCAAACACCGCACCCGTTTCTCGTCATCGCAGCGTTTGGTGGGATCACATGGATCCTGCAGCGCCGCCTCACGCCCGTCCTGATTGTGACCGCTTGCGCACTCTTTGCGCTCAATCAGGGCTATTGGGTGCTGACCATGCAGACGCTGACACTGGTTCTGGCCTCCTGTGTGGTCTGCATGGGTATAGGCGTGCCGCTGGGCATCTACTCTGCGCATCATCCACGCTTCTACAGAGTTCTGACCCCCGTGCTCGATCTGATGCAAACATTGCCGGTCTTTGTTTATCTCATCCCGGTTCTGGTGCTCTTCGGGCTTGGCATGGTGCCGGGGCTTGTGGCAACCGTGATCTTCGCAATGCCCGCTGCGATCAGGCTCACGGAGCTTGGCATCCGCTCCACCCCCAAAGCACTTTCAGAGGCTGCCACCGCCTTTGGCGCAACAACCGCGCAGCGCATTCTCAAGGTCGAACTGCCTTATGCCTTCCCCCAAATCATGGCGGGCCTCAATCAGACGATCATGCTCTCGCTCTCGATGGTGGTCATTGCAGGGTTGGTGGGCGCACCCGGGCTGGGCGTGTCGATCGTGCGCGCGCTCAATACCGTCAATGCAGGCCTGGGGTTCGAGGCCGGGGCAGTGATCGTGGCAGTCGCGATCATGCTGGATCGCATGTTGCGCGTGGAGGTTAAGCAATGAGTCTGCCTGCTGTCCGCTTTCAGAATGTGTCAATTGTGTTTGGCTCGAATCCTTACAAGGCGATCCCGCTGATGGAGACGGGCCAGAGCCGCGACGAGATCAAAGCCCGCACAGGGCAAGTGCTGGGCGTGCATGACTGCTCACTCGATGTCGCACAGGGCGAGATCGTGGTGCTGATGGGGCTATCCGGTTCGGGAAAATCGACGCTTTTGCGCGCCGTGAATGGCCTCAATCCTATCGTGCAGGGCGATGTTCTGGTGAATGATGGCGAAGGGCTCGTCTCTGTCCCTAAAGCCAGCCGCACCAAGCTGCGACAGTTGCGCATGAAAAGTGTGGCGATGGTATTCCAGCAATTCGGCCTGCTGCCGTGGCGCTCGGTGCGCGAGAATGTAGGACTTGGGCTCGAACTTGCAGGCCTCAGGCGATCTGAACGTCGTGAACGCGTGGAGCAGCAATTGGAACTTGTGGGGCTTGCGCAATGGGCCGATCAGCCTGTGAGCGCACTTTCGGGAGGGATGCAACAGCGCGTTGGGCTTGCGCGCGCATTTGCCACCGAGGCGCCGATCCTGCTGATGGACGAGCCATTCTCCGCCCTTGATCCGTTGATCCGCACGAAGCTGCAAGATGAGTTGCTGCAACTTCAGCAACGGCTGCAACGCACAATCATCTTCGTGAGCCACGATCTCGATGAAGCCTTCAAACTCGGCAACCGCATCGCCATTCTGGAAGGCGGACGGATGATCCAATGCGGCACCCCCCCAGAGATCTTCTCCAACCCTGCCAATCAATATGTCGCCGATTTTGTTGCCAATATGAACCCGCTGGGTGTGTTATGCGCACGCGATGCAATGATCTCACCGATCCGCCCCGCGCCCGAGCGCAGCATCACGCCGGATATGCCTATTCGCGATGTGTTGCGCGCGTTCGATGCAACGCATGACAGCCTTTCAGTCCGGGAAGGCGCGCAGCAGATAGGCTGCGTCACCCGTGCTTCAGTGATCCGCGCGCTGAGTGCAGAGCGCGCGCAACCAGACGCCTGAGCCGCACACAGCCTGTCATTGTGCCCAATCAGGTTTGCGCTTTTCCAGAAAGGCAGAAATGCCCTCATTTGTATCGCGCCAGAGCATGTTCTCGACCATAACCTCGCCGGTATAGGCATATGCCTCCGCCAGCCCCAAACTGTCCTGTTTATAGAAAGCCTGCTTGCCAATCCGCACAGCGCCCGAGAGCTTGCCCGCCACGATCTGCGCAAGCGCCATCGTCTCGGCTTCCAGCGCGTCTTGCGCCACAACCCGATTGACAAGCCCCAGCGATTCCGCGCGTGCAGCATCAATGAATTGCCCGGTGGTCAGCATTTCAAACGCCATCTTGCGCGGGATATTGCGTGTCAACGCCACCATCGGCGTCGAACAGAACAACCCGATATTGACACCATTCACCCCAAACCGCGTGCCTTCTGCTGCAACCGCCATGTCACAAGAGGCCACAAGCTGGCAGCCCGCCGCAGTTGCAATTCCATGCACTTCCGCAATCACCGGCTGGGGCAGCGCGGGGATCATCTGCATCACCTCGCCGCAGCGCGTGAACAGATCCGCGAAATAGGCAGCGCCCTTGTCGGGGTTTGCGCGTCCGGCCTGCATCTCGGCCAGATCATGACCTGCACAAAACGCCTTGCCAGCACCTGCAAGGATTATCACCTGCACATCGCTGCGCCCGCCTAACGCGGCCAGATGCGTTTTCAGCGCCGCGAGCATCGCATCCGAGAGCGCATTCAGTTTCGCAGGCCGGTTCATTACCAGCCGCGCCACCCCCGCCGTAACGTCACAGAGCAGAATTCCCTCATCCATCTTGCAACCCCTCCTGCTTTGGCCTGACTGTAATCACAACACATGTTCAGGAAAAGCCCAAACCCCGGAGGCCCCATGCAGATGGATCGTGATGCGCTCAGCGCCTTTCTCAAATCGGAATTCCAGCAAGTCGCGGAGATGTTTGCGATAGATGCCGTGGCGCCGATGGAAGTGACTGTCCGGCTCTTGCATCACGAACGTCATTTGCGCCCGGGCGGGACTGTTTCAGGGCCTGCCATGTTCGCGCTGGCCGATGTGGCAATCTATCTCGCGATCCTGTCGATGATCGGGCCGAAAGCCCTGAGCGTGACCACGAATTGCTCCATAGATTTCATGCGGAAACCTGCTGCGGGTGTGGATTTGATCTGTGAAGCACGGCTCCTCAAACTGGGCCGCGCGCTTGCTGTTGGCGATTGCCTGATCTATTCTGATGGGCAAGACAGCCCGGTCGCACGCGCATCGCTCACCTATTCGATACCGCCCGAGCGTTAAAGCCCCTACCCACAGATCTTTCGCTTATCGGCCAGACCTGCTAGGTCAGTCTCACCCAAAAACCGGAGCCTCATGACACCCGCCGCCCGCCATCAGGCTGCAATCGAGATCCTTGAGCGCATCCTTTCCGGAACCGCTGCAGAGCAAGCCCTGACAGCATGGGCACGCGCAAGCCGGTTCGCAGGCTCGAAAGACCGCGCAGCAATCCGCGATCTTGTATTCGATGCCTTGCGATGCAAACGCTCTTTCGCGCATCTTGGCGGCTCAGAGACAGGGCGCGGGCTCATCCTTGGCGGGCTGCGCGCCGCCGGAGAAGACCCTGCAGGCATTTTCACTGGTCTAGGCTACGCTCCGTCCCAACTCACACCGACGGAGACAGCCTGCAATGCCCCGCCAATGCCCGAAGCCGTCGCGCTTGACTGCCCTGACTGGCTCTACAGTGACCTGAGGGCGAGCCTCGGCGATGGATTTGTTCCGGTGATGCAAGCGCTGCGCCAGCGCGCGCCCGTTTTTCTACGTGTCAATGTTGCACGGATATCCCGAGCGCAGGCGCAGGTTAGCCTCGTGGCAGAGGGCATTGCCACCCGCCCACACCCACTTGCCCCGACTGCGCTTGAAATCACCGAAAATCCACGTGCCTTGCAGGGCAGTTCAACGTATCGCGACGGGCTGGTCGAGTTACAGGACGCCGCCTCGCAAGCCGTTATTGGCGCGCTTCCCCTCTCGCCGGGGCTGCGCGTGCTCGATTATTGTGCGGGCGGTGGCGGAAAATCTCTCGCGCTGGCGGCGCAAGGTGCGAAGGTCACAGCTCATGACGCAAACCCGCAGCGGATGCGCGATTTGCCCGCACGCGCCACGCGCGCAGATGCGCAGATCACCCTCACCCAAACGCCGGCAGGTAAGTTCGACATGGTTCTCACCGATGTTCCCTGTTCCGGCTCCGGCAGTTGGCGGCGCAGCCCCGACGCGAAATGGCGGCTCACCGCTGAAAAGCTTGCAGAGCTTTTACAAGTGCAAAGCAAGATCCTTGATGAAGCGCATGCGTTCTTGCGGCCTGGTGGCTACCTTGCCTATATCACCTGCTCGCTTCTCGATCAGGAAAATAAACAACAAATACAAGACTTTCTTTCAAGGACGCCAAATTACAGGCTGCTGCTTGAACGGCGCCTGACTCCGCTGGATGGCGGCGACGGGTTTTATCTCGCGCTCCTTCAGGGATAAATAGCGCAATTAGTATCAACTATTAGTTGTATTGATCAAAACCGCTCCGTATCGTGGCTTTACGGTACCTTAAGCAATGCGCGGCTATAAATGCAGAACAACGCTGGAACATGAAATGCCCTTGGATGTAATTTCCGGCCTCGCGCGGCTGCAGGATACAAAACACAGCTTTCGCGTGGCACTATCCGCCATGGTGTTGGGCGGGATCGGTCTCGCTCTGTGCCTGTTCGCCCTTGTCCTGGTGCCGGGGGCAGCAGCGATCGTTTTTTTGACCAGCGGGGCCGCGTTGCTGCTGCTGTCATCCGTCATAGTGGGGCTGAACTGGCATATGCGCTGGCTTGCAGCGCGCGACGAAGACTTTTTCAGACAGCTACTTACCCAATCAGACAATGCCTGTCTGGTTTCCGAGATGACCGGGCGCATCATCTGGTCGAACGCGGTCGCGCAGAGCAGATTCGGCATGATCGAGGGGAGCGATATAAGCGCAGCCTTCGGAGATCTTCATGCTCAACCAGAGGTGATCGCTACCCGCCTTCAAGAACAGGCAGAGCAGCATGGCACCGCTACACACGATGTGGCACAGGCGGAGAACCGGCTCCAGTATAAAGTAACTCTACTTGCGGCAGATCACTTGCTCTGGCGCATTGCCGAGCGCGAGCGTGCTGACGGGCGTGACGACCAACCTGTGATGATGCTCCAGTTTGGTAAAGACGGGCAGCTTACCTATGCAAGCCCTGCCTTACGCGCGCTCTTACCCGGCCACATGCTCACGACCACAACCTTGTTCTCAGGCCACCCTCCGGCACCGGGTATCCCCCTGACGCTCGATCACCTGCACACCGATGCAACTCTTTGCGCGCTGCGCCTGCCCATGCCGGCAGATGAGGGGCATCTCTACGTGGTTTACAGCCAGACCAAAGCCCAGAAGGGAGAGAAAGAAGACACAGGACTGGCAGAGTCGCGCCAGTTGCAGAAACTCCCAGTCGGGCTGGCCGAGATCGATCAAGAGGGCAAATTGTGCTATCTCAATGACGAGGCCCGGCGCCTGCTGCATCTGCGCGAGCGCCAAACCGCAATCCTCAGCGATCTTCTTGAAGGCTTGGGCCGCCCTGTTATGGAATGGATCACCGAAATGGCTTCGGGCAGGCTCTCGGGCGCAACCGAGATCATGCGCCTTACCAATGCTGCCTCCGAAACCTACCTCAAGGTCACGCTCTGCAAGCCAGTCCCGGGT
>SLDY01000053.1 GCA_007125005.1 Natronohydrobacter sp.
CAAAGGGATCGCTCTCCATAAAGCTCAAGCGCGCAGGGTGGGATGAGGGGTTCTTACGCAGCATTCTCAATGGCTTGAAAGGGACGCCACCAGCGGCGTGAGCCAAACGCGATTGCCCTGCGACCAAAGGGTGGCCTGCTGCGTGAGTGATGATGCAGCGAACCTGTGCTGCAACTGCTTTCCAAGTGCAATGTTACGGCTCATGGGATGGGTATTCCTATCAAAACTCATGATGTTCCGCTCAGCTATTATTGGAACTTTGGAGCGGAGAGTGGCATTTGATTATTGCGTTTTTAAGGTGGAAACCGCATATAGTGTTGGATAGCGCCTGCTTCGGTTTCGAAACGGGCAGCAGTCCAGAGCATCAAATAAAGTTCAGGGCTTGACGCCTCAATCCGGCTCGACTAAAGCCGCAGCCACTGGCGGAGTAGCTCAGTTGGTTAGAGCAGCGGAATCATAATCCGCGTGTCGGGGGTTCAAGTCCCTCCTCCGCTACCAAAAATACAATAAAACCAGTGACTTAGGTTTTCGGTTGACGCGGGTTTTGCGTAGCACACCTGTAGCACAGTTTTCCTGTCGCATCAGCGCTATTTTGAGTGTAGAATCAGTGTGTTGAACACAGTGTTTTTCATGCCTGTGGCGACCACTGTGTTGCCAAAACTGGGGTTGCAACACTGTGTTGTGACACGAGACACCAGAATCACTGCGCAAACACCGTAGCCACGATACGTTTTTGATGCTGCGGCCATCTATTGATATCTCCGACGGCGCATTGTGTTGGACCATTCGTTCACTGCGCCTTGCGGGGTTCCCTAAAGCGCCTTACCCTGCAAGCCAATGCCGTTCTTGCAGAGAGACCCCCATGCGCATCGATGTCTTCAGCGCCAAGCCACATGACCTTGTTTTCATGCGAGAGGCGGCGAAGGGTATTAACCTGGACCTGCAGTTTCACGAAGCACGGCTCAACCCGGATACTGCGCGGCTTGCGCAGAGCGCGCAGGTAGTTTGTGCCTTCGTGAACGATGAACTTGGGTGCGATACGCTGGCGGTTCTCTCTGAGCTGGGCGTTGAGTTGATCGCGCTGCGCTCTGCTGGTTTCAACCATGTCGATTTGCGGACGGCGCAACAGGCAGGGATTGCTGTGGCCCGCGTGCCTGCCTACTCGCCGCATGCCGTGGCGGAGCATACTGTGGCGCTTATCCTCACGCTCAACCGCAAGACCCATCGCGCCTTCAACCGGGTGCGCGAGGGCAATTTCGCGCTGGACGGGCTGATGGGGTTTGACATGCATGGCAAGGTCGCGGGCATCGTGGGAACCGGGCTGATCGGCACGGTGCTGGCGCGTATCCTGACGGGCTTTGGCTGCGAGGTTCTGGCCAGTGACCCCTATCCCAGTGCCGAATGCGAAGCCCTTGGCGTGCGTTATGTCGAAATGGATGAAGTGCTGGGCTGCGCGGACATCATCACCCTGCAATGCCCGCTGACGCCCGACACGCACCATCTGATCGATGACGCGGCGATTGCCCGCATGAAGCCGGGGGTCATGCTGGTCAATACCTCGCGCGGGGCCGTGGTCGATACGCGCGCGGTCATACGCGGGCTGAAATCGGGGCAGATCGGGGCGCTGGGGCTGGATGTCTATGAAGAAGAAGGCGATCTCTTCTTCGAGGATCTGTCACAAAGCTACATCCCCGATGATGTCTTTGCCCGATTGCTGACCTTTCCCAATGTGCTGATTACCGGCCATCAGGGTTTTTTCACCCGTGAAGCCCTGCGCGCGATTGCCGAGACAACGATCGCCAATATCACGCAGTTCCAGCATACGGGCGCGCCGCTGCACCCTGTCACCCTTCCTGAGTGATATGCAGGCGCTGCTGGCCGGTCTGCCGCTTCTGGTCGTGCTGGCCGCGATGGCACTCTTGCACTGGCGCGCAGCGCTGGCCGGGGCGGCGGGGCTGGGGGTCGCGCTAGCCGTCATCTGGGGGTTTGGGCGGCTGGATACGGTCTTGCTGGCCGGGGCGGGGCTGGAAGCGGCCAGCAGCACGGCCACGATCCTGTGGATCATCCTTCCCGCCCTCGCAATCTTTGAGTTGCAAGCGCGCGTAGGCGCGTTCGACCGCTTCCGGCAGGCGCTAGCGCAGATCAGTGACGACCGCGCAGTGCAGGCGCTGCTGATCGCGTGGTTTTTCGGGCTTTTCATGGAAGGCGCTGCGGGGTTCGGGACGCCCGTCGCCCTCGCCGCGCCCTTGCTGGTGGGGCTTGGCTTCACGCCGGTCCGGGCTGTGGCATTGGCGCTTCTGGGCCATGCGGGGGGTGTATCTTTCGGGGCAGTGGGCACGCCCGCGCTTGCACAGATCGCCTTGCTGGATTTGCCCGGAACTGCGCTTGCTGGCTGGACGATGCTCTTGCACCTGGTGCCGATGGTCCTTCTGGCGCTGGCGGTAATGCGACTGGCGCAGGGAGGAAGACTGACAGGCGCGCAGATACGGCTGGCCCTGCTGGCAGCGGCGTGCTTTATCCTGCCCGCAACGGCGCTGGCATGGCTGACCGGGCCGGAATTGCCGACCTTGGGCGGCGCGCTTCTGGGGGGTGCGCTCTTTGTTGCGCTGATCCGAGGCAAGCGTGGCGCAGGGCAAGCGCGCTGGCAGCTGGCCGATCTTCTGCCCTATCTGCTGATCCTCGCGCTGGTTTTGCTGACACGCCTTGTTGCGCCGCTGCAGGCCAGCCTGTCGGGGCTGTTGCTGGGCTGGGACTGGCGGGGCTATTCCGGCGGGCTCGCACCGCTTTACCACCCCGGCACGCTGCTCATGCTGGGGCTGGTGCTGGCGGCAATGCTGACCGGGCGGCGGGCCGCACTTGGCCCGGCCCTCGGGGCCGCGCTGCGCAGGCTTGCGCCAGTGGCGCTGGCGCTTTTCATGATGCTGGCACTGGCGCGGCTGATGGTGCATGGCGGGCTGATCGCACAGGCGGCGCAGGCAGCGGCGCAGGCGGGGGCGTTCTGGCCGCTCCTTGCGCCGCTGATCGGGGCTTTGGGCACGTTCGTCAGCGGGTCGGCCACGGCCTCGAATATCCTGTTCACTGAGTTTCAGGCCGCCACGGCGCGCAGTCTGGACCTGCCGCTTCTCATGATGGCCGCAGCGCAAGGCGTGGGCGCGGCCATCGGCAATGCCATTGCGCCGCATAACATCATCGCAGGCACGGCGACCGTGGGGTTGACCGGGCGGGATGGCGAAGTCCTGCGCCATACGCTCGTCCCTGTTCTGGCCTATGCGCTGTGTGCAGGGGCCGTTCTCGCGGTGCTTGTCGCGTGGGGGCTGTGACGCAAGCGCGGCATTTCCTCAGGCTGGCGGGGCATCCGATTGGCCGATATTCCGGAATAAGACCGCAGCAACCAGATCGCCTGTCACATTGACCATTGTTCTGCACATATCGAGCAGCCGGTCCACGCCAAGGATGATCACCATCCCCTCAATCGGGATGCCGATACTGGTGGCCACACTGATCAGAATGGCGATGCTGACGCCCGGTGTACCAGGCGCGCCGATGCTCGACGCGACCAGCGTCGCAACCACGATCCCGATCTGCGCGGCGGTCAGATCGACCCCTGCCAATTGCGCCAGAAACAGGATCGCCACGGCCTGATAGAGCGCTGTTCCCGCCATGTTCATCGTGGCCCCAAGCGGCACAACCAGATTGGCGATGCTTTCGGGCACGCCGAATTGCCGCGCGGTCTGGATTGTCACCGGCATCACCGCCGAAGAACTGGAGGTTGAAAAGGCCAGAAGCAGATTGCTGCCCGCCACGGACACAAAGCGCCAGGGCGTTATGCCTGCAAAGACGGCTGCGATCAGGAAATACAGGCTCAAGAGCGCCGCCAGCCCCAGAAGCACCGCCCCGACATATCCTGAAATGCCAAGCATGGTTTCAAAACCCATCCGCGCCACCAGCTGCGCCATCAGGCCGAAAACGGCCACTGGGGCCAGAAACATCGCCCATTTGACGATATTCATCGAGATCGAGAGCAAGGCGTCCATCAGGTCCAGAAACGGCGCGACGCGCGCGCGCTGAACCTGCGTGACCGAAATGCCGACCAGCACGGCAAGAACCACCACCGCAAGCATATCCCCTTGCACGATCGCTGCCGTCGGGTTGGCAGGCAGAATGTTCACGATCAGATCGGGCAGCGTGGTTTGCGCCGTTGATGTGGCCGTGTCAGGGAATTCTCCAGAAGCCTCCGTGCCTTCACTCAACGGGATTGCGGCGAAGCCCGAAAGCGCCTTGCCGGGCTGCAGCCATTGCGCCAGCGCGACACCGATTGCTGCCGCCAAGGTCGTCGTGAACAGGATGAATCCTGCCAGCCGCAAGCCCACCGCGCGCAATTGCGCGCCGGATCCCGCCCCAGCTAGCCCGCCGACGATTGACGAGAAGATCAGCGGGATCAGAACCATCGCGATCAGCGCCAGAAATATCCTGCCCGGCACCGCCAGCCACAATCCGATCACCTCGGCCAGTTCCGGGTCTATTAGCCCAGCCCCTTCACTCAGCAGCAGACCGACCCCAAACCCAAGGACCATTCCCGCCATGACCTGCGCCCAAAGCCTGGATGTGATCCAGATGCGCAGTTTGAACCGTTGCCGTGCGATCTGCATCGGCGCTTGCGTTGCGTCGTGTTCCATACCGCCGGTGTTATCGAACTGGCGGTCAAGCTGCAAACGACCAATCCGCCGTTTGGGCTTGACTGGGCACCGCTGTTGACATTCCGCCGCTCGAGCGGCCGGACCACCAGCAGCAGCGGGGTGCTGTCTGAGACAACTATTACCTCGAGCGGCAGGCCGAGCTTCCGTTAATCGCCGAAGCCGAAGCCGCCGGGGCCGAGGATCAGGGAGTTGTTCTGATGCCCGAAAGGGGTCGGGAAAGCGTAGGAGGCGCCAATCGCCAACCGAGCAGCGCCAGAAGCGCAACAATGTCGTGCAGGAAACGCCCCCAGCGAAACAGCACCATGGTGGCAGTCAGAATAGCGAAGGTCAGAAGCTGTGGCGCGGTCATCCTTGCCAATCCAGACAGGTTGCTGGCGCCTGCAGATGTGACAGGGCCAGATTTGCAATCACGCGCCTCCCAACAGTCGCGGGGCCAACAGTCGCGCGGGAAGTGCCAGACCGCGCAACAGACAACGCGGCACACCGCAGAATCCTGAATTGAAACAAGCAAAACTCACCTGAACTACAAATATTATTCGTTTTCCTTGATTGTCTGCCGCCATTAGACTGTGCGCGCCAGTCAGGAGAGTTGTGATGAATAAAGCCCTACGCCCGCTATTGCGCCCGGATGGTGCAGGCTCCCATGCGAAGCTGGGCTATGTGATCGACGGCTCTCATGTCGGTCCGACCTTGCTGATCCCCATGCCGCGCGGACAGGCGACACAGATCGCAGATGCACTCAGGCAGATCCCGCGCCTTGGGGATATTCGCGGACGTATCGTTATGGTGAATATCGGTGCAATCGGAACCGATGCTGCACAGGATGAATGGCTGCGCAGTCAGACCGGGCCAGTCGATGAAACACTGTATCTCACGGCAAGCGAGTTTGATGGGGTGGACCCACGCGCCGTGCAGCAGGCAATGACCGAGATCCTTCGTAAGGCGACCATTCTTGGCATGATTTCCGGGCGCGGCGTCATGCCCTTGCGCCAGAATGTACAGGACAGCGTTTCGATCGGTGCAGGCCAAGGTTCTGATCGATTCCATTAAGAGCAGGCGATTAACGTGGATCTGACCCTTATCCGCACCTTCATGGAAGTTGCACAGACCGGATCCTTTCTGGCTGCGGCGGACAGGTTGTTTGTTACCCAATCCGCTGTCAGCCTGCGTGTGCAGCGCTTGGAGCAGCAGATCGGCAAACAGCTTTTTGACCGTTCCAAGGCAGGTGCAACCCTTACGCCAGCCGGGTCTCAGTTCGAACCCTATGCGCTGAACATCCTGCGCACATGGAATGATGCACGCCAGCAGGTCGCCATCCCTGAAGGTTTTTCCGAGAGCTTCGCCATCGGCGCACAGGCGTCCCTCTGGCCACGGCTTGGCTATCGCTGGCTGGACGCCCTGCGCGCCGAGATGCCGGAACTGAGTCTGCGCGCCGAACTGGGCATGCCCGACCGACTGACCCGCGCGTTGAATGACGGCTTGTTGCAGGCGGTGCTGACCTATGAACCCAATATGCGCCCCGGCTTTGTCATGGAACCTGTGCTCGAGGATGAGCTGGTGCTGGTGGCACCATGGGAAAACCCGACGATGGACCAGCTTAATGGCCGCTATGCTTATGTAGATTGGGGCGAGAGCTTCATGAGGTTTCATCAGGAAGAGATGGGCCATATCACCTCCAATGGCATGACATTTGCCATCGGGGTTCTGGTCACGGGCTATCTGATCCGGCGCGGGCTTGCCGGGTATCTGCC
>SLDY01000105.1 GCA_007125005.1 Natronohydrobacter sp.
CGACCATGATTCGTCCTCCTGGCTTGAGGCTCTGCTCCTCCGAGCAACCCTCGTTGAAAGCCGCCAGTATAGGGCGAACCGCCCCGTCACAGGTCAGCCGCAGAAGGACATACGGTCTTACGCTGAAACCATACAAAACCCTGCAATCAATGGCGACAGAAAGCGCCCATTTCGTGCGCAAAATCAGCGCGTTGCGAGTTGTTCAGGGCGAACTATCTAGTGATGATCTCTGGCATCCCGCAGCGCCGGCTGATCAAGAGGGCATCACCAATGCAAGAACGCCCTGACCTTCAGGTCAGGGCGACTCCGGCTGAGTAGAGAGCCACGCGACGTTGTTCAGGCGACGCGCTTGCAGATCGGACGGCCAGTTACCAGCTTCTGACCAACCCGAATGACGACAAGTCCATTCACGAGCTTTCGCACGAGGGGCCCTTGTGCAGTGATGTATTTTCCAATTTGGATGGTTCGGATCATACCTTCTACCCTTTAATGTCTATTAATAAATTATGGCATATTCTGGACAGGAGCCGGTGAAAACTGCCGTAGCTTGACAAGATTTTGCCAATATTCGTGCATTAAAAAAAGGTGGTTGGAGACAGTTTGGAAATAATGATCTTACATTAGCTGATTGTTTTCATATGCGAAAAACCCAGAATTTTGATTCTCACAACCAGTCGCGTAAAATGGGAATCAGTGGCAAATCTGCGGCAGGCATTGGGTAATTTCGCAAATCCGCCGGGCGCACCCATTTCAACGCTTGCGCTTCGCGGCTCTGTGGCTGCCCTTCCCATTTGCGGCAGGCGAACAGCGGCATGAGCAAGTGGAAATCATCATAGCTGTGGCTGGCAAAACTGAGCGGGGCAAGGCAACTCGACCATGTGTCTATGCCAAGCTCCTCATGCAGTTCGCGGATGAGGGCCGCCTCTGGTGTTTCGCCGGGTTCGATCTTGCCGCCGGGAAATTCCCATAGCCCTGCCATGGATTTGCCCTCGGGGCGTTGGGCCAAAAGGACACGGCCATCGCGATCAATCAGCGCCACCGCGGCGACAAGCACCAGTTTCACGAGCGATAATCCGCATTGATCTCGATATAGCGGTTGGTCAGATCACAGGTCCAGACTTTGGCTTCGCCGATGCCAAGACGCAAATCAACACCAATGACAAGCTCGGGTTTTCGCATGTATTCAGCGCCTATCTCCTCTGCATAGCTGGGTGCTGCCTGCCCATTCATTGCCACCAGATGCGGGCCGAAACGGATCGAGAGGCGGTCGCGATCTGCCTCTGCGCCGGATTTGCCGATAGCCATGACGATCCGCCCCCAATTCGGGTCTTCCCCGGCCACGGCGGTTTTGACAAGCGGCGAATTGGCGATAGCGAATGCGACTTTGCGCGCATCCGCATCCGAGCGCGCGCCGGTGACCACGACCTCGATGAATTTCGTCGCACCTTCGCCGTCGCGCACGACCTGATGCGCCAGATCGAGCATGACCTGTTCCAGCGCCTTGGCAAAGGCCATGCCTTCAGGGCTCGCCGGATCACTGATCTCGGGCGCCTCGCTCTGGCCCGTCGCAGCGACAAGCAGCATATCGGAGGTGGAAGTATCGCTATCGACCGTGATGCAGTTAAAGCTACCATCTGTCAGGCGGGAGGTGATGGATTGCAACGCCGGGCGGGTGACCTTCGCATCCGTGAAAATATATACGAGCATTGTTGCCATATCCGGCGCGATCATGCCCGAGCCCTTTGCGATGCCCGCGATCTGAACTGTGGTGTCGCCGATCACGGCGCTGGCCGCTGCACCTTTGGGGAAGGTGTCAGTGGTCATGATGGCGCGGGCAGCCTCTGGGAGCGCGTCATCCGCAAGTCCATCTACCAGCCCGTCCAGCGCTGCGGTGATGCGTTCATGCGGTAACGGCTCTCCGATCACGCCGGTTGAAGAGGTGAAGATGCGTGCACCTGGCAGGCCCAGCTTCTCTGCCAGCGCGCCACACAGCGCGGAGACCGAGGCAGCCCCCTGCGCGCCGGTAAAGGCATTGGCATTGCCGGAATTGACAAGGATCGCTGCGCCCTCAGTCCCATCGCCATGTATCTTGTCCTGCGCATCGCGCACCGAGGCGGCGCGAGTGGCGGAGCGGGTGAATGTGCCCGCTATCACAGTTCCGGGGGCAAGGTGGGCGAGCATCACATCAGTTCTATCCTTGTAGTGCACAGCGGCGCGCGCCGTGGCAAAGCGTGCTCCGCGTATGATAGGCAAATGCGGAAAACCTTCCGGGGCGAGTGGCGAGACCAACGGGGCTTTTGCCGGTGCTGCATGCGCGGCTTTGAGCTGCGCTTTGAGCAATTTGACCTTACGCTTGAGTTTCTTCTTGGCACCCATGCCCTTGCACTCCATAAAAAAGCCCGGCTGCGCAGAGCAACCGGGCGGAAGATTTACACTGGTGCGGCTCAGTCGTCCAGAAGCTCGCTACGCATGAGAATCGAAGGATCGAGACTCTCATAGGCACGCTCGATGGTCGCTGCCTCCTTGGCGCGGGTCAGTTCCGCTTGCGCAGCCTCGCGCTGCAGATTCTCTTCCAGCGCCTCGCGCACTTCCTCCAGTGCCGGGGCCTGCGACATGCGGGTGTCGTTCAGGAGCACCAGATGCCAGCCGAAACGGGTCTCCAGCGGGCCAAGATATTCTCCGATTTCAAGCGATTGCATGGCCTCCTCAAACTCCGGGATCATTGCGCCAAGCCCGAACCAGCCCAGCGAGCCACCACTCGCAGCAGCGCCATCAAAGGAATGCTCGCGGGCAAGCTCTGCGAAATCGGCGCCCTCATCGAGCAGCGCGCGCAATTCCAGCGCCTCGGCCTCGGTTTCCACGATGATATGTGATGCATTGAATTCCGGCGTCGGCTCGCGCCCGTCGAATTCGGTGACGAAGGCGCGATAGGCTTCGTCCACATTCTCTTCGCTCAGCGCCGCCTCTGCGGCGCGGGTCAGGGCCGCGTTTGCAATGAAGGCGCGTTGCTCGTTCTCGAACGCGATCCGGTCACGGGTGCTGAGCGTGCCCTCGGCTTCCTGCATTATGGCGGTCTGCTCGATGAGCTGCTCGATCAGCGGCTGAAACAGCGCTTCAGCGGGCATGTTGCGGAACTGGTCGGGCAAGGTATCACGCGCAGCCAGCAGATGCCCGAGGGTGATTTCGGTTCCGTTGACAGTTGCGATGACTGTGTCGCGCGTTGGCTCCGACTGGGAAAAAGCCGGTGTCACAAGTGTTATGGCTGCGACAAAGGCAACACTGATGCGTGATAAGCGGGACATATATCTACTCCGGGCAGGATGCGCGGGCTGCGCATCGTTGACAGTTTTGGGGCCGCCCATTACATCGCGGGCAGGTCTTGCCTGCCAGCAGGGGCGCTAGTTCAGCTGCCCTTCTATGGAAGCCTGCCCGCACGGGCAACCCCGGCAGGTAACGCAGGTCATGACGAAATGGTTAGCGGCCGCCATCAGCGCCGCGAGAGGTCAGAGAGGCAGAGAGTGTATGCTGGGTCTAGGTGCGATCACGAAAAAGGTGTTTGGGACGGCGAATGACCGCAAAGTCAAATCCGTCCGCCCGCTGGTTGCCCAGATCAACGCGCTAGAGCCGGAGTTTCAGGCCATGTCTGATGCCGATCTGGTGGCCAAGACTGAAGAACTTAAGGCGCGTGTCGCAGAGGGCACCAGCCTCGATGATGTGCTGCCTGAAGCCTTCGCGAATTGCCGCGAAGGCGCGCGCCGTGCATTGGGGCTGCGGGCTTTCGATGTCCAGCTTATCGGCGGTATCTTCCTGCATCGCGGCAATATCGCCGAGATGAAAACCGGTGAGGGTAAGACACTTGTCGCGACCTTCCCGGCCTATCTGAATGCGCTGACCGGTCGTGGCGTGCATATTGTGACAGTGAACGATTATCTCGCCAAACGTGACGCGCAGTGGATGGGCAAGGTGTTCGATCGGCTCGGGATGCGCACAGGGGTTGTGTATTCGCAGCAGCCTGATACCGAAAAGAAAGAAGCCTATCTGGCCGACGTCACCTATGCGACCAATAACGAACTTGGGTTTGACTATTTGCGCGACAATATGCGTATGCGTCGGGATGAAATGAGCCAGCGCGGCCATTTTTTCGCGATTGTGGATGAGGTTGACTCAATTCTGATCGACGAGGCGCGCACACCGCTGATCATTTCGGGGCCCTCGCAGGACAAATCCGATCTTTATGTGAAGGTTGATGCACTGATCCCCGCGCTCAGGGCAGAACATTACACAGTTGATGAGAAAATCCGTAACGCCACGCTGACGGACGAAGGCAGCGAGTTTATCGAGGAAAAGCTACGCGAGGCCGAGCTCTTGCCCGAAGGGCAGGCGCTCTATGATCCGGAATCGACCTCGCTTGTGCATCACGTTAACCAGGCGGTGCGTGCTCACAAGCTGTTCCACAAGGATCAGAATTATATCGTGCGTGATGGCAAGGTTGTGCTGATCGATGAATTTACTGGCCGAATGATGGTTGGCAGACGCCTTTCTGACGGTCTGCATCAGGCGATCGAGGCCAAGGAAAACTGCGCGATTCAGCCCGAAAATGTGACCTATGCTTCTGTCACCTTTCAGAATTATTTCCGGCTTTACAAAAAACTCGGCGGGATGACTGGCACGGCGGCAACCGAGGCGGATGAATTCAAGGAAATCTATAATCTTGGCGTGGTCGAGATACCGACCAATCTGCCCATCGCCCGGCTTGACGAACATGATCAGGTTTATCGAACATCAGAAGAGAAACTTGAAGGCGTGCTCGAAGAACTGCGCGCGGCCCATGCCAAGGGCCAGCCGGTTCTGGTGGGCACAACCTCTATCGAGAAATCCGAGGAGCTTGCAGCGCTGCTCAAGAAAGCCGGCATTCCGCATAATGTGCTCAATGCCCGCCAGCACGAGCAGGAAGCCCAGATCGTGGCAGATGCCGGACGCCTTGGCGCTGTGACCATTGCAACCAACATGGCCGGGCGTGGCACAGACATTCAGCTTGGCGGCAATGTCGAGATGCGGGTGCTGCAGGCGCTCGCGGCCGATCCAGAAGCCGATCCCGCCGAGACACGCGCGCGGATCGAGGCCGAGGTAGCCGACGAGAAGAAAAAGGTGCTCGAAGCAGGTGGGCTTTTCGTGCTGGCGACCGAGCGCCACGAAAGTCGGCGGATCGACAACCAGTTGCGCGGCCGTTCAGGCCGTCAGGGCGATCCGGGTCGGTCGGTGTTCTTCCTGAGCCTTGAGGATGACCTGATGCGCATTTTCGGCTCTGAGCGCCTGGAAAAGGTGCTCTCAACCCTGGGCATGAAGGAAGGCGAGGCGATTGTTCATCCGTGGGTGAACAAATCGCTTGAAAAGGCGCAGGGCAAGGTTGAGGCGCGCAATTTCGATATCCGCAAGGAGCTTCTCAAATACGACAACGTCATGAACGATCAGCGCCGCGTGATCTTTGAGCAGCGGCTTGAGATCATGGAGGCTGACGACCTCTCCGAAATCGTGGATGATATGCGTCATCAGGTGGTCGATGATCTGATTGATGCTCATATGCCCGCCAAGAGCTATTCCGAACAGTGGGACATGGAGGGACTGCGCGAGCAGGTGCGCACCAAGCTCGGGCTTGATGTTCCCGCTGTGGAATGGGGCGAGGAGGACGGTGTAGATCAGGATGTCGTGCGCGAGCGGTTGACGGAGGCCTCTGACCGGCTGATGGAAGAAAAGCTCGCGCAGTTTGGCGAAGATACGCTGCGCAACCTGGAAAAGCAGATTCTGCTCGAAACGATTGACCGTAAATGGCGCGAGCATCTTCTCAACCTCGATCATCTGCGCTCTGCGGTTCGTTTTCGGGGATATGCGCAGCGCGATCCTCTGAATGAATACAAATCAGATGGATTCGTGCTCTTTGAGCGGATGCTCAATTCACTGCGGGAAGATGTTACCGGTTATCTTTCGCGAATCCGGCCCATGAGCGAGGAAGAGCAGAAGGCAATGCTCCAGCAATTGGCGCTGCAACAGCAAACCCTGCGCGTTGCCGAGGAGAATAACGGCGAGGCTCCGAGCCCGTTGATCGAAGGGTTTGACGAGACCAACCCGGAGACTTGGGGCAATCCCGGGCGCAACGATCCCTGCCCATGTGGCTCTGGCAAGAAATTCAAGCATTGTCACGGAAGCGTACTGTAGTTCGCCCAAGCCCTAAAGATTGTTCCGGGATCATGTTCTAACCTCACATTTGCCCCAAAGCCGCCCGATTCGGCGGCGATAAAGCGATGAACAATTCTCGTGGGTGGCACAATGGAAAAGCAATATATCATCCGCGGCGCGGCAATCCTGTGTATGGCTGCTTCTGCAACCGTGTTTGCCGCTCCGCATATTATTTCGAAAAAGAGCGCTGAAGAGAAATCTGTTGACCTTACAGTGCTTCAACAACGCGCGCCGGTGAAGAGTGCGGGCCTTGCCGGTTCTGGAAACCCCTTTGCCGAAGAACCGGCATCAGAGATCACCGAGGAAGCGGTCAATGAGGCTCTAATCGCACCTGCGGGCAGTGCCGAAGGGGCCGCAGAGATTTCAGACGCAGAAATGATGCAACTGGCTGCGCTGGATGGACGGCCAGCCCCCCTGCCATTGATCACTGATCGTCTCAGTATTGACGAGCGTGTTGCTCGTGCCGACGGGCAGTTGGTAACGAGCGGCTGTGAGGCAACTTTGACAGCGTCTTCGAGTTTTGATGCGTTGATTGAGGTCGCGCTCGAAGCGCCCTGTCATGCAGATAGCCGTTTTATCATGAGCCATGACGATCTGGTCATCAGCGCGTATCTCGACAGCGAGGGGCGCTATTCAACCTATCTTCCTGCCTTGGCAACAACAGCGAAGATTGACGTCTTTCTGGAGGATGACACCTATATCTCTGCCCAGACCGAGGTTGCAGAGGCTGATCAGTTCCTTCGCGTGGCCCTGCAATGGACTGGCGAGGCACAGTTTTCACTTCACGCCTATCATGATGGCGCTGGATTTGGAGATGCCGGGCATGTGCATGCATCCAAACCGTTTGACCCAAATCTCGATGAGGCATTTCTGATCTCGCTGGGCGAGTTTCGTGGGCCTGAGCCGATGCTTGCTCAGGTATATTCCCTGCCGGCCTCCATGAGAGACAAAGCGCGGCTGGAGGTTGAAGTGCAATTCAACGACAGGCTTTGCGGTGAGGATCTGATGGCATTCCTGACCCAGTCATTCGGAGTGGGCGAAAGCGAGATGACTGAACTGATTTTCGCGGCACCAGATTGCCCAACTGGCGATGGCATGACAGTGATGGAGATATCGCTCGCACAAGGACATACAGCCGCACTGCCTCAGGACGGGTTGCGCCTGAGTGGTTGGGAAGACTGATCTGTCAGAGTAATCCAGCGCTCCGAAAGCTCAGTTCGCATGATTTTCCGATGATGATGTGATCATGGAGCGTGATTGAAAGCGCTTCGGCAGCTGAACGAATAGTTTGAGTCATCGTGATGTCAGACTGAGAGGGAGTGGGGTCTCCAGATGGATGATTATGCACCAGAAGCAGAGCTGACGCGTTAAGCTCCAAGGCGCGGCGCAAGATTTCACGCGGATATACTGGAACATGGTCGACAGTGCCCTCGCCTTGCACCTCGTCTGCGATCAGGAAGTTCTTTCGGTCCAGAAACAAAACCCGGAATTGCTCGGTTTCGCGATGGGCCATGATCGTATGGCAGTAATCAAGAACCGCTTGCCAGCTTGACAGCAGCGGGCGATCTAGAAGTCTGGACCGTGCGATTCGCCTTGCGCTGGTTTCTAGAATCCGAAACTCCCGCATCACAGCATCGTTCATGCCCGCAACTTTGCGCAAGCGGGCCGTTGATGCGGAGATGATCTTCCCGAAATCACCAAACTGCAGCATGAGGTGATCTGACAGGGGACCGGCCATCTCTGCGGGCACGACACGAAGCAGAAGAAGCTCAAGAAGTTCATGATCGGTCATTGCCTGCGTAATTTGATCGAACCGAACCATCAGGCGAGTGCGCTGCTCCGCTTTCAAGGCCATTGCCTTCTGATCTTCAATGGTTCGATGCCGATCTCCGCCAATTTGCGAAAACAAATTCAAAGGTTGCGGCATGCTGTGCATATCATGTTGCATCATGACATGAGTTTGCTCCTTTATTGCCTAATATCTCATTAACAATCAGCCGCTTCTACGCATGGTTGTTGCCAGCTTTAAAATCTGATGCTAGCATCATCACAAGTGTGGGAGATTTCCGTGAATGGGCGAGTTTCCGCGCACTGCTACGAGGCATTTGAGCAGATAATTATAACAAAGAACACCTTAACACTCGGAGGACTATAATGAAGAGAATCGCACTCCCGGCACTTGCTCTGGCACTGGCGCCGTTTTTCGCGACACCGGCGGCAGCTTGGAAAGGCCATGTAGTTGAATGCTTTGACAAAGTATATGTGGCCCCAGAGTATCGCTACACCAAGCATTTGGTGAAAGAAGCGAAGACCAAACTGGAATACCGCAACGGCAAAGGTGTCGAGCAGGTATATCGCATGCACTACCCCGCGATTTACGAGCAGCGCAAGCATCTCGTGCGTCCGGGCCACTATGTGATGAAGCCTGCGCCCTGCCGTAAAGGGCACTGAACCGGGTATCGGCTGAGTGGAGCACGGTTTTCGGGCATCACAGTTCGGCGGGTAACCGAAATGTCGGTGCAATAAGTGTTTCATTCTTTCTGATCTGGTTTCTGAGCCGACGCGCTGTCTGAGCGCGTCGGCTCTATCGGAGGTTTTCCGGGCAACTCAGGTATGGCGTTGGTCAATACCGCGAATCATGGAGCATGTGATGCGGATTTTGTTAATGCTGACGAGCGCAGTTATGCTATCGGGTTGCGCGCATTTCTTTCACCGCGGCGCCGATCAGAGTTGCGAAGCCGCCAGTCATGCGCTGCGTGTGCATGATTCGCGCATCGAAGCTGCCCGTGCATCGGGCGCGATGGGTTTCACTGCGACGCTCGCCTCACGCGGGTACGGCACTTATCATTGTATCACGCGCGCGGGCAATCAGATCGCCTGCACAGAGGTTGCGCGAGGATATGCTCAGTACCAAACCGTTCAGATGCAACGCCTAATGCGTGAGCGCAGCATCATCGAGCATCGTGCCGCGCACGCCTGTCAGATCTGATCAGCTTTTCATCCCGTCCCAGAACCCTTTGACCTTGTCAAAGAAACTGCTGCTCTCGGGATTGTTCTCGGCGCTCAGCTTCTCGAATTCTTCGAGCAATTCCTTTTGGCGTGATGTGAGATTGACCGGTGTCTCGACAGCCAGTTCGATCAACATATCGCCGTGACCGCTCCCGCGCAACGCAGGCATCCCCTTGCCGCGAAGCCGCATCTGCCGACCTGACTGGCTGCCGGCTGGCACTTTCACTCGCGAGCGTCCGCCATCGATCGTGGGCACCTCAACCTCGCCGCCAAGGGCTGCACGCGCCATGCTCACAGGCACCCTGCAGAACAACGTAACATCCTCGCGCTTGAAGATCGGGTGATCGGCGACATTCACAAAGATATACAGATCGCCCGGCGGCCCGCCGCGCAACCCTGCTTCACCCTCGCCCGAAAGCCGGATCCGTGTGCCGGTCTCGACACCCGCCGGGATATTGACCGAGAGGCTGGCTTCTTTTTCACTACGCCCAGCGCCGCTGCAGGTCTTGCAGGGGTTCTTAACGATCTGCCCAGAGCCGCTGCAGGTGGGGCAAGTTCGCTCGACTGTGAAAAACCCTTGTTGCGCCCGCACTTTGCCCATGCCTGAACAGGTAGGACACGCCACGGGCTCGGCACCACCCTCCGCGCCTGTACCATTACAGCTTTCACAGCTCGACAACCGGGGAACACGAATTGTCTTGCGCGTACCGGAATAGGCTTCTTCAAGAGTAATGCGCATATTGTAGCGGAGATCGGACCCACGCGCAGCACGGGTGCGCCCGCCGCCGCGGCCGCCCACAAAGTCACCAAACAGATCTTCAAACACATCCGAGAACGCGCTGGCGAAATCGGCATTCCCACCAAAACCGCCGGGCCGCCCACCGCGCGGACCTCCGCCCATGCCACCATCGAATGCTGCATGTCCGAAGCGGTCATACGCGGCTTTCTTCTCCGGGTCTTTCAGCGCGTCATAGGCTTCGTTGATTTCCTTGAACTGCGTTTCCGCATTCGGGTTATCGGCATTGCGGTCGGGGTGCAGTTCCTTGGCCTTCTTGCGATAGGCTTTCTTGATCTCATCTGCCGAAGCAGAGCGATCAACTCCGAGGACTTCATAGAAATCGCGTTTGGCCATGCTGTTAATTCCAATACGGCACCCGGCCTGATAAGCTCAGGCCGGGTGCGGGTTGCAACCTATGGGCTTTACTTGCGCTTGTTTTCGCCCAGGTCCTCGAAATCGGCATCGACGATGTCATCATCCACATTGCGCGGCTCGTCGCCATCGGCGTCTCCCGCCTCAGCGGCTTCGGCCTGCGCCTTGTAGATCGCCTCACCGAGTTTCATAGAGGCTTCCTGCACATTCTGGATACCCGACTTGATCTTGCCGGCATCATCACCTTCCAGCGTGTCCTTGAGCGCGGCGATTGAGAGTTCAATCGCCTCAACTGTGGTCGGATCGACCTTGTCCTTATGCTCTTCGACAGCTTTCTCGGTTGAGTGAATTAGGCTTTCTGCCTGATTGCGGGCCTCGACAAGCTCGCGGCGCTTCTTGTCGGCTTCTGCATTCGCCTCGGCATCGCGCACCATCTTTTCAATATCCTCATCGGACAAGCCGCCCGAGGCCTGGATGGTGATCTTCTGCTCCTTACCGGTGCCCTTGTCCTTGGCCGAGACATTGACGATCCCGTTCGCGTCGATATCGAAGGTCACTTCGATCTGCGGCATGCCGCGCGGGGCAGGCGGGATATCCTCCAGGTTGAACTGACCCAGCAGCTTGTTATCCGCCGCCATTTCGCGCTCGCCCTGAAAGACGCGGATGGTCACCGCGTTCTGATTGTCTTCGGCGGTGCTGAATACCTGGCTTTTCTTCGTCGGGATGGTTGTATTACGGTCGATCAGTCGCGTGAACACACCGCCCAGCGTCTCGATCCCGAGCGACAGCGGCGTCACATCCAACAGAACGACGTCCTTCACATCCCCCTGCAGAACACCTGCCTGAATCGCCGCGCCCATCGCGACCACTTCATCGGGGTTCACACCTTTATGCGGCTCCTTGCCGAAGAAATTGGTCACTTCCTCGATCACTTTGGGCATGCGGGTCATCCCGCCAACAAGGATCACCTCATCGATATCACCCTTGGAGAGCCCTGCATCCTTCAAGGCGGCCGCGCAAGGTTTCAGCGAGTTCTTGATCAGGTCGCCGACCAAGGATTCCAGCTTGGCGCGGGTCAGCTTCATGACCATATGAAGCGGCTGGCCCGAATTCTTGTCCATCGAGATGAAGGGCTGGTTGATCTCGGTCTGGCTCGATGAACTCAGCTCGATCTTGGCCTTTTCGGCTGCTTCCTTCAGGCGCTGGAGCGCCATCTTGTCAAGCGTCAGGTCGACCCCGTTCTCTTTCTTGAACTCATCGGCGAGGTAATTGACAATCCGCATGTCGAAATCTTCGCCGCCGAGGAATGTGTCACCATTGGTCGATTTCACCTCGAACAGGCCATCGTCAATTTCCAGAATGGTGATATCGAATGTACCGCCGCCAAGGTCATAGACAGCAATCGTACGTGTTTCTTTCTTGTCCAGACCATAGGCCAGCGCGGCGGCGGTCGGCTCGTTGATGATGCGCAGCACTTCAAGCCCTGCGATCTTGCCGGCATCCTTGGTGGCCTGACGCTGGGCATCGTTGAAATAGGCCGGGACGGTGATCACAGCCTGTGTGACCTTCTCGCCAAGGTAGCTTTCGGCGGTTTCCTTCATCTTTTGCAGGATGAAGGCGGAGATCTGGCTGGGGCTGTATTTCTCGCCGCGCGACTCGACCCATGCATCGCCATTGCCACCATCGATGATGGAATAAGGGACGAGTTTCTTGTCCTTCTCGACCTCGGCATCGGTCAAGCGGCGGCCGATCAGGCGCTTTACAGCGAAGATTGTGTTTGAGGGGTTGGTCACAGCCTGGCGCTTGGCTGGCTGGCCCACAAGGCGTTCGTTTTCAGTAAATGCGACAATCGACGGTGTGGTGCGGGCACCTTCGGAATTTTCGATCACCCGCGGCTGGCTGCCATCCATGATGGCGACGCAGGAATTGGTGGTGCCAAGGTCGATCCCGATGACTTTAGGCATGGTCAAGCATCCTCTCTCAAGCGATGTAGCAGAGGGGCTGGTCCTTTCAGGCCCCGGCCCATCCGTTCTTCTGAAATGCCCCGATGGGGGTTGTATTGGCCGCTATATAGGAAGGGCTTATGGGGCCTGCAACCGTCACGAAGCTGTGAAATTGGCACAAATACAAGATTCTTTCGTCCAACTAACACACGTGCTGCTGTGCTTGCGGTGTGTCTCAGAACATGGCAAGGCAGGGCAGTTTTCCCATAGGAGCAGTTAGCCCATGTTATATGTCGATATCCCCACTCAGCCCGAGATTGGTCAGCTTGTCAGCCAGCGCGGTGAGGCCCTGATCAGCCTTTACTTGCAGACCACGCCAGAGACGCAACATATTGATGCCGCCCGCACAAGACTGAAGCAGCTTACGCAGGATGCCGTGGCGCAGCTTGAAGAGGTGGGGGTCGCCAAGCGCACGATCTGGCCGATTGAGGAACAGCTTCATGATCTGATGGATGACGATGATTTCTGGCGCGTGCAGGCCAATTCCCTTGCAATTTTCGTGACGCCCGACTCGCTGCGCAGTTACCGTTTGCCAAATCACCTGACAGAGACAGTTCAGGTTTCTGATCGTTTCCATATCAAGCCGCTGCTGCGCGCGGTCTCGATGCCGCAACATGCTTTCGTGCTGGCATTGGCAGAGAACGAATTGCGAGTGATCGAGCTTCTGGGCGACCAGCCCGCTCAGGAGATCCGCGTGCCGAATCTGCCCAAAGATGCTGCCTCGGTTGCGGGCACGGCGAATGTCAATTCGCGCAGCTATTCAGGCCGTCTGGGTGGGGCAGAAGGACAGAAACACCATCTGCGCCAGTTCTGCCGTCAGATTGACGCCGCGCTCCGCGGGCTTCTTGCAGGTCGGCATGAGCCGCTGATTCTGGCAGCAACTGATCCGCTTCTGTCGATGTATCGTTCGATCAACACTTATCCGCATCTGACAGAGTCTGCGATCACCACAAGCCCCGTGCGCGTGCCTGCACATGAGCTGGGCGAGCAAGCGCGCAAGATCATGGACGAGATCAACGCCAAGGCTGTTGCGGATTTCGCGGGTCTTTATGCAGCGCGTGAGAATGAGGGTCGCGCCACAACGCAAGTCGCCCGGACGGCCCGCGCGGCAACCTTCGGTGCGGTCGATACGCTGCTGGTCGATATGGACTCGGTCGTCCCGGGGCTGGTGGATGACGAAACCGGCGAGATCACATTCGACGACAAGTCGAGTGCAGTCAGCTATGGTGTGATCGATGAAATTGCGGGCCGTGTAATAGCAAATGGTGGCAAGGTTCTGGCGGTGCGCCGCGCAGATATCCCGCAAGAGGCCGAACTGGCCGCGGTCCTGCGCTACGCTATCTGAAGCATTGCGCCTCTGCGCTGGCCGGATGATTTCGGCCAGCGGTTTTTCCGGCACTGTAAACTCCCTGACATTGATTGGCTTACCTTTACACCCTGTAGCGGTGGCGCGTGTTCGCGCTCGATTTTGAAACATTAGAAGTATGTAGTGAAACATTTGTTGCAAAATGTTCACTGTGTGGTATCTGGGCCCCCATGATGGTTTCGTTTGCCCAGTCACTTGCCACCCGATTCGCCACCCTGCCGGAGCAATTGCAGGTCGCGGCGCGCTGGATTGCTGACCATCCACAAGATGTTGCGCTGCTGTCGATGCGTGATCAGGCGCGGCGTGCTGGCGTGCAGCCTGCAACAATGACCCGCCTTGCCAAGGCTTTGGGATATGACGGGTATGACGCGCTTCGCGCTCAACATGCGGAGGTCTTGCGTCGCGACGGGCAGGGTCTCGCTGCCACTGCAAGGCGCAGGCGCCCGCTGGACGCCAATTCGCATGAGGCTGCAGCACAGGCGCTCCTTACAGCAAGCGCTGATCAGATCTTGCATCTGCAGAGCGCTGACAATCTTGCTGTCCTCGCCAAAGCAGCGGCTCAAATCGCGATGGCCCGCCGCATCTATTGTCTGGGCCAGCGTTCCAGTTACCCGATTGCATGGCATTTTCATTACGCCTTGTCGCTCATCACGGATCGGGTGCAATTGCTGGACGGTAGCGGTGCGGTCGGGCTGGATGTTTTAACTCATGCAGTGCCGGGGGATGTGCTGTTTGTGTGTGGTGTGGCGCCTTATACTCGCGCTGTCGTGGAAGCGACTTTGCAGGCACAGGCCGATGGGCTTAGAATTGTAGCGGTGACGGATTCGCCGATGTCCCCGCTGGCCACGCAGCAAGGTTGCGTGCTGATCGCGCCGACCGAAAGCGCATCCTTTCTTCATGCAATGACGCCGGCCTTTGCGATTGCCGATTGCCTTGCCGCGCTGGTTGCGCGCGCAGAGGATCCGGCCATGCTTGTCCGGCTTGAAGGGCTCGACCGCCAGCTCGCGGCACGCAACACATATCTTCCGAAAACACAGAAAGGCTCGACATGACCCGACTTCTGCACCGCTCCATCCACACGCCACCGCGCCGCGCTGTCGCGGCTTCGGGCATTCGTTTTACCGATAGCGAGGGCAAAAGCTATATCGATGCCTCCGGCGGTGCCGCAGTGTCCTGCCTCGGTCACGCGCATCCTGCAGTTCTCGAAGCGCTGCATGCCCAGCTTGACAAGCTCGCCTATGCGCATACCGGGTTTTTCACGACCGATGTGGCTGAAGAACTCGCAGAGATGCTGATAGGGGATGCACCGGAAGGCTTGAGCCATGTTTATCTCGTCTCGGGGGGGTCCGAGGCAGTAGAAGCCGCACTGAAGATGGCGCGGCAATACTTTACCGAGACCGGTCAGCCCGAACGCCGCCATATCATCGCGCGTCGACAGAGCTATCACGGCAATACATTGGGAGCGCTGGCGACCGGCGGAAATGAATGGCGCCGTGCGCAATTCCGCCCGCTGCTGATGCAGGCGCATCATATTGCGCCCTGTTTTGCCTATCGCGAGCAGATGCCGGAAGAGAGCGATACCGATTATGCTGCACGCGCCGCCGGTGAACTGGAGGCGAAGATCCTTGAGCTTGGGCCCGAAACAGTGGCCGCTTTCGTAGCCGAGCCTGTGGTTGGGGCAACCGCCGGGGCAGTGCCACCAGTGGCTGATTACTTCAAGCGCATCCGCGAGATCTGCGACCGTTACGGTGTGCTACTCATCCTTGATGAGGTGATGTGCGGCATGGGGCGCACGGGCAGCCTCTATGCCTGCGAGCAGGACGGGATCGCGCCGGATCTTCTGACGATCGCCAAGGGGTTGGGCGGTGGCTATCAGCCCATCGGTGCAACGCTGCTCAGCCAGAAGATCTATGATGCCTTTGCCAATGGCACCGGGTTTTTCCAGCACGGCCATACATATATGGGGCATCCCATGGCGGCTGCGGCAGGGCTTGCAGTGCAGCAGGTGATCAGGCGCGATAATCTGCTGGAGAATGTGCAGGTAATGGGCGGTCATCTGTGCGATGCCTTGCAAGCGGCGTTCGGCCAGAACCCTCATATAGGCGATATTCGCGGGCGTGGCCTGTTTCAGGCCATTGAGCTTGTGGGGGATCGCGAGAGCAAGGCGCCTTTTGATCCTGCGCGCAAGCTCAATGCAAGGATAAAGGCCGAGGCGATGGCGCGCGGGGTGATGGTTTATCCGATGGGCGGCACGATTGATGGGGTGCGCGGGGATCATGTGCTGCTCGCGCCGCCATTCATCGTAAGCAAGGATGATGTGTACGATATCGTTGAGCGACTGGATGGGGCAGTGAACGCTGCTTTGGCGGCATGAACGCTCCTTTCACACCAATCAGCGATGCCGATTGGCCCAAAGAGATCCTCGAGATGCGTGGCGGCTTTGCCGGACAGTTAAACGTTTACAGGTTAATGGCGCATCATCCTGCCTTGCTGCGCGCGTGGTCGGAACTGCGTGAACATATCGTGAAAGATACTGCATTGGGGAAGGTCCGGGCCGAGATCGTGATCTTGCGGCTCGCACATAGGCTTGGCTGCGCCTATGAGTGGGATCAGCATGTGTTGCGGGGGCTCAAGGTGGGGCTTTCCAAGAAGCAGATCGCGTCCATGCGTGGGCCGCGTGCCGGGATGGATGAGGAAGCCGCCCTTCTGGCGGCGGGTGTTGACGCGCTGGTGGACGAGACACAGCTATCTGCGCCTCTGATGGCAAAACTGGAGGCGCTGGTCGGGCGGCATGGTGTGCTTGATCTGATGGCGACGACCGGCATGTATCTGACGCTGGGATTCATCCTCAAAAGCGCGCCGCCACCGCTTGAAGATGGTGTCGCGGCGGAGCTGGCAGAGCTGGCACCGGAGTTGCGTTTCTGAGCGGGCGTTCAGGGATGACAGCGGGCGTGATTGGCCGCGCAGGCAATAGAAGATGAAAAGCCTTACTAAGCGCAATAGTACAAGAAAGCGCAGTATCCCCATGAATTCCGGGGATACTGCGCCCTCTTCTGGTCAAATTGCGATAAGGTTCATCAGATAGAAAAGCAAAGCTGACAGCAGCGCCGCGGATGGAACAGTAACCACCCATGCAGCAAGGATGGTAACAAAATGCGCGCGCCGCACCACCTTCTTGCGCTTGCGAACCTCAACGGGGCTGGAGGTGTCGGTACGGTTCTCTTTCAGGACGCGCTCGTGATACCATTCACGAAAGAAGCCCACGCCGAAGATCGCACCGATCGCGATATGCGTGGAGCTTACGGGCAGCCCGAGCCATGAGGCAAAGATTACAGTGATCGCGGCGGCCAATGCCACGCAATAGGCGCGCATCGCGTTGAGCCGCGTGATTTCGCTGCCGACGATATTGATGAGCTTCGGGCCAAACAGAAGCAGCCCGACAGAAAGGCCCACGCCCCCGATCAGCATAACCCAGAGCGGGATGCCCACGCGGTCCGACGCTCCGCCATCCTGCACTGCATGCACGATGGCCGCCACCGGGCCAATTGCATTGGCCACGTCATTGGCGCCATGCGCAAAGGACAGAAGTGCTGCAGAGAAGATCAGCGGGATGTTGAACAGCAGCTTCAGCGATTTCTTGCGGTTTTCCATCCCTTCGCTCTGGCGGCGGATCACGGGGCGCATGAGAAAGGTGAGCGCCACCCCAACCGCAAGCCCTAGCAACAGGGCGTTCCCGAAGCTGATCTTGTAGACCTTGTCGAGCCCCTTGAGTGCGAGATAGGTGGTGAAGCAGCCGCCCATGATGCCGATCAGGATCGGCACCCAGAAGCGCGCGGCCTCGATCATGTTGGGGCGGTAGATGATGCGTGACTTGATGATGGCGAGGAAGAAAGCCGCGAAGATGCCACCCAGAACTGGCGAGATTACCCAGCTTGCAGCGATCCGGCCCATCATCGGCCAGTTCACTGCCGCAAATCCTGCAGCAGCGATCCCAGCGCCCATCACCCCGCCAACAATGGAATGCGTGGTCGAGACTGGTGCACCGATCCATGTCGCGAGATTGACCCAGAGCGCACCGGCCAACAGGGCCGCCATCATCGCCCAGATGAAAACCTGCGTCTCGGCCACGGACTCGGGCGCGATGATCCCGCGTGAGACCGTGCCGACCACATCGCCGCCTGCAATCAGCGCCCCTGCGGTCTCGCAGATGGCCGCGATGATCAGCGCTGTTCCGATGGTGAGTGCCCGCGCGCCCACGGCAGGGCCCATGTTATTGGCAACATCATTGGCACCGATATTGATGGCCATATAGGCCCCGATGATCGCGGCTGCGACGACGATCAGCCCCAGCGGATCGAACCCGATCAGCACCGCCGTGATCAGGCCGGTCAGCGCCATGAAGGCAAGCGCGATCCCCGGCGCCACGAGCGGGCGCGCGGTATAGGCCATAGCCTGTTCAAGCGCCGTAATGCGCTCGAGGTCCTTGTTCAGCGTCTTCCAGGATTTTTCGGCTTGATATGACACGCGCGCGCGCTCCTGTGGCAGTCATGTGACAGCGGCGCTATTAGCAGAGCAGGCTGCTGACAACAATGATCTGGCGCATTGTAACGTGACGGGCGATCGTCACCGGGCTGTCACAGATTTCGCAGAAAGTCCGCAAGCTGCGGGTTATGCACTTTCCGCGCGGCCTCGGACAGGCTGACCCATTTGCGCGTGCGTCTTCCGGCTTCGGGATATTTGTCGTGGCACGCACTGACATCGAGCCTGAAGATTTGCGGGCGGCATTGCACAGGCAACCCGCTTTTCTTGATCTTCGTGTAGGTAAAGGCCCCGACAGGTTCAGGATGGATCCGCCCGCGTACGCCCGCCTCTTCCCAGGCCTCGATTTCCGCGGCCTCGGCAAGCGTGCGGTTCTTCATCGGCCAGCCCTTCGGGATGATCCAGTGCTTGCGCTGGAGGCTCTGGATCAGCAACACCTCGCGCCCCGATGTTCCATTACGCAAACACAATGCTGCCGCCTGCACGAAGGCGGGGCGCATGAACTCCATGACCTGATTCAGCATCTCATTGGGCATTGTGCGGATATTCATCTGCTCGAGTCCTTTTTATCCCGCCTGCCACGGTTTGGTAAAAGATATTTGACAGGATAGTTCATCAATTCTCAGAAAAAAGGCCGGGTTTTCATTCCGGGCGCGGGACGGCGCGCATTGCCTTCACACCGGCGCGATGTGCCTTTCCTTCAAGCCGTCGGCGCTTGCTTGCCAGTGTTGGTCGGGTCGCAATGCGCGGCTTGGGTCGCTTGCAGGCTTGCAGAATCAACTCTGCCAGCCGTGCGCGGGCGATTTCGCGGTTGCGCGCCTGACTGCGGGTGTCCTCCACGCGCAGGATCAGCGCGCCATCCTGTGTCCAGCGCCGCCCAGCCAGCCTCTTCAGCCGCGCCTTGACAGGGGCAGGAAGGTTGGGGCTGCGCTCGGCTTCGAAACGCAACTCCACAGCGGTCGCAACCTTGTTGACATTCTGCCCCCCCGGCCCTGAGGCGCGGCTGAAGCTTTCTGTCATTTCCCAATCCTGTAAGGTGATCTGGTCGTTGATGTGCATGACTGCCTTGATCCGGGTAATCGAAAGGGCCGCCTTGATTCAAGACGGCCCTAAGCGAGCTTCAGGAGATGGAGCCAATTAGAGCAATGGCCCAATCAGATCAGGTTTCCCATCCGGGCTGCCGTCAGGTTCTGCCCTTTCTGACTGTTTTGACACCTCTCTCCAACATCACTCTAGACACTGGACCACCTCCTTTCATTAAGTTTCTGATAAAGGGATGGTGGCACAGATTTTGTGTTTGTCAAAAGTTTTTATGCGACAGGTTGCGTTAATTTCACCACGAGCAACCGGAAGGGCACAAGCGCAAGAAGCGCCAGAGCAAGCTTGACGCCCCAATCGGCCACCGCAAGGCTCACCCAGAGCGGCATTTCCGGCCCAAATCCAAGCATCGGCAGGATTTCACCGGCCCAGGACACATCATTTGCAGGCTCAATGAAGCTGAGCGTCGCCGAAAAGGCAATGCTGAAAAATAAGGCAGTATCGACTGCAGAGCCGATCAGGGTCGAGCCCAGCGGCGCGCGCCACCAGCGCCCTTCGCGCAGGCGGTCGAAGACAAAAACATTGAGCATCTGTGCCGTCAGGAAGGCGATGCCCGAGCCGAGCGCGATGCGAAGTGTCACCAGCGGGCCGAATTCGCCCATGATCTGCGTGCCGATCAGCGAGCAGCCGACCCCCACTGCAAACCCGACCCAGACCACGCGGCGCGCGGCTGCCGGGCCATAGACACGGTTCATCACGTCATTGACGAGAAAGGCCAGCGGATAGGTGAAGGCCCCCCAGGTCAGCCAGTTTCCGAACAGGAATTGAACGAGGATATTCGAGGCGACGACAATGGCCGCCATGGCAAGAATGCCGGGCAGATAGGTGCGGGTCATGGATATGTTTCCGTTTTGACAAGGTTGCGGAGACTTGTGCTCATACAAGAGCAGCATGCACGTAGCGCGCGCCTGCAAAGAAATCAACATGGAATGCAGCCTTCAACCAGACCCACGCGCATCGCTGTGGCTTCATCTTGCCATAAATACTCATTCGTCAAGCAAATCTCGGATGCGACCCATCCATGATACCCCTGCCCG
>SLDY01000128.1 GCA_007125005.1 Natronohydrobacter sp.
AAAGACCGGCGGAGGCAACCGTCTGGCCAGAAACATGATGCAAAAGGAACCAGAACTGAATGTGCGCTAAAGCAACCATGGAAGAATTCGAGGCCCTGCTGAACGAGAGCCTCGAGATGGATACCCCCGATGAGGGCTCCGTCGTTACCGGCAAGGTCATCGCCATTGAGGCAGGCCAGGCCATTATCGATGTCGGCTACAAGATGGAAGGCCGCGTCGATCTCAAGGAATTCGCAAATCCCGGCGAAGCACCGCAGGTCGCAATCGGTGATGAGGTCGAGGTCTATCTCGAGCGCGTCGAGAATGCCCGCGGTGAAGCCGTCGTCAGCCGCGAAAAGGCCCGCCGCGAGGCTGCATGGGATCGTCTGGAAAAAGCCTATGCCAGCGAAGACCGTGTCGAAGGCGCGATCTTTGGCCGCGTCAAGGGTGGCTTCACAGTCGATCTGGGCGGTGCTGTGGCCTTTCTGCCCGGCTCTCAGGTCGATGTGCGCCCCGTGCGCGATGCAGGCCCGCTGATGGGTCTCAAGCAGCCCTTCCAGATCCTGAAAATGGACCGTCGCCGCGGCAATATCGTGGTCTCACGCCGCGCGATCCTCGAAGAGAGCCGCGCCGAGCAGCGTGCCGAGGTCATCGCGAAACTGGCCGAAGGTCAGGTTGTGGATGGTGTGGTCAAGAACATCACCGAATACGGTGCCTTCGTGGATCTGGGCGGTGTGGACGGGCTTCTGCACGTCACCGACATGGCGTGGCGCCGCGTCAACCACCCTTCCGAGGTGGTGAATATCGGCGAGACGCTCAAGGTTCAGGTCATCAAGATCAACAAAGACACACACCGCATCTCGCTTGGCATCAAGCAGCTTCAGGCCGATCCTTGGGATTCAGTCGAAATCCAGTACCCTCTGGGTTCTGTCCACAAGGGCCGTGTGACCAACATCACCGATTACGGCGCATTCGTGGAGCTGGAAGCTGGTGTCGAAGGTCTGGTCCATGTCTCGGAAATGAGCTGGACCAAGAAGAACGTGCACCCCGGCAAGATCGTCTCCACCTCGCAAGAGGTTGATGTCATGGTGCTCGAGATTGATGGTGCAAAGCGCCGCGTGTCTCTGGGCCTCAAGCAGACTCAGCGCAATCCGTGGGAAGTCTTTGCCGAAACGCACCCTGTTGGCAGCCAGATCGAAGGCGAGATCAAGAACATCACCGAGTTCGGTCTGTTCGTTGGCCTTGAGGGCGATATCGACGGGATGGTTCACCTCTCCGACATAAGCTGGGATCAGCGCGGCGAAGATGCGATTCAGGATTACCGCAAGGGCGATATGGTCAATGCAGTGGTCTCGGAAGTCGATGTCGAGCGTGAGCGTATCTCGCTGTCGATCAAAGCCCTCGAAAACGACAATTTCTCTGATGCTGTTGAAGGCGTGAAGCGTGGTTCGATCGTCACCTGCGAAGTCACAGCGATCGAGGAAGGCGGGATCGAGGTCGAGTATAACGGCATGAAGAGCTTCATCCGTCGCTCGGATCTTGCTCGTGACCGCGCTGACCAGCGCCCTGAGCGGTTCCAGGTGGGTGACAAGGTCGATGCACGCGTCACATCCGTGGACAGCAAGACCCGTCGTCTCGGCCTTTCGATCAAGGCACGCGAGATCGCCGAAGAGAAAGAAGCAGTCGAGCAGTATGGCTCGTCTGATGCCGGAGCATCGCTTGGCGATATTCTGGGCGCAGCGCTCAAGGATCGTAACTGATCTTTCTCGGCGTGCAGAAGCAATTCAGAAAACCCCGGCATTAGCCGGGGTTTTTTGTGAAATGGCGCTGCCCCGCGTGCTGCAAGTCTGTGCCGCGCCATTTCTCTGTTTCGTCACGGATAATTTGAGCCTATAGTCACATTCAATGAGAGCACATCCGTAAAGGATGGCCGCAAATTCTGGGGGGTAACCAGCTATGATCCGCTCTGAACTGATTCAGATTATTGCAGATGAGAATCCGCATCTCTACCAACGGGACGTAGAGCGGATCGTGAACACGGTCTTTGGCGAGATCACCGAAGCACTTGCTCGCGGCGAGCGTGTGGAATTGCGTGGGTTTGGCGCATTCTCGGTCAAGAAGCGCGACGCACGCTTGGGCCGCAATCCGCGTACAGGCGAAAGTGTGGAGGTTGAAGCCAAGGCCGTTCCATTTTTCAAGACCGGAAAGCTACTGCGCGACCGGTTGAACGGCTTGGAGGGCTAGAGCCTTATGATGGCTTATCTGCGCTATGGATTCGCGGCGCTTGTCGCATTGGTATTTGTCACGGTGGCCTTGGCCAATCGCGCAATCATCGAAGTGAAATTGCTGCCCGATACGCTGGCATCCCTGTTCGGCTTCAATTTAAGCATCACGCTGCCCTTGTTCCTGATCCTTGGGCTTTCAATCGGCGCAGGTCTGCTTCTGGGCTTTGTCTGGGAGTGGTTCCGCGAGCATGGCTATCGCGCGGAAGCCGCGCAATTGCGCCGCGAGAAAGAGGCGATGCGCGCTGAATTGAACCGTGCCAAGAAGGTCGCCCCACAGATGCACAAAGATGATGTGTTGGCACTGGTCGAGGCCAAGTGACCTGATCGGATGTCCAACAGCATTCATGTGAAGATTTGCGGTGTCACCAGCGCCGCAGGGGTGTCTGATGCCGTCAGGGCGGGCGCGCGCTATCTGGGGTTCAATTTCTTTCCGCCCTCACCGCGTGCGCTTACACCGCAAGCCGCACGCAGCTTGGCGCTTGATGTGCCAGAGGGCGTAGCGAAAGTTGGGCTGGTGGTGGATGCGTCCGATGAACTTCTCGACAGCATCACGGCCACCGTGCCGCTCGACATGCTCCAGCTTCACGGCCATGAGCCAGTTGCGCGGGTTGAAGAGATCAAGGCGCGCTATGGTCTGCCCGTAATCAAGGTAGTGGGTATTGCTGATGCAGATGATCTGCATGCATTGGAGACATATGAGGCTGTTGCGGATCTGATTCTTGTCGATGCCAAAGCGCCGAAATCGGCTGTTCTGCCGGGAGGCAACGGGCTGCGCTTCGATTGGCGCCTGATTGCGGGTCGGGATTGGGCGCGCCCTTGGCTGCTCGCAGGTGGGCTTACCCCAGAAAACGTGGCAGAGGCGATCCGTCTGACGGGTGCGCGACAGGTTGATGTTGCCTCCGGCGTCGAAAGTGCGCCGGGTGAAAAAGACCCTGCGCGCATGACGGCTTTCATTGGCGCAGCACAGGCTGCGGTCTGACCCTGGGGCATCGCGGGCATAACGGTCAGATCGCGCCGCGTGACATCCAGTCCGCAGTCAGGCCTTTGGTATTTTTCACGACTTGTCCGAAAGTGGCGGAGCTATCCGTCAGGCTATGACCTCTGACCGGGCATCAGCGCCCATATTGGTCGGAATATTCGGCCGACAACTGACTGAAGGCCGGGTGGCTTCTATGCTCAGCAAAGCCTCGAGCCCCGCATTACATGCAACAAGTTCCGACAGATAAAGCTCGTCGAGTGCGCTGTAAAAGGCCTCCACCGCGCGCGACAAATGTGGGCGCATGATGCAATGGTCCTTGAGCGGGCAAGTATTGTTGTCGGAGAAGCATTCGATAAAGGGCAAATCCGATTCGAATGCGCGGAACACCTCGCCAACGCTTATGCTGCTTGGATTGCGTGCCAGATGAAATCCGCCATGCCGCCCCCGCAATGTGGTGATGAAGCCTTCCTGCCCAAGCTTGTTGATAACCTGCGCAAGATGGTTTTCCGAGGCATTTACAGCTGCCGCAGCATCTTGCTTGCGTACGAGCACATCCTTGTTGACCGCACAGAACATCAAGGTGCGTAGCGCCAGATTGGTGCGTGTTGTCAATCGCATAAGCCAAACTCCTCACATCGCACGCAGCGATCCCAAATTGTTTCCCGGTGATGTGAAATATCCATGTTCAGCCACAAGGCCGCATTGATCCGTATCAAGGTTCACGCCGCGGAACTGAGCCAAATTGTCGCAACATGATGTGATCGATGATTTGATGTAGATCAAAGATGCAAATATGTTTATTCGTGATTGTAGGCATATGTATACCGTATCGCGGGGGAGCGTTCATGACCGATTTTGAAAAACTCACCACCAATCGCAGGGGGTTCATGAGCATTGCTGCGGCTGGTAGCGCTGCTCTGGCCGTCGGGGCAGGAACGCGCGCCACTGCACAGCAGCGCACCAATGCGCGCATCCTGATCCTCGGGGCAGGGGCCGGTGGCGCGGCAATTGCCAATCGGCTCGCCAGCAGGCTCGACGGCGCACAGATCACTGTTCTCGACGGGCGCGCGCAGCATTGGTATCAGCCGGGCTTCACTCTGATCGCCTCGGGGCTGCGTAATGCGAATTACGCGATCTCCTCGACCGAGCAGTGGCTGCCACGCGGTATCACCTTCATCAATGAATACGCCGCCGAACTGGACCCGGAGTCCAATCGTGTCACCACCACAGGCGGGCAGCGGATCGAATATGATTACCTGATCGTCTCGACCGGCCTGACCCTGGACTGGGATGCGATCGAAGGCTTCGACCTGTCGATGGTCGGCCCGCAAAACGGCATCTCTGCGCATTATGCGAGCCCCGAACTGGCCGAAACCAGCTGGCGCGCGCTGGACAAATTCACCGATGAAGGCGGCGTTGGTATGTTCGGCCGTCCCGCGACCGAGATGAAATGCGCCGGAGCCCCGGTGAAGATCTGCTTCCTTGGCGAGGATATCGCCACCACCAAGGGCAATCGCAGCAAATGCGAATTCATCTATAACGCGCAGGCGCAAAACCTCTTTGGGGTGCCGGTGATCCATCACCGCGTCCGCCAGATCATGGATGAGCGCGACATCACCTATCGCTACCAGTATGTCCTGAAGGGCATTGATCTGGGTGCCAAGACTGCGACCTATACCACGCCCGATGGCGAAGTGACTGACAAATGGGATTTCATCAACATCGTCCCGCCCCAGCGCGCCCCTCAGGTGATCCGTGATTCGGGCCTTGCATGGGAAGATCGCTGGGTTGGTCAGGGCTGGATCGAGGTGGATATGCAGACGCTTCGCCACGCGCGCTATCCCAATGTATTCGGTATCGGTGATATCAATGGCGTGCCCAAGGGCAAGACTGCGGCCAGCGTGAAATTCCATATCCCCGTGGTAGAGGATCATCTGGTGGCAGAGATCGCAGGCCGCGAAGGCACGCGCATCTATGATGGCTATACCTCCTGCCCGCTGATCACGCGGATCGGACGCGCGATGCTGGTGGAGTTCGACTATCAGGACAACCTGACACCGTCCTTCCCCGGCGTGATCGCACCGCTAGAAGAGTTGTGGATTTCCTGGCTGATGAAGGAAGTCGCGCTGAAAGCCACCTATAATGCCATGCTGCGCGGCCGCGCCTGATCGAGAGCGCCGGGGGCTGGCTGCCCCCGGACCCCCGCGAGTATTTCGGGCAAGATGAAGATCGGCCCAGCGAAAGGATGAAAGAATGGAAGAATTCAGCTTCATGACAATTCTGGCCGTGTTCGAGGAAATGTTCGGGCGCGGGCTCTTCTGGACGATGGTGGGGGCCGCGGCCCTCATTACTCTGGCGTGGCTCTATGTGCTGATCCGCGACCGTTCGATGTCGATGCGCAAGTTCCTGCTCGCGCAGCTCTCCATGCCCATTGGTGGGATCGCGGCAGTCTGGTTCGTGATGATCATGACCAATTCCGGCTTTGCAGATATCGGCGGTCCGATCGACTGGCTCGTGCTCCTGGGCGTCTTTGCTGCCGGAGCCGTGGGCTTTGCGATCCTCGTCTATGTGGTCCAGTCGCTTCTGCGCGGCAAGGCTGCCGACGCCTGAGCCATGTCTTCGCTGCCGCGTTGCCCCTCCTGCAACGCGGCAGTCCTTCCGGCCCGCGCCTTTTCTCCCTGAGGCGCGGGCTTTTTCGTTTCGGGCTTGGCGCGGGCTACGCTTGGCGCTAGGGTCTGAACCATGACTTGCTTGACCTGCATCATTTGCTGCTGCATTTGCCGCTGAGGAATTCGGCGGGCGGTTTCATGTCATCTCTCATGTCAGCTTCCCGTCGGGCCTTCGTCTGAGAGGACCGCATGACCAAGATCCGCCTGCACAATTCCCGCACTCGCCAGAAAGAGGCGTTCGCGCCGCTCGACCCCAAGAATGTGCGCATGTATGTCTGCGGCCCCACAGTCTATGACCGCGCGCATCTGGGCAATGCGCGGCCCGTGGTGGTGTTCGATGTGCTGTATCGGCTGATGCGCCATGTCTATGGCGCCGATCATGTGACCTATGTGCGCAATTTCACCGATGTCGATGACAAGATCAACGCCCGCGCCCGCGAGATGCAGGCAAGCGGCGACCAGCGCGATCTTAACACGATCATCCGCGC
>SLDY01000095.1 GCA_007125005.1 Natronohydrobacter sp.
CCACCCGCACCCCGCCAGCCCTGTGCCGGCGCGGCGTGTGCCATTAGCGAAGAACTGACGAGTTAACCGGGGGCCTTGGGCTGATGCTGCAAATACCGATGTGGAAACGCATCCTGATCTGGGGAACCTGCGCGCTGGCGCTGCTCTTTGCGATGCCAAACCTGTTTTATGACCGCGTTGAGCGGCATAATGATGCAGTGGCCCTTCTGGAGGCAGGTGAGCGCAGTGCCACGCTGGAGGCCGACAAGGCAGGCTGGCCCGCGTTTCTTCCCGCCTTCCTCGTCAATCTGGGGCTTGATCTGCGCGGGGGCGCGCATCTGCTGGCGGAAGTGCGCGTCGCGGATGTCTATGCTGACCGGATCGATGGCATGTGGCCCTCGGTGCGCGACCGTCTTGCCGCAGAGCGCGCCACATTGGGTGCCGTGCGGCGTATGCCTTCTGAAGATGCAGGCGAGTTGCGCGTGCGCATCGCGAATTCCGAGTTGACAGATCAGGCGGCCGGCTTCGTGCGCGAACTGGCCCAGCCCACGCAGGGCATGACTGGTTTCGGGCAGGCCCGCGATCTGGATGTGCGTGTTGATGGCGAGGAGATCGTTGTGACGCTCTCCGAAGCCGAACGGCAAGCCACTGATGAGCGCACCATGCGTCTGTCGCTGGAAATCATTCGCCGCCGTGTAGATGAGGCCGGGACGCGCGAGCCCACGATCCAGCGGCAGGGGGCAGATCGTATCCTGATCCAGGTGCCCGGCATTGGCTCCGCCGAAGAGCTCAAGGCCCTGATCGGCACCACGGCCCGGTTGACCTTCCACCCGGTGGTCAATGTCACCTCCAACCCCGATGAGGTTCCCGGTCCTCGGCAGGTGATCTATCCGTCCATGGATGAACCCGGCACGTATTACATTCTCGAACAGACCCCGGTTGTGACCGGCGAGCAACTTGTCGATGCCCAGCCGGGCATGGATCAGAACAGCCGTCCGGCTGTGAATTTCCGCTTCAACCCGGCTGGTGGCCGCGCCTTTGGCCTCTATACGGCAGAAAACATCGGCAACCCGTTCGCAATCGTCCTTGATGGCGAGGTTGTCTCGGCGCCGGTCATCCAGAGCCATATTCCGGGTGGCTCAGGCATCATTACCGGGCGGTTCACTGTTGAGGAAACCTCTCGCCTTGCCGTGCTTCTGCGCGCGGGTGCCCTGCCGGCTGAAATGGATTTCCTTGAAGAGCGCACAGTGGGGCCAGAACTGGGGCAAGACAGCATCGATGCAGGCCGCATTGCAGCCATCGTGGCGATGATCGCGGTGCTGGGCTTCATGCTGGCGAGTTACGGTGTTTTCGGGATCATCGCCAATATCGCGCTGTTGCTCAATGTCTCGATGATTTTTGCACTCCTGTCGCTGATCGGTGCCACGCTCACGCTGCCGGGGATCGCAGGGATCGTGCTCACCATTGGCATGGCCGTCGATGCGACTGTGCTGATCTTCGAGCGAATACGCGAAGAGATGCGAACTGCCAAAGGCCCGGCGCGGGCAATCGAGCTCGGCTATGAAAAAGCCCTGTCGGCTATTCTCGACGCCAATATCACCACATTCATTACAGCCGTGATCCTATTTGCGATGGGATCTGGCCCGGTGCGCGGGTTTGCTGTCACGCTCGGGCTCGGGATCCTGACCTCGGTATTTACCGCGCTTCTGGTCACGCGGCTGATGATGGTCATGTATTTCGAGCGCAAGCGCCCGAAAACACTCGCGATCTGAGGGGGTTGGCGATGCGTCTCAAACTGGTTCCACAAGATACCTCAATCAAGTTCTTCAAGCATTCGCGGATCACATTCGGGGCCTCTGCGGTGGCAATGGTGCTCTCGATTGTGGCCTTCTTCACGATGGGGCTGAATTTCGGGATCGACTTCCGAGGCGGCACCTCGATCCGCACGGAAGCTCAGGCCCCGGTTGATATCGGTGCTTATCGTGCAGCGATTGCTCCGCTGGGAAAAGGCGATATCGCGATCACGGAAGTCTTTGATCCAGCTTTTGGCCCGGATCGCAATGTTGCCATGATCCGCATACAGGCGCAGGAAGGGGTCGAGGCGATCACACCAGAACAGATAAACGCTGTTCGCGAAGCGCTGGTTCAAGTCGATCCAACGCTCACATTTGCAGCGGTCGAATCTGTCGGCCCGAAAGTCTCGGGAGAACTGATCCGGGCTGCCGTCATCTCAGTCGTGCTCGCGCTGGCGGCAGTGCTCTTCTATATCTGGCTCAGGTTTGAATGGCAGTTCTCTGTCGGCGCTGTGGCAGCGCTTGTGCATGACGTTATCCTGACCATAGGTATTTTCAGTGTTTTGCAGATACGCTTCGATCTGGCAATCATTGCAGCGCTCCTTACGATCGTTGGCTATTCGCTCAATGACACTGTGGTTGTGTTCGACCGCGTGCGCGAGAACCTGATCAAGTTCAAGAAGCGCCCGCTTCTGGAGGTGCTGGATCTGTCGATCAATGACACGCTGTCGCGCACAGTCATGACCTCGCTGACAACGCTCCTTGCGCTCATTGCTCTGTTCGTTCTGGGGGGCGATGTGATCCGGGGCTTTGTCTTTGCGATGATCTGGGGCGTGATCGTGGGCACCTATTCCTCGGTCTTCGTGGCGTCCGCCGTGCTCTTGCGGCTTGGGGTCAAACGCGACTGGTCCAAGAATTCGGGCGATACGGCAGGCACGCAATTCGGCGTGAAGGAGGGCTGAGATGCGCCTGAGCGAGATTGATTTCGGCGCGGCCCAACCGATAGAGGGGTATGGCCCGGATTTCTTTCGCATCGGTGGCGTAACACATACTGCGCCCGTGCTGGTGCTTCCCGGAGAGGTGACATCCTGGGGCGGCTACGATGATGCTGAGCCTCTCTGCGCGCTCGCAGGGCGTGTCGACGTGCTCTTTATCGGGACCGGCCAGGAGATCGCGCATATCCCGGCTGATCTGCGCGCGCAGCTGGAGGCGGCCGGGGTGGGTGTCGAGATCATGGACAGTGCTGCAGCCTGCCGAACCTATAATGTGCTTTTGTCCGAGGCGCGGCGCGTCGCCATCGCTCTCTTGCCAGTTGGCTGAGGTTTTTATTGAGTATTTTTGGCAAGATGAAGACAGGGCGAGGGGCATCGTCATGGGATTGCGCGTAACTGATCTCTCCTGTGCGCGCGGTGGGCTGCCTTTGCTGGAGGGAGTGTCATTTTCGCTGGAGGCCGGTCAGGCGCTGGTGCTGCGCGGGCCCAATGGCTGCGGCAAGACCACACTTCTGCGCACTGTTGCAGGGCTGCAGCCTGCGCTTGCAGGGCAGGTCGATCTGCCGCCCGAGGCGATAGCCTATGCTGCCCATGCCGATGGCATAAAATCCACGCTCAGCGTTGCTGAAAATCTTGCCTTCTGGGCGGCGATCTATGGCACATCCAGCTTTGAGGAGGCACTGGATCGCATGAACCTGCGTGCGCTTGCAGGGCGCGCCGCGCAAAATCTCTCCGCCGGCCAGAAACGGCGGCTGGGGCTTGCGCGGCTGCTGGTGACAGGGCGGCCCCTCTGGGTGCTTGATGAGCCGACGGTTTCGCTCGATACGGCCTCTGTCGCGCTCTTTGGCGATGTGGTGCGCCGCCATCTTCAGGCAGGTGGCATGGCGTTGATTGCCACCCACATCGATCTTGGTTTGCCTGAAGCGGAAATCCTCGATCTTGCTTCATATAAGGCCCGTTTGCCGGAGATCGGCGCAGGCACGTTTGACGAGGCTTTCCTGTGATTTCGCTCCTTACACGCGACTTGCGCCTTGCCCTGCGCGCAGGCGGGGGCTTCGGGTTGGGGCTGGCCTTTTATCTGATTCTGGCTGTGCTCGTGCCACTGGGCGTAGGCCCTGCGCCTGCCACGCTTGCTTTGATTGCGCCGGGTATTCTCTGGGTCGGGGCGCTGCTGGCCTGCCTGCTCTCGCTCGACCGCATTTTCGCGCTTGATTTCGAGGATGGGTCTTTGGATCTGCTGGCCACAGCGCCGGTGCCGCTGGAAGCCGTGGTCTCTATCAAGGCCCTCGCGCATTGGCTGACGACAGGGCTGCCATTGGTGCTGATCTCACCAGTGATGGGGCTCTTGCTGTTCCTGCCGAGCGAGGCCTATTTGTGGCTGATCCTGTCACTGACGTTGGGCACACCTGCGCTTTCGGTAATCGGCACATTCGGTGCGGCGCTGACAGTCGGGCTCAAACGCGGCGGATTGCTGCTCTCGCTGCTGGTGCTGCCGCTCTATATCCCGACACTGATCTTCGGGGCGGAGGTGGTGAGCCGCGGCGCACAGGGACTGAGCGTAAGCACACCGCTTGCGCTGCTTGCAGGGATCACGGCGGGGGCTGTGGCATTATTGCCCTTTGCATCCGCCCTAGTGCTGCGGATAAACCTTCGGTGAACCGCGCTCAAGCAGGCTTGAGCACAGTGCAGGCGAGAGATAGGTGACGGATATGGCGTCCTTCTGGGAATATGCAAACCCGCTCAAATTCATGCGGACAACCGACTGGCTCCTGCCCATTGTGACATGGGCTGCCGTCATCGTAACGACCGTGGGTCTGGTTTGGGGGTTTTTCTTTACTTCCGATGATTTTCGTCAGGGGTCGACAGTGAAGATCATCTTCCTGCATGTTCCTTCGGCGATGATGGCGATCAATATCTGGGTGATGATGCTGGTCGCATCGCTGGTCTGGCTGATCCGGCGGCACCATGTCAGCGCTTTGGCTGCCAAGGCTGCGGCACCGATCGGGTTGACGATGACGCTGATCGGGCTGATCACCGGCGCGGTCTGGGGGCAGCCGATGTGGGGGACATGGTGGGCATGGGACCCGCGGTTGACCTCGTTTCTGATCCTGTTCCTGTTTTATCTGGGCTATATCGCGCTTTGGGCGGCGATAGATGATCCCGATACCGGGGCAGATCTGACAGCCGTCCTGTGCCTCGTGGGCTCGGTATTTGCTGTGCTTTCGCGCTATGCGGCGATCTTCTGGAATCAGGGCTTGCATCAGGGCGCGTCGCTGTCTCTGGCACCCGGTACACGCATGGATTGGGCGTATAAGGCGCCACTCTATACCTGTATGGTCGGCTTTGGCCTTGTTTTTGTTGCGCTTTTGCTCGCAGGCACCCGTACTGAAATCCGTGCGCGCCGCATGAAGGCTCTGGTCACACGGGAGCGGATGGCATGATGCCCGATCTTGGAAGCTACGCTTTGGAAGTGTCACTGGCCTATGTCGCCTCGCTGGGGCTGATTGGACTTTTGGCGCTATGGTATTGGCTGCGCGGGCGGGTGGTGCGGCGGCAACTGGAAGAGATCGAGACGAGGCGAGGCGAGGCCAATGGGTAAATTCCGACCACTGATGTTTCTGCCACCAGTGCTGTTTCTGGCGCTTATAGCGTTGTTTTTCATGGGTAATTTCAGAGAGGATCGCGACTCCCTGCCCTCTGCGCGCGAAGGGCAGCAAGCGCCTTCGGTGATGATTACACAGCTTGGGGATCTGGATCTCTTTGATGATGCCACGCTGCGCGATGGCGAGGTGAAATTGGTGAATTACTGGGCCTCATGGTGTGCGCCCTGCCGCGCCGAGCATCCGCTTCTGGAAGAACTGGCGCAGGAGCTGCCAGTATATGGGGTGAATTATCGGGATCAGGCAGATCGAGCCCTTGATTTCCTTGAAGAATTGGGAAATCCCTTTGCCGGAAGCGGGCAGGATGCGACGGGCCGGATGGGGCTTGATTGGGGCCTTTACGGGGTGCCGGAGACCTATGTTGTGGCCGGCGATGGCACGATTGTGCTGCGTTTTGCCGGGCCGATTACGCGGCAAGTGGTGGAAAATCGCATCCGTCCGGCGATAGAGCAGGCCGCCGCGCGGTGAGGCGACAACACCCGCCAAAAACGAGGAGGCGCAGCGTTTATATGCGCCTTTTCAATGGGTTGCCGAGATTCTATCCGTTCTGAAATACTTTTTCATGATTTGAAAAAAGACGGCAGAATCGGATCATCGCTTTTTTCATATTATAAAAAAATATTTCATTTTTTCAGAAAATCATCCACCATCATTCCCGCACGATGAACTGCATGATTTCGCGGGTCTCGCCATCACTCAGCACCAGCTCCCAGCGTCCGGGGCGGGTCATCTGGCCTGCGCCGGACCACGCGCCATCGGCATCGGTTCCCGTGTCGAGGATGAGCGGCTGGCCACCCACCGGGCGCAGGATCACCTCGGGGGATTGCGTCTCGGCGTGTTCAACTGTGAGATCGACCCAGTAGCCACCATCGATCGCAATCGTGCTGCGGATTTGCGGCGTGAACTCGGTGCTGTGCAACAGCAGTGTCTGGTTCGCGCCGAC
>SLDY01000135.1 GCA_007125005.1 Natronohydrobacter sp.
CAGCCTCCTCGTCCGTGATGACGGGAAGGTCGGGGCGGGCGGTGATCGGCTGGACCGTAGCGAAGTGCATGGGCGTCTCCTTTGGCATCAATAAAGCGATTATATGCCAAAAGGCAATGACTGCAGCGCACGGTATGCCGAAGCGCACCCAACCCTTTCGCCTGTCTTTGCACGCCAGAACCCTACGCCCACTCAACCCCTGTTGAGCGCGACGCGCATCCGGCTTTCTTGATGGACCCCGATCCAGGGCCGCCCCTCGGCAGGCCAGAACAGGAGCGGGGACAGCATGGCAGAGGTCGACCGGGAGCCGCAGGCGCAGGAGCGAGGGGCGCGGATGTTGCGCACCGCGCTCGGGCCCGCCATCGCGCGGTTTCTCGAAGACCCCATGACCGTCGAGGTCATGCTCAACCCAGACGGGCGGCTCTGGATCGGCCGATTGTCCCAAGGGCTTTCCGACACCGGCGCGACGCTCTCGCCAGCGGATGGCGAGCGGATCGTGCGGCTGGTGGCCCATCATGTCGGCGCCGAGGTTCATGCCACGCGGCCCCGGGTCTCGGCCGAACTGCCCGGCACGGGCGAGCGCTTCGAGGGGCTGCTGCCGCCGGTCGTCACCGCCCTCTGTTTCGCGATCCGCAAACCGGCTGTGGCGGTGTTCACGCTCGGGGATTACGTCGCCGCCGGGATCGTGAGCGCGGGTGAGGCCGAGGCGCTGAGCGCGGGCGTTCCGGCTCTCCCTCGAGGACGGCCGCGTCGACATCGACTCCAACCTTGTCGAAAACGCCATCCGCAGTCCGGCCATGAGCCGCTGCAACGCGCAGTTCGCCGGCCATGACGAGGGCGGTCGCAATTGGGCCCGCTTCGCCAGCCTGATCGGTACATGCAAGATGAACGGCGTCGAACCCTATGCCTATCTGAACGATCTGCTCACAAAATTGGCCAATGCTCACCTCGACCAGGACATCGATGCCCTGATGTCATGGGCCTATGCCCAGCAGGACAAGGATGCATAGGGAGCTCGTCTCGTAGTCCTTGACGAGCTACCGGTCGCCCTCCGCACCGCACCATCACGGCGACGCGCAAGCGCGAAATCAATGGGGCGCAGCCACCGCTTACGGGCCTTTCGCGTTTCGACGCGCTTTTGATCCAATGCCCAGAGGGGCAGGGGGCGAGTTAATTGAGTGGACTTACAACAACGAGCGCCCCAACATGGGCATCGGCGGCATCACACCCGCCATGAAACTGAAAATGGCTGCGTGATTTCTATGAATGCACCCCGTCAAAAACGGGTAGATTACCGCTGGTCGGCGGGGGCCGACTGTTGACCCTCAAACGGAACTGAGTCGCCGCGCGGCAAGCCAGCTTGCCAGCGCCATCAGCCCGGCGGTGGCGAGGCAGAACGGCAGCCCGCCGATCTGGTAGCTGATCCCCGACAGCGCGGTGCCAATCAGCCGTCCGGCTGCATTGGTCATGAAGTAGAAGCCCACATCGCGGGTGATCCGGTCGGCGGCACTGAAGGCGAGGATCAGGTAGGAATGCACCGAGGAATTGACCGCGAAGACAAAGCCGAAGAGCAGGAGCCCGCCAATCACCGTGACAGTCAGCCAGTCCGCCGGATCACCTGCGATGAGTTCAGGATAGATCAGCGTGATCGCGGTGGCACTGCCGGTAGTGGTTGGGATCAGCCGTCGGTCTCGGATCGATGGCGTCCGACGGCTTCGCTGCGCGAAATCCCCGTCTCGCGCGCCACGGAATGGATGCTGCGCCCATCCCCCAAGATCCACCCACGGATCTTCATCGCCGTTTCCATCAGCAACACCTGCTCTTCCTCCGTGCCCAAAACGCACGGACGTTAACAATGCAGGTGGGTCAGTTTTAGATGATCATAACCCACCCAAGTGGGTCAGTTTTGCATGCCGATTCACAGGTGTTCAACGCTGTGAATTTGTAAATTTGACGCACAGGCGTGGATCACGCTGCAATGGGCGGATCCGGGATTTTGTGGCTGCAGAATTGCATCCAAATCATTTCGCTATGCCTCGCAAGGCTTGCGCCGCCAAACAGGTCAGGCTGGAGGCTTATGCGGTAAAAGCGTCGCATATTGCGCAGAACGGCAAAACTGTGAATCCGCAGACGATCACCAGTTTTTGGGCATAACTTAATACTTATTCAAAAAAGTAGGTCGCAAATTGTTGCCGTAAGGCGGCTTTCTGGACTTTGCCCATCGTGTTGCGTGGAAGTTCCCGCATTTTGATAAAAGCCTTGGGCTGCTTGTACCGCGCCATATGTTGCGCGAGCGATGCCTCGATCGCCTGAATATCGGGCGCAAAGTCCGCCGGAACCAGAATGGCAAGCACCGCCTCGCCAAAATCGGGGTGGGGCACGCCGATCACGGCACTTTCCAAAACGCCCGGCATGTCATCAAGCGCCAGTTCGATTTCCTTGGGGTAGATGTTATAGCCGCCGGAAATGATCAGATCCTTTTCGCGCCCGACGATATGCAGATACCCGTCTGGATCGATCTTGCCCAGATCGCCGGTGATGAAATAGCCATCCTTGCGGAACTCCTCGGCGGTTTTCTCTGGCATTTGCCAGTAACCCTTGAAAACATTCGGGCCGCGCACCTCGATCATCCCGGTTTCGCCTTGCGCGAGCTGCGCTCCGGTTTTCTGATCGACAATGCGGATATGTACGTCACGCAGCGGCTTGCCAACGGTGCCGGGGCGGCGTTCGCCATGATAAGGGTTCGAGGTGATCATGGTGGTTTCGGTCATGCCATAACGCTCCAGGATGGCGTGGCCGGTGCGCGCGGTCCAGGTCTGGTGCGTTTCGGCCAGCAGCGGTGCAGAGCCGGAAATAAACAGCCGCATATGGGTCACCAGTTCGCGGGTCAGGCGTGGGTCTTGCAGCAGCCTTGTGTAGAAGGTCGGCACGCCCATCATGGCGGTTGCGTTCGGTAGCGCGGCGATGATCTGGTCGAGATCGAATTTCGGCTGAAAGATCATACTGCCGCCAGTCAGCAGGACAGTATTATTGGCCACAAACAGCCCATGCGCGTGAAACACGGGCAGGGCGTGCAGCAGGATGTCAGCGCTGGTGAAATGCCACGCTTCGGCGAGTGCCTGCGCATTCGACAACAGGTTGTCATGGCTCAGCATCGCCCCTTTCGAGCGGCCCGTCGTGCCCGATGTATAAAGCAGGGCTGCCAGATCATCGGGCTGCCGCGTCACGGGCGTTACGCTTTCAGGCTGAACAGCTGCCAGTGCGTCAAAACTGCCACCCGTGCCCAGTGTTTCCAGTCGTGTGCCAAGCTGGTTGGCGAGGTCTTGCACCTTTGCAGCGCGGTCCGGGTCCACCAGCAGCATGCCGGGGGTGCAATCCTTGATGAAATAGCTCAGTTCTTCGGGTGTATAGGCTGTATTGAGTGGTAAAAAGACCATGCCTGCCGTGATCGTGGCCGCATAGAGCGCCAGCATCTCAGGGCTTTTGGTGGCTTGCACGGCCACACGGTCGCCGGGCACAAGCCCTGCAGCATGCAGAGCATTCGCGGAACGCCCGATCATGTCGTGAAATTCGCGCGCCGTGATGACGTGATCATCGGGCAGATACAGGAACACGCGATCCTGATCCTTGAGTCGCCCGAACAGAGTATCATACATAGGATTTGTCATGGGGCAGAGCCTGTTTTCTTGGTCGATCTCTGATCCGGGGCGCCTCAATCCTGCGGCTTGAGGTTGATCGAAGTGAATTTTCGCAGGAGATGTTTTTTCAACAGACGGCCGCTATTTTCAATGTCGCGAGCGCGCAGTGCATCTGCGATGGCTTCATGTTCTGCGACCGCACTGGCCCAGCGTTCGGCCGTCAGATTGGCCTGATACCTCGCGCGCTGAACACGAAAGGCGATAGATTCGTGCATTCTGGACAGCGTGTCATTGCGCGCGGCGGCCAGAATCTTCGTGTGGATTATCTGGTTGATGCGGAAATAAGTGCGGCGGTCCTGCGCTTCATAGGATTTGCGCAATTCCATGGTCAGTGCATGGATTTCGTCAATCTCGGCATGTTCGGCCTGTTCGGCGGCAAGTTCACCCGCCAGCGCTTCAAGCGAGGCCAGCACACGGAACACCTCGGACAGTTCAGCCATGCTCTGGCGTGTAATCACGGCACCGCGATTGGGGATCAGTTCCAGCAGGCCTTCGGCAGCAAGCACCTTCAGCGCCTCGCGCAAGGGCGTGCGCGACACACCGAATTGCTGGGTCAGCAACTTTTCGTTGATCTTCTCACCCGGCTGCAACTGCCCTTCAAGGATCATCTGGCGCAACCGTTCGGAGATCTCTACAGCGAGTGCCTTGCGGCCAATAGGTTGTGGTTCGATGCTCGCTTGGTCTTGCGAAAGGTCCATGGTTTTACTCTTTACCTTTTCCGGCCTGCACTTCGTTACTAGAGGCCATATCCAGAACTTCTGCGATATGATAGGCGCGACGACCCGTGCCATCGAAAATCTGATGACGACAGGATGTGCCATTGGCGATCACAAAATCCTTGGCATCGGCTGCACGCACAGATGGCAGCAATGACAACTCCCCCATCTTGATCGAAATATCAACCGTTTCTGCCTGATATCCGAAAGCCCCTGCCATTCCGCAACAACTGCTCTCGATGTTCTGAACCTTCAGGCCGGGCACAAGTGACAGGGTTTCGGCCATGTCGCCCATGACCCCTGCCGATTTCTGGTGGCAATGGCCATGCACATGCGCTGCCAATGTCTGCGGATCGAAATCAAGGTTCAAACGTCCCGAGCGGGATTCACGGGCCAGGAACTCCTCCAGCAGGAACGCGTTTTCAGACAGGCGCCGCGCGTCGTCGCCGGGCAGCAATGTCAGGAATTCATCGCGCAGGGTCAGAAGACAGGATGGCTCCAGTCCTATCACGGGTATACCGGCCCGGATATGCGGTAGCAGCGCCATCAAGGTGCGGCGGGCCTCTGCGCGGGCCTTGTCGATCATGCCCGCCGCAAGATAGGTGCGCCCACAACAGAGCGGGCGGCCTTCGTGGCAGGCCGAAATCATCTGATAACCGCCGCGCGTCAGAACGCGCAGCGCGGCGCGGGGGATTTCGGGTTCCATCCAGCGGTTGAACGTATCGGTAAACAGGATCACTTTCGGCGCATCTTTCGTGTCGCTCGCTTTGCCGATTTCGCTGTCGCGGAAGAAATCGCCACGGAATTCCGGCAGGCTCCGGGATTTTGCAAGTCCCAGCATCCGCTCGCCAAGTTTTGCGACGAAGGGCAGTCTGTTGCGCAGTTTGATCAGGGCGCGCAAGGCAACGGCGATCCGGGCATAGCGCGGCATTTCCGCAATCAGCCGTTCGCGCAGGCCAAAGCCCAGTTTCGCGCCGCGCTGATACAGAACCTCAGTCTTCATGCGCGCCATATCAACCCCGGTGGGGCATTCGCTTTTGCAGGCCTTGCAGCCGACACAAAGCCGCATGGTGTCGGCCATCTCATCCGAGAAAAGCGCATCCTTGCCCAGCCGCCCTGACAGCGCTAGCCGCAGCGTGTTGGCCCGCCCGCGCGTGACATCGCGCTCGTCTCGGGTAACGCGGTAGCTTGGGCACATGACGCCGCCTTTCAGCTTGCGACACGCGCCGTTGTTGTTGCACATCTCGATGGCGCCCTGAAAGCCACCGCCCTTGCCCGGCCATTCTGACCAGTCATGCCCGGTTTTCAGGTCGGTAAAGCTGTAGTCCGGGGCGTAGCGCATCAGGCTGCGATCATCCATTTTCGGGGCATGGACGATCTTGCCGGGGTTCAGGCGGGTGTTCGGATCGAACGCTTCCTTGACCTCTTCAAAAGCTTTCAGGATGCGCGGGCCGAACATCTTGCCGTGAAATTCCGAACGGACGATCCCGTCCCCATGTTCACCCGAATGCGACCCTTTATACGCGCGCACCATCTCAAACGCGGCTTCAGCGATGTCGCGCATCGCCTTGACGTCTTTTTCAAGCTTCAGGTTCAGAACCGGCCGCACATGCAAGCACCCTTCCGAGGCGTGGGCATACCATGTCCCGGTCGTGCCGTGGCTGTGGAATACTTCGGTCAGGCGGTCGGTGTAATCGGCCAGATGTTCAAGCGGAACGGCGCAATCCTCGACAAAGGAGACGGGTTTGCCTTCGTCTTTCATGGACATCATGATATTCAGCCCTGCCTTGCGCAATTCGCCGATATCGGCGGCAAGTGCCATGTCCCAGACCTCGACCACGCCGCCTTCATGCGCGCCGCCGCGATCAAACCCATATCCGAGATCCGCCATCGTATCGGCCAGACGCCTCATGTTTTCTTCATTCTCG
>SLDY01000144.1 GCA_007125005.1 Natronohydrobacter sp.
GTCTCTTTTGCGGCGAGGTGATGTTTTCGCTGTCCACAGGCGACCCGTCGCCAGCGGCTCGCGCCATTTGCACCAGCCACAAGACCGAATTGTGACGGAAATGGCTGGGGTGGTAGGATTCGAACCTACGGTACACGGTACCAAAAACCGCTGCCTTACCACTTGGCTACACCCCAACTGTGCGCGGTATTTATCCAAGCAAGGGCAGGGCTGCAAGCCCCTATCTCGTGAAAATTCCCGGCAAAGATCGGGGCGCATGACACAATCCGCACCAGACGGATAGACCAGAAAGCGCCGTGCTGCGGGCCCGGTGTTTCGCTATGTCCAACTGACCCATTGCAATGCGGTTCCACCCATCACTCAAGCGCGCGCCAATGCTTGTCCCTCTGGAAGTCATTAAGGGGATTCGACGCCACTGCCATCCAGAAGGCTATTGTTGCGCGTGGCCGTCACCGCGATCGGGCCACGCGTGAAAACCGGTGCCGATTAAAGGCCAATGTTGCCGCATATATCGACCTGTGGGCCGATTCTGCGCTCAAAGGCCCTTGGCGCGATAGCTTGCTGCGACGCGCTGGATCGCAACGATGAAAGCTGCAGTGCGGAGGTCTTTCACATCTGGACGACTGTGCCATTCCTCAGAAATGGACTGATAGGCATTGCGCATTGTATCATCCAGCCCTGAGCGCACCAGTTGCAATTCGTCAGCGCCCTGCAAATAGCGGCGCTTGAAGTTTGGTGATAGCTCCCAGCCAAGCTGTTTATCTGCAGAAAGACGCTCCAGTTCCTGAACAAGCAACATCGCATGCGCCTCTTCATTGCGTCGCTGCATCCGACCGAAACGGATGTGACTGAGGTTTTTCACCCATTCAAAGTAAGACACGGTGACCCCGCCCGCATTGGCATAGAGGTCTGGAATGATCACGATTTCTTTCTCGCGCAATATTTCATCGGCACCTGCAGTGATCGGCCCGTTTGCGGCTTCGATAATGAGGGGTGCATGTATGCGCGCGGCGTTGTTGATATTGATCACACCTTCAAGTGCTGCCGGAATAAGGATGTCGCACTCTGCTTCTAGCACGCTCGCCCCATTCTCGACGAACTCACCACTCCCATACCCTTTTACACCCCCTGTCTGCGCAATCCACTCGCGCAGCGCATCCGGATCGATTCCGGCATCATCCACAATCGCACCATCGCGCTCGATCACGCCGATAATAAGTGCGTCATCCTCATCGCGAAGAAACTTTGCGGCATGATAGCCCACATTACCAAGGCCCTGAACGATGATCCGCTTTCCGGACAGACCGCCTTTCAGCCTTGTCTTTGCAACATCGTCAGGGTGGCGGAAAAACTCCCGCAAGGCATATTGTACACCACGACCAGTCGCCTCGACTCGGCCCTTGATCCCGCCGGCATTGAGCGGCTTGCCCGTCACACAGGCGCGGGCATTGATATCGGTCGTATTCATGCGCGCATATTGGTCAGCGATCCACGCCATTTCGCGCTCGCTTGTGCCCATATCCGGGGCGGGAACATTCTGTGCAGGGTTGATCAGGTCACGTTTCGCGAGTTCATAGGCAAAGCGGCGCGTGATCTGTTCAAGTTCGTGTTCCTCGTACTTCCGGGGGTCGATACACAGCCCGCCTTTCGAGCCGCCGAAAGGAGTTTCGACAAGGGCACATTTGTAAGTCATGAGCGAAGCGAGCGCTTCGACTTCGTTCTGATTCACTTCCGGGGCATAACGAATGCCACCCTTGACGGGCTCCATATGCTCAGAATGCACGGATCGATAGCCAACGAAAGTTTCGATTTTTCCGCGCAAACGAACGCCAAAGCGGACAGTATATGTCGAGTTGCAAATCTGGATTTTCTCCGCCAGGCCGGGCGGCAGGTCAAGATGCGCGACTGCGCGCTTGAACATGAGATCGACGTTCTCGCGAAATCCTGGTTCTCGTGTGTCGAGCATGAGAGTCTCTCCTGTAAGGTTTGGCGTCTTTGCACCGGTCCGTTTTCGCTTAATGGTCATGCTATCCGGAAATGCGCTTAATGAAACAGCAATTTTTGCATCAATTGCTGCATCAACAGGCAGCGCTGGATCTTGTTACCCGCGACGAATCAGTCTTGCGCCAACACTTTTGCGCACCATTTCCCAATAAATATCTTCCACCCGCTCAAGACTAAGCCTTCCGCCTTCACGATACCATGTGTTCACACCCGTAAGCATTGCGATCAGGGCGAAGGTCGCGAGTTTCGTGTCTGGTATTTCAAACATCTCAGCATCTCTCCCGCGCTCCAGGATCGCTTCCAGATGCTTTTCATACTCACGGCGCATCGTCTCGATACGGACAAAATTCTCTGGCTCCAGATTCCGTAGCTCCATGTATGAAACAAATACTGCGTCACTTCGTGCGCGATGGAACCGGATGTGGAACCGCGTAAAAGCCTCCAGCGCGGCGATTGGGCAGTCGGAGCGGGGCAGTTCACTTAGCTCAGCCAACAAGTCGAGCATATGGGTCTGCATCAAGTCGAAGAGCAGTGTCTGCTTGTCGGGTGTGTAGAGATAGAGCGCCCCAGCCTGAACACCGGTTTCCTCGGCGATCCTGCGCATTGATACTGCCGCGTAGCCGTGGCGTGCAAACAACCTGAGTGCGCTTTCGCGCATCCGTGGTCGCGTAATCTCAGCCGAGGAGTTCTTCTTGCGTGCCATTCATGCTTCATGCCCGTGAACATGCCTTGCTTTCAAGCCCGCTTGCGCCTCAGCGGTGGCTCGGGCTATCCTTACCGCAACAATAAGGCGTGCGGGTGGAATGTTCAGACAGTTGCGCAGGATCTTCGTGAGTAGGGGCTTGCAAACGACGCTCGTGGCGTTTGGGCTTTCAAGCTGCCTCGCGGGACCCGATCTGCCTGCACCACGCTCCGGTGTGACTGCTGATGCGCCGCAGCTTTTGCCAATTTCAACAATACTCGCGCGAACTTCAGATGGACGTCACACGGAAAGATTGACAGACGCGACGCCAGAAGCCCGCGCGACCGCTTTGCGCGCTCGGGCAGCCGCCCTGCGCGGCCCTGTGCTGACATCTCAAGAGCGTGCGCAGATGCTAGCCTCAGGCCCGCGTTTGCGCTGAAGCTTCGATTTCTTGGAGTGCAGCGCGTTCTTCGGGTCGTAAGGCGTTGCGTTCGACGACAGCGGTATGGATCGAAAAAATCACCGCATCAGTGTCGCGCAGCTTCAACAGGCATTGCCGCTCGGAACGAATGTAATCACCCTGCAAGCTCTTGTCTTTTGGTGATAATTCTGGCCGGGGCTGATACAAAGCCGGATTTGTGTAATGTAACAGATTGGCACGCCAAAGCGGCTGTTCAGGGCGCATCATGTCGAACATACGCTGAACGCGCCTGCCCATATCTGCATCGTAGCTTGCGACGGGTTTGTGAATCCGCATCAACGGTTTGCCCAGCTTTTCTGCAAGTGTCCAACTGGAGGGGAAGCAAAGCACGGCCCCGGTGAGAACATGCTCCGCTTCTCCTTCAGGTTTCTGAAGAATACAAAAATCAGCCTGAAGCAGATGACCAACTGTCCACAAGGCGTTGTCCGGTGCGATTTCTACGATCCGTCCGTCGGGGCACTCCACTTTCTGGCCCCTACGCGTAAAGCCAAGCTGCGGAAGGTCATGGAGCACCTCTCGCAACAACTCCTCTGCTGCCTCGTGCGCATGCGGAAGACATGCCAAGACATCCGCTTCTCGCGTTGCCAACAAATCAGCACGTGCCTGCATCTGTAAGGCGTAGGCCGAATCAACCATCAACCAATCTGAACGCGGCAGCGGCATGACGCCCGGAAGGCGACGACCAGCGGGTTTGACCCAAGGGGCATAGGGCAGGGCGGAATGAAGGATGGTCATCATGCCAGCGGTAGTCTCAGACAGTTCCTGCGTCAAATACTTCTTGCGCGATGCAAGCGCTACGCTAGTCTCAACCCATGGACGGCGCTACACCAGAGTACAGTTTGGGGATCGAGGAGGAGTATCTCCTTGTGGATGCCGATACATGCGCGTTGGTCGATGTGCCGGATGCATTGATGCGCGATTGCACCAATGAACTCGGCGATAAAGTGTCTCCAGAGTTTCTGGCCTGTCAGATTGAGGTCGGAACTGGCGTTTGCGCCAATATCTCCGAGGCGCGTGCAGATCTCGGGCATTTGCGGCGCACGATTGCTGATTGCGCTGCGCAATATGGCATGGCTCCACTTGCTGTCTCCTGCCATCCGTTTGCCGATTGGCACACCCGCAAACATACCGAAAAGCAGCGCTACAACGATCTTGCGCGCGATCTGGCCGGTGTCGTTCGCAGGATGCTCATCTGCGGCACGCATGTTCATGTCGGCCTGCCGGATGATGATCTGCGCATCGATATCATGCGTCAGATCACCTATTTTCTGCCGCATCTGCTGGCGCTCTCTACCTCATCGCCTTTCTGGGGCGGGCAGGACTCAGGTCTGAACAGCTACCGGCTTTCGATATTCGACAATCTGCCCCGCACAGGGCTGCCGCCCAATTTTGTTAGTCACGGAGAGTATCGCCGCTCGGTCGATATGATCATCAAGGCAGGCTTGATCGAAGACACGACGAAAATCTGGTGGGATATCCGGCCTTCTGCCCGGTTTCCGACCCTTGAAGCGCGTATTTGTGACGTCATGCCCATCATGGAGCATACCTTGACGATTGCCGCGATGGTGCAGGCAATTTCACGAATGCTGGTGGAATTGCGCCGTCGCAACCAGCGTTGGCGGATTTATGACCGTTTTCTGATTGCCGAGAACCGTTGGCGGGCGCAGCGCTATGGGATCCGTGAGGGGCTTTTGGATATCGGCAAAGGCGAGCTCGTGCCAATGCCGCAATTGGTTTCCGAACTGATTGAGCTGCTTGAGGCCGACGCGATCGTTCTTGAATGCGTCAACGAATTGCGAGGCGCGCAGGATATACTGGCTTCGGGTACAAGTGCAGAGCGCCAACGCGAAGTTTATAAGACGGCTCTCGAAAATGGCGCCGATCAGGACGAGGCGCTGCGTGAAGTCGTCCGCGCATTGATTGCCGAGTTCCGACAAGGATTGTAACGCAGCGGCGCGGATGCATTTGCTACTTGATCCTGTTGGCGCGTATCGTGTGATTGAGCGGCTTCAGAGAATGGCGATCAACCGCGCAGCTTCCGCAGCACAGGGCGTCAGTTTTGACCGATCTTCCCCTGGAAAAAACCGTGCGCGTGTGGCCGTTGGCATTGGTGAGGCCGATTCTATCAGGATGCGCGGGCCAATCTTTTCGCACTCCTGCGCCCATGATTGCGCAAGCGCAATCTGAGCGGCCTTCGATGCACCATATGCCCCCATGAACTTTTTCCCATTCTGGGGATCATCGATGAAAAGTGCTGTCGCACGTTCTGGAGCTGAAAGCAGCAATGGTGCGATCATGTGCACCAAGACCCCGGTTGCGCGCATATTGATGGCGACACATTTGTCCCAATCCTTGAGCGCAATATGTGGCGCAGGTGACATGGGAGGGGCGTGTATGGCCGTATGCACCCACAGATGCAGATGACCCCAACGGTCATGGATATCCCGGCAGAGATGGCGTAGCGCCTCATCGTTGGTGATATCCATAGCAGCAAGCGTGGCCTTGCCACCCTTTGCCTTGATCCTGTCGTCAAGCTCTTCAAGAGCGCCGAGCGTGCGGGCAACAGCGATCACTTGCCATCCCTGTTCTGCCAGCTGTTCTGCCATCGCCGCACCAAGGCCGCGCGAAGCACCTGTAATCAGAACACGCTTTTTATCATTCGTATCAGTCATGGGCGCTCTGTCCCAGTTTGTGAAGGTTTTGGCAAGAGGATCCGGAACGCTTCATGAGTATTCCGCGAATGGCGGATCGGCGAAATTCCGCTTGACTCGAATCTTTTGCTGCGTCCGACTGGGAAGGCCCTGTGCAGGGCATTGAATAAACTGATTGAACGAGGGCGCGTATGGTTTTTCGGATCATGGCCACGCTCGGCGTGGTGTTCACATTATGCTTGTCAGCAATGGAGGCGCAGGCCGACCGCGTTGTCGCGCGGGTGAGCATCAGCGGGCAGGTGATGCATGTCTATCACCACGGTCAGCTACTTTATGAATGGCCGGTCTCAACAGCGCGCTCCGGCAAGATAACTCCGACAGGATCATGGCGACCGCAATTCCTGTCCCGAAATCACCGATCCTCACGATATAACAATGCGCCGATGCCATATTCAGTTTTTTATTCCGGCCATTATGCCATTCACGGGACCGATCAGATCAATCGGTTAGGCCGCCCGGCGTCAGCAGGTTGTGTGCGGCTACACCCCGAAAATGCGCGTTTATTCTTCGATATGGTACGCAATGAAGGTATGGATCAGACTTGGGTGATCGTGGTGCGCTGAGCGCACTCTGAGTCCTGCTGGCCACAGGAACGCCCCATTATCTGGTGGTGTGAGATTGACGCTACCCAAGGCATCGCGGTTTGCCTATATTCTTTGAGGAATTCAGGATAAATAACCCGAAGGAGAGGCCATGCGCTGTCCGTTTTGCGGAAATACCGATACGCAGGTCAAGGACTCACGCCCGGCCGAAGATCATGGTGCGATCCGCCGTCGCCGCTTTTGTCCGGCATGTGGCGGCCGTTTCACGACCTATGAGCGTGTTCAGTTGCGCGATCTTGTTGTGGTCAAATCCAATGGGCGGCGTGAGGCTTTTGATCGTGAAAAGCTGGAGCGATCTGTTCGCATTGCAATGCAGAAACGCCCTATCGAGCATGAGCGTATCGATCAGATGATCTCGGGGATTGTGCGTAGGCTTGAAAGTCAGGGCGATACTGATATTCCCTCCAAGATGATAGGCGAGATCGTTATGGAGACGCTGGCGCGGATCGACACTGTGGCCTATGTACGGTTTGCCAGCGTCTACAAGAACTTCCAGGAGGCAGATGATTTTGACAAATTCGTCTCCGAGTTGCGGCCCGAGACCAGATCCACTGAGTAAGCCTTGAGCATCGAGACTGATCGCCGGTTCATGCGCATGGCCATTTCGCTTGGCGCGCGCGGGTTGGGGCAGGTCTGGCCAAATCCGGCTGTTGGCTGTGTGCTCGTGCGCAATGGTCGCGTGCTGGCGCGGGGCTGGACGCAAGCTGGAGGGCGTCCACATGCTGAAGCAATCGCACTTGCAGACTGCGATGCGCGCGGGGCCACAGCCTATGTCAGCCTTGAACCTTGCGCCCATTACGGCAAGACACCGCCTTGCGCAGAGACGCTCGTCACAGCGGGCGTAACACGGGTTGTCACAGCATTGACGGACCCCGATCCACGGGTTTCGGGGGGCGGGCACAGCTTGCTGCGCGCCGCCGGGATTGAGGTGGTGGAGGGTGTCGAGGGAGTTGCAGCCCGCAGGGTGAATGAAGGCTTTCTCATGCGCGTGACGCAAGGACGGCCCTTTGTAACGCTAAAATTGGCGCTGACACTTGATGGACGCATTGCGACCTCTGCAGGCGAAAGTCGCTGGATCACTTGTCCGGAGGCGCGCGCGCGAGTACATCTCATGCGTGCGCGCTACGATGGCGTGTTGGTGGGGGCGGGCACGGTGCGGGCTGATGACCCGGATTTGCGGGTGCGTGGTTTGGGGATTGCGCATCAACCTGTTCGAATCGTTGCCACACGGCTGCTTGATCTGCCACAGGATGGGCGCCTTGCGCGCAGTGCGCATGAGGCACCGGTCTGGCTCTTGCATGGGAGTGCTGCGCCGCAGAGTGCGCGTGCACAGTGGCAGGCGCGCGGCACCGAACTTATCGATTGCGGGCCTGAATCTGGCATCAGTGAAGCACTTGATCCGCAAGCGATGCTATGGGCCTTGGGGGACCGTGGGCTGACCCGGGTCTTGTGCGAGGGCGGAGGAGCGCTTGCGGCAAGCCTGATGCGTGCGGGACTTGTTGATGAGTTGGTGATTTTTTCAGCGGGTAAGGTGATTGGTGCAGAGGGTCTTGCCGGGCTGGGAGAACTTGGGCTTGAAGCCTTGGCGGAGGCACCGCAGTTTCGCCTCTGTGCGCTTGAGAAGGTCGGGCAGGATGTGTTGCATCGCTGGCTGCGCGTTTCCGAGCGGCGGTGATCCAGCGGTGCGGCTGCGCCGCAAGACAATATGTTAGGGGGCTTTGCCCCCGCCCGGCAAGGCCGGGCGCCCCCAGGATATTTTGACAAGGATGAAAATGGGGATGGGTGCGTTCTGCTTTGCGCGCTCAGGCATGCGCGCAACGGAGTGGGTTTTTGCATGGACCAGTCTGGATGAGTCAGTTTCGGAGTTTCATGGCCATAGCACTTGAACAGGCGCGTGCTGCCGGGAAGCGTGGTGAAGTTCCGGTTGGTGCGGCAGTGCGTGGCCCGGATGGTGCGTTGCTGGCATTTGCCGGAAATCGAACGCGGGAATTATGTGATCCGACCGCACATGCAGAAATTCTGGCCTTGCGTGCAGCCTGTGCGGTGCTCGGGCAGGAGCGGTTGGTGGCGTGCGACCTTTATGTGACCCTCGAGCCTTGCGCGATGTGTGCCATGGCTATTTCGCATGCGCGTATCCGCAGGTTGTATTACGGCGCTGCCGATCCCAAGTCGGGGGGGATCGCACAGGGACCGCGGATCTTTTCGCATCCGCAATGTCATCATGTGCCAGAGGTTTATGACGGCATAGATGCGGAGGCTGCCGCACATCTTTTGCGCGGTTTTTTCGAGGCATTGCGCTGAGATGTTGCGCGAACAGGTCATCGCTTATTGCGAGCGGACTGATTTCACCTATTGGAGTGAACCAGTCAATGCATTGTCCAATGCTGCGTTTCTTGTTGCAGCAGCAATCATTTGGCGTAGCACTGCGGGATTGCCTCTGGCGCGCGCGATGGCTGTTGTGCTTGCAGCCATTGGAATCGGATCGTTTCTTTGGCACATATTTGCAACGCGCTGGGCGGGTTTGGCAGATGTGATCCCGATTCTGATCTTCATCCTGCTCTATTTGTTTGCCGCAACGCGCGACTTCTTGCGCCTGCATCCGCTATGGGCGTTTGGTGCCGCTGGCTTGTTTCTACCCTACGCCTTTGCTTTCGCGTGGGGGCTGGAGCAAATTGTAACTGGATTGGGGGCAAATGCCGCATATTTCAGCGTGGCGTCGTTGATTGCCGCTTATGGGCTTTGGTTACGAAAAACAGAGACAGGCCGGGGACTCTTGATCGGGGCAGGGCTTCTCTGCATTTCGCTGGGTTTTCGGATGGCAGATGGTACCGTCTGCGCAATTTTCCCCATTGGTACGCATTTCATGTGGCATGTTTTGAATGGGGTGATGCTAGGCTGGATGATCCATATCTATGTGCGGCACCGTCGCGCCATGACTTGACAAGAGAAAACCCCGACCCGCTTTGGCGGATCGGGGTTAAGCGTTATGCCAATCACTCGCGCTTACGAGATGGACTCGATCGCCCGCGAGAGATCATTGGCAGCCTTGTCGAGCCGGTCCTTTTCGGGACCGCTGCTTTCTGCGGCTTTGGCGCGCATTTCCTGCAGGATCACCTCAAGTACTGCGCGCCCCTCGGAATTTGCCGGATAGGCGCGCTCTGCCAGAACGGAAGTCCCTTGCGGCGAGATTTCTGCAAAGCCACCGGTAACAACAAAGCGCGAATTGCCCTCTGGGGCTTCGGAGACGAGCACCCCTGGCCGCAGGGTGGTGATTGTTGCGGCATGATTGGCCATGGCCGTCATGTCACCTTCTGCGCCCGGTATCTGCACCGCACGCACCTGACCCGACGCAAGCTTGCGTTCCGGGCTGACGAGATCGAATTGCATCAGTTCAGCCATCTGACCCTCCTCAGGCCGCAGCGGCGAGACGCTCGGCTTTCGCGATCACTTCGTCGATATCGCCCACCATGTAGAAGGCGGCTTCCGGCAGGTGGTCATACTCACCTGCCACAACGGCCTTGAACGAGGCAATGGTTTTCTCGAGTGGCACCTGAATGCCATCTGAGCCCGTGAAGACCTTGGCAACGTCGAAAGGCTGCGACAGGAAGCGCTGGATTTTCCGGGCGCGGGCCACGGTCAGCTTGTCCTCTTCGCTGAGTTCGTCCATGCCGAGGATGGCGATGATGTCCTGAAGCGACTTGTAGCGCTGGAGAATACCCTGCACGTCGCGCGCCACCTGATAATGCTCCTCACCCACGATCTGCGGGTCGAGGATCCGCGAGTTAGAATCGAGCGGGTCCACGGCAGGGTAAATACCAAGCTCCGAGATCGCGCGCGACAACACGGTGGTTGCGTCGAGGTGGGCAAACGAGGTTGCCGGTGCTGGGTCGGTCAAGTCGTCCGCAGGCACATAGATGGCCTGCACCGAAGTGATCGAGCCGGCTTTGGTCGAGGTGATGCGTTCCTGCAGGGCGCCCATATCGGTCGCCAGCGTCGGCTGATAGCCCACGGCCGAAGGGATGCGGCCCAGAAGCGCAGACACTTCGGACCCGGCCTGCGTGAAGCGGAAGATGTTGTCCACGAAGAACAGCACGTCGGTGCCGGACTGATCGCGGAACTGCTCGGCCAGTGTCAGACCGGTCAGCGCCACGCGGGCGCGCGCACCCGGAGGCTCGTTCATCTGGCCATAGACCAGGGCCACTTTTGATTCCGACAGGTTATCGGCCTTGATAACGCCCGATTCCATCATCTCGTGATAGAGGTCGTTACCTTCGCGCGTACGCTCACCCACACCAGCGAAAACCGAGAAGCCCGAGTGCACTTTCGCGATGTTGTTGATCAACTCCATGATCAGAACGGTCTTGCCCACGCCAGCGCCGCCGAAAAGGCCGATCTTGCCACCCTTTGAATAGGGGGCGAGCAGATCGATCACCTTGATGCCGGTGACGAGAATCTCGCTTTCGGTCGATTGCGCGTCGAAGCCGGGGGCTGGCTGGTGGATGGCGCGGCGCTCGGTGGCCTCGATGGGTGCACCTTCGTCCACGGGCTCACCCACGACGTTCAGGATACGCCCAAGAGTCGCGTCGCCTACGGGGACCATGATCGGCTCGCCGGTGTCGGTAACATCCTGACCGCGCACGAGCCCTTCAGTTGCGTCCATCGCGATGGTGCGGACAGTGTTTTCGCCAAGGTGCTGGGCCACTTCGAGAACCAGACGCTTGCCGTTGTTGTCGGTTTCCAGCGCGTTCAGGATGGGGGGCAGGTCGCCGTCGAACTGTACGTCGACGACGGCGCCGATCACCTGTGTGATTTTGCCTTTGGTTGCCATGTTCATCTCTCTCCGGGTTCTCAGAGCGCCTCGGCGCCCGAAATGATCTCGATAAGCTCTTTGGTGATCGCGGCCTGACGCGAGCGGTTATACTCGATGGTCAGCCGGTCGATCATGTCGCCAGCATTGCGCGTTGCATTATCCATTGCGGACATACGCGCGCCCTGCTCGGAAGCCCCATTCTCCAGCAGCGCAGTGAAGATCTGCGTCGTCACAGAACGCGGCAGCAGATCCTCCAGAATGGCCTCTTCCGAAGGCTCATAATCATAGAGCGCGTCGGTCGCTGCATCCTCGGGCACGACGGCCGGGATAATCTGGCGCGGGGTCGGGATCTGGCTGATGACCGATTCGAAGCGGTTATAGAATATCGTGGCCACATCGAACTCACCTGCCTCGAACATCTCGAATACCTTTTTCGAGATTTCAGCGGCATTCTCATAGCCCACGCGTTTTACTTCGCTCAGATCTATATGGCCGACGAGATGTGCACCCAGATCGCGGCGCAACTGCTCGCGACCCTTCTTCCCAACTGTCAGTATCTTGACAGTCTTTCCTTCGCCCATGAGCTTTTCGGCCCGGTAGCGCGCGACCTTGACGATCGAGGAGTTGAAACCCCCGCATAGTCCGCGCTCGGCGGTCATAACGATCAGCAGATGGGTCTGGTCGCTGCCAGTTCCTGCCAGAAGCTTGGGTGCTCCTTCCGAACCTGCGACGGATGCCGCAAGCCCGTTTACGACATCTGCCATCTTGTCTGCATAGGGCCGCGCTGCTTCAGCGGCTTCTTGGGCGCGGCGGAGCTTGGCCGCCGCGACCATCTGCATGGCCTTGGTGATCTTGCGCGTCGATTTAACGCTACCGATCCGGTTCTTGAGGTCCTTGAGGCTAGGCATGCGCTTGTCCTCTCACCGCCCTCAGGCGAAATCTTTCGCGAATTCGTCGAGTGCCGCGCGGATTTTCTGTTCCAGATCGCCCTTCACCTTGCGGTCGTTATTGGTGATATCGTCGAGCAGTGCCTTGTGGCGGCCACGAAGATGCGCGAGCAATCCCTTTTCGAACCGACCAACATCCTTGACCGCGACCTTGTCCAGATAGCCTTGTGTGCCAGCGAAGATCACACAGACGATCTCTGCATTGGTCATGGGCGAATACTGGCCTTGCTTCATCAGTTCGGTCAGGCGCGCACCCCGGTTCAGCAGGCGCTGTGTCGAGGCATCAAGATCGGACCCGAATTGCGCAAAGGCTGCCATCTCGCGATACTGTGCAAGCTCCAGCTTGACCGGGCCGGCGACTGATTTCATCGCATCGGTCTGCGCCGAAGAGCCCACGCGGCTTACCGACAGACCTGTGTTCACGGCCGGCCGGATGCCCTGATAGAAGAGTTCGGTCTCGAGGAAGATCTGCCCGTCGGTGATCGAGATCACGTTGGTCGGGATAAAGGCCGACACGTCGCCGCCCTGTGTCTCGATGATCGGCAGCGCGGTCAGCGATCCGGCACCGTGATCTTCGTTCAGTTTTGCGGACCGCTCCAGCAGGCGCGAGTGCAGATAGAACACGTCGCCGGGATAGGCTTCGCGGCCCGGCGGGCGGCGCAGCAAGAGCGACATCTGGCGGTAAGCTACGGCCTGTTTTGACAAGTCATCATAGATGATCAGCGCATGGCGGCCATTATCGCGGAAATGCTCGGCCATGGCAGTTGCGGCATAGGGCGCGAGGAACTGCATCGGCGCGGGGTCCGAGGCGGTTGCGGCCACGACGATGGTGTATTCGATCGCCCCGCTTTCTTCGAGTTTCTTCACGAGTTGCGCCACGGTCGAGCGCTTCTGGCCGATTGCGACATAGACGCAATAGAGCTTCTTGCTCTCGTCATCGCCAGCAGCTTCGTTATAGCTTTTCTGGTTCAGGATCGTGTCGAGTGCCACAGCGGTCTTGCCGGTCTGGCGGTCGCCAATGATAAGCTCGCGCTGGCCACGGCCAATCGGGATCATCGCGTCGACGGATTTCAGACCGGTTGCCATCGGCTCATGCACCGATTTCCGCGGAATGATGCCCGGCGCTTTCACATCGGCCACAGAGCGTTTCGTGGTCTTCAACTCGCCCTTGCCATCAATCGGGTTGCCCAGACCATCGACCACGCGGCCCAGAAGCTCGTCACCGACGGGCACGTCCACGATGGATTTGGTGCGCTTGACAGTGTCGCCTTCCTTGATGCCGCGGTCATCGCCGAAGATCACGATACCGACGTTGTCCATCTCGAGGTTGAGCGCCATCCCGCGAATACCGCCAGGAAACTCAACCATCTCACCAGCCTGAACATTGTCGAGGCCATGGACGCGGGCAATCCCGTCGCCCACAGAGAGCACGCGGCCCACTTCGGCGACTTCGACATCTTGTCCGAAGTTCTTGATCTGCTCCTTGAGGATGGCAGAAATCTCAGCAGCTTGGATACCCATTTATCCGACCTCTTTCATGCTGTTCTTGAGGGCCGCGAGCTGCGCGCGGATCGAGGTATCGATCATTTGCGAGCCCACCTTGATGACAAGACCGCCGATGAGGCTTTCATCAACGGTCAGCTTGAGTTTGATCTCCTTGCCGACGCGCGCTTTGAGCGTCTTTGCAAGTTCGGCTTCCTGCGCCTTGGTGAGCGCTTTGGCCGAGGTGATCTCGGCAGTAACTTCGCCCTTTTCTTCCGCGATCAGGACGCGCAGGGCGGTCAGCACCTGCGGCAGCGCAAACAGGCGGCGCTTGCTGGCCATAAGCCCGAGTGTGCCTGTCACGATCTGGGACAGATTCATTTTCTTGGCAACAGCCGTGATTGCGGTTGTCACCTGATCGCGCGAATAAACGGGCGAGGTGATAAGGCTGCGCAGATCAGCGCTCTGGGTCAAAGCGCCATCCAGCGCCTCGACATCGGCTTCTAGAGTTTTAAGAGACCTGGACTCTTTAGCGAGTTCAAAGACAGCCGTGGCATAGCGTTTGGCGATGCCAGAGGAGATCGAAGCTGGTTCGGACACGTCCACCCTTCCATCTGTTTTGCACCAGACCTCGCGCAGGCCTGATGACATGAATGCTCTCTATGACGCGGCATGTGAAATCGGCGCGGGTTTAGCAGAGGGTTTTTCGTGCTGCAACACTCAAGGGCACGCCTTTGTGAGAAACCCGTGCAGAAAACTCCTACCTGCTGCGACAATCTGCCACAAGCTTGCGCTATCAATACGATGCTTGCGCAATCATTCAGCGCCACATTTGTTGTGAATGCCGAAACATGAATGATGATTCCTACCCCTATCTTTTGCCCGATCGTGTGTCTTCCCTATGCTGGATCATTTGTTGCATGCCGCGCCATGCCGGGCGCGTGCCGCCAGCTGTGACCGGATCAAGGATGCGTAGAGGTTTGCGTTCACGCACGCTCAGTCCAGAAGGTCGTACATCGTCGGGCGCGCGCGTCGCCTCAACCAACAGGACGCCGCCTGCATGGTATCTCGAGAGTTTTCGTCCAAATCCTTCCAGCATCATCGCCCAACGAAGCCATGCGCCCGTGTCGCGAGGGGGAAAGAACAACGCTGCCGAATGCTTCCCGACCTCGAATCCATGTTCGACGAGCAGCGTCTCGACTTGCCCCAATGAGTATGGTCGCCCCAATGCAAAGGGCGAGCCATCCCTGCGCGCCCAGAGCCCCGAGCGATTGGGCACGATGAGAATGATCTTGCCGCCCACTTTCAGAACGCGCGCGGCCTGCTCCATAACTGCCGCCGGGCGCTCGGATGTCTCGATCCCGTGTAACACCACCAGCCTGTCTAGACTGTCGCTCGCTAACGGCCAACTCGTTTCCTCTACCAGCACCGAATGATTGGCAAGCTCGGCGGGCCAGTGCATCACACCTTGCTGTGCAGGCATCAATGCAATCACGCGCCGCGCTTCCTGCAGGAATGGCCGCATCAATGGTGCCGCAAAGCCAAATCCTGCGACGGACAATTTCCTTGTATCCGGCCAACTTGCGCGTAACTGGTCTCGCATCGCTTTCTGGGCGGCGCGACCAAGACTGGTCGTGTAGTAGAAGTCGCGCAAGAAGCAGACATCCTGATGCATGTTCGATTGCCGCGTCCGATGGTTGCCTTGCTTGTGTCGATGCCCCACACTGACTCAAGTTGACAAAAATGCAAGGAAAACACCCATGGCTCTGGAAATGATGGCAGTCCCCTGCCTGCGTGACAATTACGCCTATCTGCTTCATGACCCCGAAACTGGCCGCACCGCTGTAATTGATGTGCCCGACACTGCGCCAGTCCATGACGCGCTGGAACAGCGTGGTTGGAGGCTGACCGATATTCTCATCACGCATCACCATGATGATCATGTTGGCGGTGTCATGCGCCTTTGTGAGGATACCGGCGCCGCGATCTGGGGTGCGAGGGCAGACGCTCATCGATTGCCGCCGCTGGATCATGCGCTGTCCGAGGGAGACCGGGTCGCGATCGGCTCCGAAGCGGGTGTCGTGCTTGATGTGCCCGGACACACCATTGGTCATATCGCCTTCCACTTCCCCGACTCGCGGCTCGCGTTCACCGCCGATAGCCTCATGGTCTGTGGCTGCGGCCGGTTGTTTGAGGGAACACCTGCGCAGATGTGGTCAAGCCTGTGCAAGCTCATGGCGCTGCCTGAAGAGACTCTGATCTGCTCGGGGCACGATTATACCGAAGGCAACGCAGCCTTTGCCCGAAGTGTGGATCCTGACAATCAAGCTCTGGCTGAGCGCATGGATCAGATGGTGAGCGATAGGGCCGCCGGGCGACCTATGGCAACCGCCACGATAGCGCTCGAGAAGGCGACAAATCCCTTCCTGCGTGCAGGTGATACGACCCTCAAGCGCCGGCATGGGCTTGTTGGGGCCAGTGACGGCGAAATGTTTGCGTATTTGCGTGCGCTCAAAGACACGTTCTGAGTGATGATCTGTCGTGCAAACTGCAAGAATACTTGCCAGATTCACCCTCTTGCTGCAAAGTTGAACAAAAAGACCTTGAAGCGCGGTCAATAAAGCCGAAGTTAAGGATATGAGGCGATACTGGTTGCCGGTGAGCCGACCAACCGATCAAGAACAGGAGCTTCCAACGTGCCAAGCTTTTCATCCACACTGGAGCAATCCATCCACGGGGCCCTTGCCTTGGCAAATTCCCGTCGGCACGAATTTGCAACGCTGGAGCATCTGTTGCTATCGTTGCTCGACGAGCCTGATGCGAGTCGCGTCATGCTGGCCTGCAATGTCGATCTCGATGATCTGCGCAAGATCCTTCAGGAGTTTATCGAGGAAGAACTCGCCTCGCTTGTGACTGATATCGAAGGCTCCGAAGCAGTCCCAACAGCGGCGTTCCAGCGCGTCATTCAGCGAGCTGCAATCCATGTTCAAAGTTCGGGGCGGAATGAAGTTACCGGGGCAAATGTGCTTGTAGCGATCTTTGCAGAGCGCGAATCCAATGCTGCATATTTCCTGCAAGAACAGGATATGACCCGGTATGATGCCGTCAATTTCATTGCGCATGGCGTTGCAAAGAATTCTCAATACTCCGAAGCACGGCCGGTGACCGGTGCAGAGGAGGAAGAGGCCGAACAGGCAACCAAGTCAGATGAGAAGGCAAAGGAAACTGCGCTCGGCAAATATTGCGTCGATCTCAACGCCAAGGCATTGAAGGGCGAAGTCGATCCGCTGATAGGGCGTGCGTCAGAAGTCGAGCGCTGCATTCAGGTTCTTTGCCGCCGCCGCAAGAATAACCCGCTGCTGGTGGGAGATCCCGGCGTTGGCAAGACCGCTATCGCAGAGGGGCTGGCCAAAAAGATCGTTGAAGGTGAGACACCGGAAATTCTCGCGAATTCTACGATTTTCTCACTCGATATGGGGGCGCTTCTGGCGGGAACGCGCTATCGCGGGGATTTTGAAGAGCGTCTCAAGTCTGTGGTGCAGGAGTTGGAAGATCATGCCGACGCTGTCTTGTTCATTGACGAGATCCATACTGTGATTGGTGCAGGCGCGACGTCCGGCGGAGCTATGGATGCCTCGAACCTGCTGAAACCGGCACTGCAAGGCGGCAAACTACGCTGCATGGGCTCGACGACCTACAAGGAATTTCGGCAGCATTTTGAAAAGGACCGTGCCTTGTCGCGCAGGTTCCAGAAGATCGATGTGGTGGAGCCGACAGTCGAGGATTCGATCAAGATCCTCATGGGCCTGAAGCCCTATTTCGAAGAGCATCACGAGATCCGCTACACCAATGATGCCATCAAGACTGCGGTAGAGCTTTCGGCGCGTTACATCAATGATCGCAAATTGCCCGACAAGGCGATTGATGTAATTGACGAGGCAGGGGCGGCACAGCATCTGCTTCCAGAGTCGAAACGTCGCAAGACCATCAGTCCGAAAGAAATCGAGGCCGTGGTTGCAAAGATCGCCCGCATTCCGCCGAAAAACGTGTCCAAAGACGACTCGGAAATGCTGCGTGATCTCGAGGCTTCGCTCAAACGCGTGGTCTTTGGTCAGGATACCGCGATCGAAGCCTTGTCTTCTGCAATCAAGCTCGCCCGCGCAGGGTTGCGTGAGCCTGAAAAGCCGATCGGCAACTACCTCTTCGCCGGGCCGACCGGCGTGGGTAAGACCGAAGTGGCAAAGCAACTTGCGGATACACTGGGCGTCGAATTGCTGCGCTTTGACATGTCGGAATACATGGAGAAGCATGCAGTGTCGCGTCTGATCGGGGCACCTCCGGGCTATGTCGGGTTCGATCAGGGTGGTTTGCTCACTGATGGTGTGGACCAGCACCCGCATTGCGTGCTGTTGCTTGACGAGATCGAAAAGGCGCATCCAGATGTCTATAACATCCTGCTGCAGGTCATGGATCACGGGCAATTGACGGACCATAACGGACGAACTGTGAATTTCCGTAATGTGATTCTGATCATGACGTCGAATGCAGGTGCCGCCGAGCAGGCGAAAGCCGCGATCGGCTTCGGGCGTGATCGCCGGGAAGGCGAGGATACTGCGGCTATCGAGCGCACCTTCACGCCTGAGTTCCGTAACCGTCTTGATGCGGTCATCAGTTTCGCACCGCTGCCGAAATCGGTCATCATGCAGGTGGTCGAGAAATTCGTGCTGCAGCTTGAAGCACAGCTCATGGACCGCAACGTGACCATCGAGTTGGCCGAAGATGCAGCAGCATGGCTTGCTGAGAAGGGATATGACGACAAGATGGGCGCGCGACCGCTCGCGCGCGTGATCCAGGAATACATCAAGAAACCACTTGCCGAGGAGTTGCTGTTTGGCAAGCTCGCAAAAGGTGGCGTGGTGCGGGTGCTGATGCGAGACGGCCAACTGGTTCTGGATATGGCTGGCCCTGATGCCAAGCGTCTGACAGGCAATAACCCGCCTCTGCTGACGGCAGATTGATCTTATCCCGCGCTCCGGGAAACACCTGCGCGGCGTCCGGAAACCAGACCGGGCGCCGCTCTGCTTTAAGGCCATGCGCGCGCCATGCTGATACCGATCCGAGATCATAACCCCTCCAGCAAACGTCCCTATGTGACTTATGCGCTGATGGCGGCGAATGTGATCACCTTCGCGCTCTATTTTCCGCTATTTCAGGATGAATATGCGCTGATGCGATTCTTTGGCGAATGGGGCATGCTACCGGCGCGGCTTTCCTATGGTGACGGGTATCTTACTCTTGTCTCGCATCAATTCCTGCACGGAGATTTGTTGCATCTCGGCGCTAACATGCTGTTTCTATGGATTTTTGGAGATAATATGGAAGAGGTCTGGGGGCATTGGAAATTCCTTGGCTTCTACCTGCTCTGCGGGCTTGCAGCCGCCGGGTTGCAATATGCAACGGAACCTGCCTCAATGATTCCGATGGTTGGGGCTTCGGGGGCAATTGCCGGGGTGCTGGGGGGTTATGTGCTGTTCTATCCTCGTGCGCGTGTCGATATGTTCCTGTTTCTGGTCATCATTTTTCGCATCATCCCGATACCGGCATGGGTCGTGCTTGGCAGTTGGTTTGTGTTTCAGCTTCTTGGCGGGCTCAGCATGCCGGCGGATGCAGGCGGGGTGGCTTATTGGGCCCATGCAGGCGGCTTTATTGCGGGTGTGATTCTGTCTTTCCCACTTTGGCTAAAGATGGGCGGAACGGGATATTGGGCGCGGTGTGACGGCCACCCGCCACATGCCGAGGCACAGTATCGGTTCGTAAAGACCAGTGTTCCTACCTCCGGGCGCAAGAGTCGGTTCCGGCCGAGCCCCTGGCGGCGATAAGGGATGATGCTAAAGGGCCGAAAGGATTTGCAACGCTTCCCCGGCGCGCGCCTCAGGCACAAAGAGATGGTCGTGATAATACCCTGACACCGGATTGACGCTGATTCCGTGCCGCGCGAGTTCATTTGTGATCCGCGCCATGAACCCGATTGCGCTCAACGACGAATGCACCGAGAGGGTGATCATCCGACATGGAAATTCATAATCCATTCCAGCGGCTTCGGCCTCGACTTTAAGCACAATCAGGGTCGTGCCTTCGGCCTCCTCGAAAACCATGCGCGGGTGTATTCCGGCTGGGACCTCGCGGTTTGCGCGCGTTACAAAGACAAATACACCCTCAACCAGTTCAGGTGTGATCGATGCGAGCAGTCCGTCGAGATCCGTCTGCCCGCTCATGGAAAACCCTTCGCAGAGTTCATCCTAATGGCACCACACAATCGCAGATCCGAAGCCGCACGCGCGCACCCACATCGATCATCGCCCCTGCGCCAGAAATCACCAACATGCAGCGCTCACCTTCCTGGACCCAGTAGAGCTGATCATGGCCGCGAAATTCGCGCCCAACGACAGAAGCCGGGCCGTAAGGGTCGGGCTCGAGCATGATCTGTTCGGGCCGCAC
>SLDY01000125.1 GCA_007125005.1 Natronohydrobacter sp.
CGGATGCGGATCATGCCGCGCAGCAAGTCCAACGCATGGGTGTGATCGAGTTTCACCTTGGTCATGTCGCATCTCCTTCCAGCGTGGACAGATCCCCCTCGGGCAGACCCAGTTCGCGCGCGCGCAAGAGACGGCGCATGATCTTGCCCGACCGGGTGCGCGGCAGCGTTTCACGGAACACGATCTCGCGCGGGGCCACAGCGGGGCCAAGCTTCTTGCGCGCATGGCCGCGCAATGCGCGCTCCAGTGCGTCATCGGCTTCGAACCCGGCTTTCAGCGTGACGAAGGCCTTGACTACCTCGCCCGCCGTTTCATCGGGCACTCCTATAACCGCCGCCTCGGCTACCGCTTCATGTTCGATCAGCGCGCTTTCCACCTCGAAGGGGCCAATCAGGTGGCCTGCGGATTTGATCAGGTCATCGGCGCGACCGACGAACCAGAAATACCCATCACTATCGCGCATCGCCAGATCGCCGGTCAGATACCACCCGCCCCTGAACACCTTGGCATAGCGCTCGGGCTGGCCCAGATAGACGCGCATCATCGATGGCCAGCCGGGGCGCAGCGCCAGTTCGCCGATCTCGCCATCGGGCAGTTCGGTTACGCACGCGCCCTCGACCTGCACGATCCCGGCTTCGATCCCCGGCAGCGGCTTGCCCATGGCACCGGGCTTGATGTCCATGGCGGCAGTATTGCCGATCATGATCCCGCCAGTTTCCGACTGCCACCAGTTGTCATGAAAGGGCAGGCCAAAGACCTGTTGGCCCCAGAGCACGCATTCGGCATTGAGCGGCTCGCCGACTGAGGCCAGAAAGCGCAGCGCGCTGAAATCATGACCCTTTGCGGCCTCTGCCCCCGCGCGCATCATCATGCGTATCGCGGTTGGCGCAGTGTACCAGACCTGCACGCGCTCGCGTTCCAGAATAGAATACCAGCGCTCAAGGTCGAATTCGGCCTCGTCCACCACCATGGTCACGCGGTTGCACAGGGGAGAGATGATGCCATAGCTCATTCCCGTCACCCAGCCAGGATCGGCGGTGCACCAATAGATGTCACCGGGCCTAATATCGAGCGCCAGCCGTCCGGTCTCGACATGGGCCACCACTGCCTGATGCACATGCACAACCCCCTTGGGCAGGCCCGTCGTGCCAGAGGTGAAGTGCAGAAGCGCCATATCCTCGGAGTCGGTGGGTTCAGTGTCAAAATGCTCAGACGCTTCGGCCATGGCCGGGGAGAGCGCCACGCAATCCTCTGGTGCGTCATCACCGATGATCAGCACGAGCTTAAGCCCCGGCAACTCATTGCGCCACGGTGCCACCTTACGCTTGTAGTGCTGCGCAGTCGTCACCAGCACTGTTGCCTCGCCGATCTCCATGCGCGCACGCACAGGTTCCGGGCCGAATGCCGCAAAGAGCGGGCTGACCACCACGCCCGCTTTGAGCGCCCCCAGCGTAGCCGCGTAAAGCGCAGGCACCCGGCCCGAGAGCAGGAACAGCCGCGCGCCGCGATTTATGCCATGAGCACGCAGCACATTGGCAAAGCGCGCAGCGTCACGCGCCAGATCAGCGTAACTCACAATCTGCCGCCCGCCGTCCTTGCCGAGCCAGATCAGCGCAGGCTGATCACCATGATCTGCCATCACATGCCGATCGAGCGCCTCATGCGCGATATTCAAACCGCCCCCCGGCAGACCCTCAAGGCGAGCACGGGCAGCGGCCCAGCCAGTGGGAAGGCCCGCATCGTGCGGCTTCGAGGCATTCTTGACGATGATTGACGTCGCCATGGTCTCCTCCCTCAGCGAGACAAACCTCACGCAGGAAGGCAATGCACCAACAAAGAAGGTCATCCCGCGCGAAGCTTTATGTAGCCTGATGCGGATTCCTCGGTCTGTCTTTGATACAGGTCAGTGCGCTGCAATCAGTTGGATCATGACACCCGACAGTGTTTGCAGCATATGCAGGGGTTATCTTGCTGGAGGGATACACGCTATCAGAAGGGGCGCACGCGCGGTGCATGACGCCGGCATCACGGGAGCTAACGCTTGATCTGACATCTGCATCAAGCAGCTTCTGCATCAAGGGCAAGCCACGGGCCTATTCCCATTGAGGGCTCTGGAACTTTTGGGGCAAGACACTCATCGCCAGACGCACCCTGCATTGATATGCGGTCGTAGGCTCTGGCAATGAGCGCCTAAAGCTCAGCAAGATCCAACACTATCTTGGCAGCCGACACCTTCCCGGCATCAAGTTCCGCAAAGGCGGTAACAGCCCCGGCAAAAGGTCGCACCTCAACCCAACCAAGCGCGCCAAGTGCGCCCTGCGCCAAAGCATCGAGCGCAGCAGCGAAATCTTCGGGCGTGTAGCAATAGCTGCCCGTTATCGTGATTTCCTGAAGGGTAATGCGGCGAATGTCATACCCCTCCTGCCCCGGCAAGAGCCCCACATGCACGATCACGCCACCGGGCCGGACCAACCGCGATGCGGCCTGCCGCGTGGCCACTGCGCCCACGGCATCGATCACCAGATCATAAGCGCTTTCGCCCGGATCTTGGCTTGTCGGGTCAAACCCGGTAATACCAGCCTCATGCTCCAGCAGGGCGCGGCGCCCCGGATGCGGCTCTGCAAGATCAATCGCTTCAGCACCCATATGCCGCGCGACCAGCGCCGCAGCCACACCGATCGCGCCACCGCCCTGTACCAGCACGCGCGGGCGCGGTTGGCCCAGCCGCTCCAGCCCGATACGGACGGCATGCCATGACACGGCCACAGGCTCGGACAATGCTGCATCGCGCATCGACAACCCGTCGGGCACTGGAAGGATATTGCGCTCGGGGATGGTGACATACTCCGCAAATGCGCCGGGGCGCGGCGGCATGGAGATGATCGCGCGCGTCGGCGAGAGATGCGGGCGGCCCGCGCGTGCAACCGGGCATTCCGGGTCTACCACCAGCGGGTTGATCGCCACGCGCTCGCCTGCGCGCGGGCCCGAAGCGATGATGCCCGCCGCCTCATGGCCCAGCACCAGCGGCGGTGGGCGACGGTCATCATATCCGTGATAGGCATGCATGTCCGACCCGCAGATCCCCACAGCATGCACCCGCACCAGCACCTCGCCCGGCGCGGGTTCAGGTATCGGCTGCTCATCCAATGCCATCTGATTGGGGCCCGTATAGACAATCGCGCGCATCACATCCCTCCCCTATTTCGCGGTAAAGCCGCCATCAACATGCAGTGTCTGGCCAGTGATATACCCTGCAGCATCCGAGCATAGAAAGACCGTCGCCCCATAGAGATCCTCAAGCGCCCCGTTGCGCCCGATCGCCGTGCGCGCAGCATTGGCAGCGGCAAGCTCCGCATCGCCAAAGACTGGCGCTGTCAGCGGTGTGGGAAAGAAGCCCGGTGCGATAGCGTTGCATGTGATGCTCTGGCCCGAGAACTCCTGCGCCATGGCGCGGGTCAGTTGCACGATGCCGCCCTTGGCCGCCCCATAGGGCGCGGAATTGGCGAATGCACGAGTGGATTGCAGCGAGGCGAGGTTGAGCACCCGCCCCCAGCCGCGCGCCGCCATATGCGGAGCCAGCGCCTGCACCAGCAGAAAGGGCGCGCGCAGATGCAGCGCCATATGGAGGTCGAAAGCCTCGGGCGTGACCTCCGCATAAGGCTGGCGCAGATTGACGCCAGCGGCGTTGATCAGGATATCGCTATCGGCCGCAGCTTCGGCCAGCGCCCTGAGCCCGGCCGGGTCGGTCAGATCGGTCGGATGCGCCTGCGCGCTGATGCCATCCTGTGCAAGCTCTGCGCAGGCGCTCTCCAGCTTTGCCGCATCGCGCGCCGCCAGATGCACGCGCGCCCCCTGCAGCCCGAGCGCACGGGCCATCGCAAGACCAATGCCGGAATTGCCGCCTGTCACCAGCGCAGTGCGGCCTGTCAGGTCAAAAAGCGCATCAAGCCGGGACATCGTGTGCCTCCGATATGTTTGCTGCAACGCGGATCAGAACATCGGCAAGGGCATCGCAGTCTTGTGGCGAAAGCCCCAGCGGCAGGCGTATGTCACAAAGCGTGGCCTGAATCTCGCAGGCGCGCGGCACATCCTCCGCCTGCGCGCTGTGCCAGTGCTGGGGGTTGGAACTGTAGCCCTCTGGAGTCTCTGTGCCGAACCATTTGACCCAGACCCCCGCCGCGCGCGCGGCCTGCACAAACGCCTGCATCTGCCAGAAGGACCGCGCGGGCAGGCGGAATTGCAACGAGCTTTGCGCATAGGCTTCGGCCTGTGGGCGGTGGGGCAGCACGAAGCCCTCTGCCTGCGCAAGCCTTGCGGCAATACGGTCATGGCTCGCATTCCAGTCGGCCACGCGCTCGGGCAGGAGCGGCAACTGCGGCAGCGCCAGCGCGGCCACAAGCGCCGACATGCGCATCGAGTAATTTCCACAGCGCCCCTGCCAGCGCTCCATCACCTCTCGCGGCGGTGGCGTGCCGTTTTGGGCATAGAGCATGTAGCTGCCCGAATGCAGGATAGCTTGCGCGGCGATGTCGGCATCATCAGTCACCAGCACCCCGCCCTCGCCCGTATTGACATGCTTGCCTGACTGGAAGCTGAAACAGCCTGCTATCCCGAACGTGCCCGCCTGCTGCCCGGCCCAGGAGGCACCCAGCGTATGTGCGCAATCTTCGATCAGGGTAAGCCCAAGCTCGCAGCACAGCGCCTGCAACGCGGCCAGATCACACAGATGCCCCCGCATATGCGAGAGCATCAGCACTTTTGCGCCACTTGCTTTTGCCTTACAGCGCAGATCCTTGAGATCGATGGTCAGATCCTCGGTGATCTCGACCAGCACGGGTTTCGCGCCTGCGTGATCGAGCGCGCCGGGGACCGGGCCGAGCGTGAAGGCATTCATCAGCACCGGATCGCCATGACGCACACCCGCGGCCTTGAGCGCGAGAAAGAGCGACGCGCCGCAGGAATTGACCGCGACGGCATATTTCCGCCCCATCAGTCGCGCGAAGCTGCGCTCCAGTTCGGCCACCAGCCCGCCACTGCCCCCGGCCTCGGCATAACGATGCAGGCGGCCGGATTCGATCAGCGCAAGCGCAGTGGTGAGGGCCGATTGCGGGATTTCGGGTGGTCGGCCCAGATCGGGAAGTGTGGTCATCGTTCAGACCGACTCGACGGGCGCGCCGAGATCGAAATTATGACCGGGGTAATATTTTGCCAGACGGGCGTCTGCAGTGCGGGCATGGGCCTCCATCCCCTCCAGGCGCGAGATGCGCGCGGTGCGGATCGCCAGTTCCTTGCTTGCCTCATGATCGGCCTGCTGCCATGTCAGCGGCTTGAGGAATTTATGCACTGAAAGCCCCGCCGAATAGCGCGCGGCGTATTTCGTGGGCAGGATATGGTTGGGGCCGGAGCATTTGTCGCCGTAAGCCACAGTCGTCTCCTCGCCCACGAAGAGCGAGCCGTAATTGGTGAGATTTTCCATCCACCAATCAAGATCGGTGCAATGCACCTCCAGATGCTCGGAAGCATATTCGTCCGAGACCTGCACCAGCTCCTCCCGCGTATCGCAGAAAACCACTTCGCCGTAATCGCGCCAGGCCGCATCGGCGGCCTCGCGGGCGGGTTCGGGGAGTGTGGCGATGAGTTCGGGCACGCGGGCCATGACCTTCTCGGCCAGCGCCTTGTCATCGGTGAAGAGCCATGCCGGGGATTCATGCCCATGCTCGGCCTGACCAACCAGATCAACCGCGACGATCTCGGGATCGGCGGTCTTGTCGGCCAGAATCCCGATCTCGGAAGGGCCTGCAAAGACATCTATGCCAACCTTGCCGAAAAGCGTGCGCTTGGCTTCGGCCACGAATTTATTGCCGGGGCCGACGATCACATCTGCAGGTTTGCCAGTGAACAGACCGTAGGCCATGGTCGCAATCGCCTGCACACCGCCCAGCGTCATCACGATATCCGCGCCCGCCTCGCGCATGGCGTAAAGCACATAAGGATGCATTGCACCGCCACGGAAGGGCGTGGAGCAGGCGATTACAGTCTTGACGCCTGCGGCTTTTGCAGTGGCAACCGACATGATCGCCGATGCGATATGCGCATAACGGCCCGTGGGCACATAACAGCCCGCGACATTGCAGGGCACCCATTTCTGGCCCGCGACCAGCCCCGAGGGCATGGTCATCTCGAAATCGCGCACCGACCCGCGCTGCGCCTCGGCGAACGCGCGCACCTGCTCGACTGCGAAGGCGATATCGGCCTTGACCTGCGCAGGAACCTCATCGGCGCGCGCATCCATCGCCTCGCGGCTTACAAGAATCGGTCCATCCCATTTATCGAGGCTCTGGGCATAGGCGCGCACGGCCCCCTCCCCCTCAGCAGAGATCCGTGCAAGCATCTCAGACACGACCGCCTGCGCATGGCCGGATTCGGTCTCAGGCGTCTTGGCCGCTTTCTTCAGGTAGGTGATCGCCATCTCGTTTCCTCTCCCATGGCTGAGTCTAAGCCGGTTGTCGTGCATCATCGCGCTATGTAAGCGTTTTCAACATTCAGCGCCTTTTGTCAAGAAGTCTGATATTTTTATCAATTTAAATTGGATTTCTTACCATCAGAGAGAATGTAAATTTACATCATGAGCCTATTTCAGACGAGCGAATCGATCCCCGTTTGACGGCTGCTCCCACGCGCATGACCCCGCGTCCGGTGGCGTCACGCCGCATCAGAAAGTTGCTCGCAACAAGACGCCGCGCAAAGTCTCCACAACCCGATAAAACAGCGCACCTTGATCCGGATCAAAGTGGAATATCAGATATATATTACCCTCTTGAACGGGAGAGTTGTTTGACATGATCTGGAGGTCTCATGCCTTGGACTTTAGCATTTTCATTCTGGTCACAGATTAGCCCGCAGCTTTGCCGCGACTTTCCGTATCTCGATCAGGCCGCGATCCGGCGGTTTCGTGGCAATCTCTCTGCACTGGTAGAGTATATCGCGAATACCCATGAATTGACCTGCTCCGAAGCCGCAGAGACGCTGCAAGACTGGCTGGCCTTTCGCGCAGCCTTGCTCGTCCCGCAGGTGGATTGACCACATCCCACATGCGGGCTTTTGACTTTCCTGTCTGACAGTTATCTATTGCCACTGTCACGACAGGAGAGAACATGCGCGCATTCGGTTCATCGCAGGGCGGCACCCGCCGCGAGGATATCCGCTTTCTCACCGGGCACGGGCGTTATCTCGCCGATATCCTGCCCGATGATACCCTGCATGCGGTATTTTTCCGCGCTCCTGTCGCCCATGCCCGGATCACCGGGCTGGATGTGTCTGCGGCGCGTGACATGCTAGGCGTGCGCACAGTCTGGACATCAGCCGATCTGGAGGCCGCAGGGGTCACAGGCTCCGTTCTGGGCATGACCCTGCCTGACCAGCGCGGCGGTAAGGGCGCAAACCCGCATCGCCCCGCGCTTGCGCGCGAGGTGATCCGCCATCTGGGAGAGCCTGTCGCGCTGATCCTTGCAAAAACCCGCGCGCTGGCACTTGATGCATTGGACGCGATCGAATTCGATTACGAGGAACTGCCGCTGTCGCTGAGCCTCGAGCCAGGCGGGCCGCGCATCCACCCAGAAGCGCCCGACAATATCGCGCTGGACTGGGCCTTGGGCGACCGCGAAACGACGGAGGCTGCCTTTGCCGATGCCGCCCATGTTACAAAGCTCACCGTGCGGCAGAATCGCGTGACAGCCGCAAGCCTCGAACCCCGCGCGGCCTTTGCGCAATGGGATGGCAAACGATTGCATTTCGCCTTCAATGGGCAGGGTGTCTGGACGATGAAGCGTGAACTCGCCAAGCTGCTCGGGCTGGACCCCGATCAGGTTCATGTCACAACCCCGGATGTGGGCGGCGGCTTTGGCATGAAGGTGATGGTCTATCCTGAGCATGTGGCGCTCGCCGCAGCCACCCGCGCGCTGGGCTGTTCTGCCGCATGGGTCGCTGAGCGCGGGGAATCCATCGCCTCCGATAATGGCGCACGCGATCTGACCAGCACTGCAGAGCTTGCTTTTGATGCCGATCACCGCATCCTTGGCTATCGTGTATCTTCGCGCTTCAATCTCGGCGCCTATAACTCGCAATTTGGCCAGAATATCCAGACTGCGCTTTTCTCGAAGGTCTTTACGGGCGTTTATGACATTGCATCCGCGCATCTGCATGTGCAGGGCATCTATACCAACACCACCCCTGTTGATGCCTATCGCGGCGCGGGCAGACCCGAGGCGATCACGCTCCTTGAACGGGCGATAGATATGGCCGCGCGTGAGTTGGGGCTGTCGCCTTTTGAGTTGCGCAAGCGCAACATCATCGCAACAGACAAGTTTCCTTACACGACCCCGGCGAAAGAGACTTACGATGTCGGCGATTTCGCCCGCCTTCTGCACCGTGCGCAGGAAATGGGCGATGTCGCGGGGTTTGCCGCACGCAAGGCCGCGAGCGCCGCGCGCGGCAAGCTGCGTGGGCTTGGGCTCGCCTATTACATTGAGGCCATTCTGGGTGACGCCAGTGAGACCGCCACGCTCGAATTCACAGATGACGGGCGCGCACGGCTTTACGTGGGCACGCAATCAAACGGGCAGGGGCATGAGACTGTCTATGCGCGGTATCTTGCGGAGCTGACCGGGATCGATGAGGCGCTGATCGATGTCATTCAAGGCGATAGCGACCTGATCGCGCGAGGCGGTGGCACAGGTGGTTCGCGCTCGGTCACGGTTCAGAGCACGGCGACGCATGGCATGGTCACGCAGATGGTCGCGGATTTCGCGCAATTCCTGGAGAGCGAAATCGGCGCAGGGCCTGTGGGTTTTGAGGACGGTATTTTCGCTGCCCCCGGCTCCAACCAGCGCTTCACGCTGATCGAGGCCGCGGAGCTCGCGCGCAGCCGCGGGCAGGACGAACTCCTGCGCCATAGCCGCGAGATGACGCTCGATGGCCGCTCCTATCCCAACGGCGCACATCTCTGCGAGGTCGAGATTGACCCGGAGACTGGTGCGCTCTCGCTGGAACGCTATCTTGCCGTAGATGATTTCGGCAACCTGATGAATCCCGCGCTCGCGCAGGGGCAGGTGCATGGTGGCGTGGCGCAGGGTTTCGGGCAGGCCGTGCTCGAGGAAGTGCGCTTTGATGAGGATGGTCAGCTTCTTTCGGGCAGCTTCATGGATTACGCCATGCCGCGCGCGGCGGATTTTCCACCCATCCGCTTCGCCTCGGAGCCCGTGCCATCGCTCAACAATCCCATCGGCATGAAGGGCTGTGGCGAGGCTGGCACCGTTGGCGCGCTTGCCGCGATCTCCAATGCCACGCTTGATGCGCTCTGGGAGCGTGGCGTGCGCCATGTCGATATGCCACTAACCCCGCAACGCATCTGGGGCTGGTTGCAGGCGGCTCAGGCGCGCTGAAAGGTCAGATAATGCGGATGCCGCCCCTCGCGGAGCGCCTTTTGCTCATAGCGGGTTGAGCGCCAGTCCTCCCAGGGCTGCGCCCAATCAGCCGGATCTGGTGTCAGGCATTTGAACCCGGCTTGTGGCACTTCTTCCATTGTCTGGCGCACGTAATCGGGAATGTCTGTCGCCACACGAAAAATCGCGCCGGGCTTCATGACACGCGCCAGAGGGTCCAGATACTCTGGCGTCACAAACCGCCGGCGATGATGGCGCGCCTTTGGCCACGGATCGGGATAGAGCAGGAAAGCCCGCGCAAGGCACTGATCAGGCAGCACATCCAAGAGATCGCGCACATCCCACGGATAAATCCGCAGATTCTCCACCTTGGCTTCCCGGATCTTGCCCAAAAGCATTGCCACGCCGTTGATATAGGGCTCGCAGCCGATGAAACCTGTCTCGGGATGCAACTGGCATTGATGCACCAGATGCTCGCCGCCACCGAATCCCACTTCCAGCCAGAGCGGTCGGTCATCACCGAAAAAATGATGTGGATCGACAGGCGTTCGCTCGGGATTTTCTTCATGGCTCACGCCTTGGGGGCGCAGCGCGTGCAAATCCTCTTCCAGATAGCGTTTCTGCGATGGCCTCAACGCCTTGCCTTTGATCCGCCCATAAAAATTGCGGTTCTCCGATGTAGATGGTGGGGCAGGCATGGCAGGCACTCCAGAATAACGGCGGTGGTATGCAGGTGCATGACCGGCAGGTCAAGCCTCGTGACAGGGGTACGGGTTTACATTCGGGCCATGTCTTGGCATGTTACGCGCAGTTCTGTCAGAGTACCGTGCGAGCTTGCGCGCCTCTGCTTATTCACCTCCCCAAATGAAAGGTACTTCCATGACGCAGGCAGCCGCCGGCAATACAGTTCGATTTCACTACACGGGTACGCTCGAAGATGGGTCCGTGTTTGATAGTTCCGAAGGCCGCGACCCGCTGGAATTCGAGCTCGGCTCAGGCAGCATCATCCCCGGCCTTGATCGCGCCATCGCAGGCATGAGCGCGGGCGAGCAGAAAACTGTCACCATTCCCAGCGCCGAAGCCTATGGCGATTATCAACCGCAAGCGCGTCAGGATGTCCCGCGCGAACAGATCCCCGATCATATCCCGCTCGACGAAGGCACGATGCTGCAGATGCAGACGCCAGACGGGCGCCAGATCCCGGTCAAGGTCACCTCGGTCAGCGACTCGACCGTGACACTGGATGCAAATCATCCGCTGGCAGGCAAGGATCTGACCTTTGCGGTCGAGGTTGTCTCGGTCAGCTAAGCCGCGAGTATCGGGGGCTCGTCATCGGGTATGGAGCCCCCGACGCCTCAGCGCCTCCCGCAGGCGCGTAATTGCTGATCATACATCGCAGCTCGCGCCGCGACCCTGTCCGCCACCCCTATCAGCCACGGCTTTGCGTTATATGATCCGCGCCGGAACCCGGCGTGACCTTCGTGATAAGCAAGATACTGATTCCGTGCATCGGTCAGTGGCACATTGTTGCGCTGAAGCGTTTTGCTTGTGTACCACCCCACGAAATCCGTCGCATCGCGGATATCCGTGCGCGACGACCGGCGGGATCCGACCTCGCGGACATATTCATCCCATGTGCCATCCAGCGCCTGCGAATAGCCCAGCGCCGAAGATTGCCGACCCATTGGAATAACGCCCAGTGTCCAGCGCACAGGCGTTCTTGCATCACCAATGAAGCGGCTTTCGGCATGGATTATGGCCATCTGTACCGGCAACGGCGTGCCCCAGCGGCGTTCTGTTGCGCGCATTGCAGCAAAATAGGCCGGACGCTCGCGCTCGAGAGCGCAGGCGTTCTCAAGATTACGTGGCGCAGAAAACTGTTGCCCACGGCTTCCACAGGCCGCGACAAGTAGCACGACCATCAACGAGATTATGACTCTGCTCATTCTAGCCTCAATTTTTTCAGGCACCTTAACAAATTCATGCAACCTTGTAACCCCCGCCTCGGCAATCAAGCCTGCGATGGCCGGGAATCTGCCTGGATCAAAAGCAATTGTGATGACCGCCCGCGCAGGCGTGGCGCGTTAAACAGTTGTTCAACTCTTGCGCTTAGCCTGAGCCTCGGGTGAATCAGAGGTGGGATCATGGCGCGACCTGACAATGTCAGACCGATTATCATTAAACGAAAGAAAAATGTCGTCGGTGGCGGCCATCATGGCGGCGCCTGGAAGGTCGCCTATGCTGATTTTGTTACGGCAATGATGGCATTTTTTCTTATGCTCTGGCTACTGGGCTCGGTCACCGAAGAACAGCGCAAGGGGGTTGCCGATTATTTTTCCCCGACCCTGAGCATCCAGAGTGCATCTGCTGGTGGGAGTAACAGCTTTGGCGGGGAATCCCTTTCCTCCACAGCGTCACTCACTGACGACATTGCCACGGCTGCCGAATATGAGCAGGAATGGCAACCTCTCGAGAAGCTTGCCGACAGCCTCCATGCGCTCGCCGCAGAAGATGAGGCCATCGCCAAGGCTTTCGAGCATGTCGCCATTCGCATGAGTGACGACGGGCTGATTGTCGAGTTGTTCGATCTTGACCATGCCGCGCTTTTTGACGGCCTTACGGCGCAGCCCCGCCCGGTGCTGAACCTGCTGCTTGAAGTGGTCTCTGCTGCCTTTGCGACTGTCGCAAACCCGGTAGCCATCGCGGCTCATACCCGCGGCTTTCCAACGGTCTTTCTGGACGATCCGGTTTGGCCGCTCTCACTCGAGCGCGCCAGCACAGTGCACCGCATGATGGCGGCCTCGCCCATCGAGGATCTGCGCTTTCAGCGCGTCACCGGGCAAGCTGACCGAGTGCCTGCAGTGAGCGACCCAACCGCAGTGCGCAACAACCGGATCGAGCTGACCCTTTTGCGGAAAATATGAACCGCTTGGGCTATTAGGAAGATCTTAAGCCGATTGGATCAGACTGCAGAAAGGAATCAGATCAGGAATGGAGTGATCATGAGCATATCTTCGTCGATGAATGCTGGTGTGGCGGGCTTGAAGGCCAATGCGACCCGGCTTGCCACGATCTCGGACAATATCGCCAATTCAGCTACCTATGGCTATCGACGGGCTCATACCAGCTTTCATTCCCTGGTCACAGGGTCCGGCATTGCAGGGCAGGGCAATTACGCTGCCGGTGGCGTGCGCAGCAGCACTGTCCGAATTGTCGATCAGGCTGGGTCGCTGATCAGCACCAGCAATCCGACAGACATCTCCCTTTCGGGGCGCGGATTTCTTCCGGTCACAACCCAGCTGGGCGCTCAATTGCAGGATGGAACAGCGCCCTTGCTCCTCGCGACCACTGGTTCTTTCCGGCAAGATGCAAACGGATTTCTGAAAAACGACTTTGGTCATACGCTCATGGGATGGCCAGCAAATGCAGACGGCAGCATCCCGGCATTCCCGCGTGACAGCACGGCAGGGCTCAAACCGATCCAGATCGATGTGAACCAGCAGGCATTTTCGGCCACAACAGAGATTGCCTTTGGCGTCAATCTGCCCGCCTCTGGCACGTTGCCCGGCGCATCGACGGATCCGCAGCAGATGTCCGTGGAGTTCTTCAATTCGCTCGGCCTGCCTGAAACGATCACCGTGACGATGGTGCCTACAATCCCCGCCGCTGGAGCCGCCTCCAATAGCTGGACGATCAGTCTGGAGCATTCTGAAACCGGTGACGGACTGGGCAATTACATCCTCCAATTCGATGATCAAGCAGGCACTGGCGGCACACTGCTATCGGTCACGGATGCCAACAATCCGCCGGGCACGGGAGACTATGACCCCGCAACCGGGAAAATCTCGCTGGAGATCGGCGATCAGCAGATCGGCATGTTTATCGGTCAGTACGGCATGCAGGGCGGGATCACTCAGAAAGGTTCCTCTTTCTCGCCCTCGGGTATTACTCAAAACGGATCCGGGACAGGTGGTCTGATCGGGATCATGGTGGATGCGAGTGGTAATCTTGATGCCATCTATGATCAGGGCTTCCGCCAAACCCTGTTTCGGATCCCGATCGTCGATGTGCCAAATCCCAATGGCCTGAGCTCCGTCAACGGCCAAGCATATCAGGTCTCGCGCGATAGCGGCGCGTTCTTTCTCTGGGATGCCGGTGACGGGCCTGTCGGAGAGATGGTCGGCTTTGCCCTGCAGGAATCGGCCACCGATATCGCGGCAGAACTGACCGGTCTGATCCAGACCCAGCGCGCTTATTCATCAAATGCCAAGGTAATCCAGACTGTTGATGAAATGTTTCAGGAAACCACGAATATCAAACGCTGATCGCACCCAAGTATGAGGCCAAGACATGTCGCTGACGCTGGCACTTTCATCTTCCTTGAGCGGGCTCAAACTTGCAGCGCGCGGCACACAGGTTGTCGCCGACAATATCGCAAATGCTCAGACCGGGGCCTATGGCGTGCGCAGCCTGACGCAGGCTGCACGCATGACAGGCAGCACCGGATCAGGCGTTGCGATGACCGGGATCCGGCGCGATGTCGATCAGGCTTTGCTCGGAGAGTTGCGGACTGCCCGCTCCCGAGATCTGGGCGAAGATATCCGGCTTGCATTCTGGAACAGCACCGAAACCGCCATCGGCCTGCCTGGCCAGCCAGGAAGCCTTACAGGGTTGGTTGATCGGCTGGAGGCGGCCCTGCAAAAGGCATCGGCCGATCCCGCCTCTCCGGCGCATCTGGCACAGGTTGTTCAATCCGCCGGTGAGATTTCTCAGCACTTTCGTATGGTCAATCAATCTCTGGTACTGGCACGAGATCAGGCAGATGCCGCTATCGCCAAGTCTGCCATCCGCCTGAATGACGCGCTTGAATCTGTAGCGAGCCTCAATGACCGTATTCAGCGCCAGACCTTGCTCGGCGGCGCGCCCGAGAGTTTGAAGGACGAACGCCAGCGCGTGGTTGATCAGATTTCCGATATGGTCTCCATTCGCCAGTTTGATCGCGAAGACGACCGTATCATGCTGATGGGCGCGGATGGCACCATTCTGGTTGACAGAAAAGCCGCAGTTGTGAGCTTCGAGCGCAGCTACATGCCAGACGCAAATGAAAAGGTCGAAGACGGCACACTCGGCCTCATGCGGATCAATGGGCAGGCGATCTCGCCTGAAAGCGTATTGTTCGCAACTGGACAAATCGGCGCAAATTTTTACGTCCGGGATGTCGCGGCCCCCGAGGTGCAGGCGCAGCTTGACGCACTCGCAGCCGATTTGACCGCGCGCTTCATGGTACCCGATGTGGATCAGAGCCTTGCACCGGATGAGTTCGGTCTTTTCGCCCTCCAAGGCCATGGCGCACCCGCATCCGCGCTCGCAGGGATATCGGGCCGCCTGATACTCAACCCGCAGCTCGAAGGGCCTGGTGATACGACTTGGCGGCTTCGCAATGGCCTTGGGATGGCGGCCACGCCATCAGGGCCTGTTAGCGACAATACCTTGCTGGATCGCATGCTCAGCGCACTCACCGCAGCGCAGCCGCTTGCAACGGGAGCACAACGTGCGCGGTCGATTTCAGGGCATAGCTCGGATCTCCTCTCCATGACCGCCACCCAGCGCCTTGGCGTTGAAGAGAACAAAACAATCGCTGCGGCTCAACACGCGGCCCTGAACGAGGCTTTCGCCGCAAAAGGCGTCGATACGGATAAGGAACTCAGCAATCTGCTTGTGCTCGAGCAGGCCTATGCAGCCAATGCGCGCGTCATTTCCACTATTGATGCAATGCTACGCAAACTTCTGGAGTTGTAATTCATGAATGCTGGTTTTGGCGATATGTCCAGTCGCCTTGTGTTGCAACGTCAATCCAAGGCACTCAGGCAAACAACTGCAACCCTGGCGCAAGAAGTCACGACAGGGCAGGTGCAGGACAAGGCCAGACATCTTCAGGGCGAATTGTCCGGGCTGGCTGCGATAGACAGAATCATCTCCAGAGCCGCGTCTCGGTCCGTTATCGGCCAGAGTATGGCAAGCATATTGTCCGCTCAACAACAGAGCATCACTGCGCTGCGCGACAGCGTTCAGGGCGGTTTCGATGATCTGCTTTCGCTGAAACAGGCCCCAAACGCTCTGCAATCAGCGCGCAGCCTTGCGATGATGGAAACCCGGTTTGAAGATATGGTCGCGGTTCTCAACACAAGCTTCGGAGACCGGTTTGTTTTCTCCGGAGTGAGGGCCGATTCCCCGGCTGTCGCGAATGCTTCAACCCTGCTTGACGCATTGGTGAATGACATCACGACAGCATCGCCGGCTCTCTCGAGTGCGCAAGAGGTGAGCGATTTCATTGATTCATGGTTTGCGAAAGATGGCGGGTTTGATGCAATCGGCTATACTGGCGGCGAGGCGATCCCCGCTGCGCAGCAACTCACCAGCGGGATTTCCGAGCGCATCTCTGTCACGGCGCAACACGAGGCTTTGCGACAGACATTCGCAGCATTCGCAAAGGGCGCGGTGCTCTCGCGTGGTGTATTTGAGGGCACCTCAACCAAACACAGCGAACTGACCAAGCTTACACTTTCCGCGCTCGCAAATGCCAGGCCAGCCCTGGTACAACTCGCTGCCGAAATCGGAACGAGTGAAGAGCGTGTGTCGCGCGCGATTACCCAAAACGAGGCAGAGCGCTACGCCATGAAGATCGCGCGCGCTGAAATGCTCGGGGCCGACCCTTACGATCGCGCCTCGCGACTTGAGCAGGCCATGCTGCAACAGGAGATGATCTATAGCCTTACAGCGCGCCTCTCGCGGCTGACTCTATCGGATTTCCTGCGATGAAGGCGTTTTGCGCAAGGTTTTTCATTGCCGTTTTCATGTTCACTGGAAGCACGGTGAGCATGGATGCCGCAGTTCGCCTCAAGGATCTGGTGGAAATCGATGGCATCCGCGGCAATGACCTCTTGGGCTATGGTCTGGTCGTTGGCCTTAATGGCACCGGCGACGGAATCCGGAACGCACCTTTCACGGAAGACATCATGGCCAATATTCTTGAGAGACTGGGTGTCAATGTAACCGGCGAGCAGTTCCGGCCACGCAATGTTGCCGCTGTGATTGTGACAGCGACCTTGCCGCCCTTCGCGCGGGCAGGGACGCGCGTTGATGTGACAGTCTCAGCCATAGGCGACGCCAGCAGCCTGCTGGGGGGAACTCTGGTGATGACGCCGCTGAATGGTGCCGATGGTGCAATTTATGCCGTAGCGCAAGGTACGATTATCGCTGGGGGCGCTGTCGCAGAGGGCGCAGCGGCACGCGAGACGCGCGGCGTGCCGACCTCGGGGGCCATCCCGATGGGCGCGCGCGTTGAGAAAGAGGTGAATTTCGCGTTTAACAGCCTTGATGTGGTCCGGCTTGCCTTGCGTGTTCCGGATCTCACAACGGCTGCTATGATCGAGGATGCCATCAACCGGCACTTAGGCAGACGCGTTGCGACGATGTCAGATCCCGGAACAGTGGCTCTGAATGTGGCGGCGAGCGACGCTCGTTCGCCTGCACATCTACTTGCGCAGATCGAGAATATCCGCATCGCCCCGCAGGCACGTGCGCGCGTTGTCATTGACCAGCGCTCGGGAACGATTGTCATGGGGGAGGATGTTCGGATCAGCCGTGTCGCCGTCGCACAGGGAGGGCTGACCCTGCGCGTGGAAGAGGCACCGCTGGTTGTGCAACCAAACCCGTTCTCGCAAGGAGAGACTGTTGTCGTTCCGCGCACTCGTGCAGAATTGCGCGATGACCGGGAACTCAGCATGGCCGAACTCACCGGCGGAACAACGCTCTCTGATGTCGTTGCGGGATTGAATGCGCTGGGCGTCTCCCCGCGTGATATGATCGATATTCTGAACACTATTCATGCCGCAGGTGCGCTGCATGCAGAACTGATTACAAGATGACCGCTTGCGTGCCACTACCGCAACGGAACCATATCACGCGTGAACACAAATTCAGCAGCATCCGGCGCATGGGAGAATACCCGATCAGGTTGATCGATATAGCAATCACACAGCAAGCACGGAAAGCACTCCGGCATTTCTGCAAGAGGATCGCACGATCTCAGCATGGGATCAAACGCGCCCGTTTAACTTTTTCAGCAAGGGGTGCGCTCAGCCATTTGACCACGGGGGCGCGCGCGTGCATAGCTGTTGCGATGTTCATCACATATTTATCCGCCAGAGGCGCTGGCCGTAAGCTCGCCTCCCTTTAGAGAGACCGTATGAAAGCCGCCCTCTGCACTCAATTCAACGCCCCGCTTGTAATGGCAGACCTTATCCTTGCAACTCCGCGCGCAGGCGAGGTTGACGTAACGCTTGCGGCTTGCGCCATCTGCCATTCCGACCTGCATTTCATCGAGGGCGCATGGGGCGGCACCCTGCCGGCTGTATATGGGCATGAAGCCGCAGGCTACATCACTGGGCTTGGCACAGGTGTCAGTGGTTTTCAGCTCGGACAACCCGTATTGGTGACGCTGATCCGCGCATGTGGGACATGCGAGTCCTGCTCGGATGGGGCACCTGTAATCTGCGAAACCCCCTCGGATGCCTACACACCGCTCACACTTCCGGATGGCACAGCCGTCTCACAGGGCATGAAAACAGGGGCTTTCGCAGAGAAGGTCGTTGTGGATGCCAGTCAGCTTGCGCCTTTGCCACTCGATATGCCGCTGGATGTCGCAGCGCTTCTGGCCTGTGGAGTTATTACGGGCGTAGGGGCTGTCATTAACACAGCAGAGATGAAGGCCGGAGCAAGCGCGGTCGTGATCGGCACAGGGGGTGTGGGGCTGAACGCCATTCAGGGCGCGCGGATCGCAGGCGCGCGGCGCATCATTGCGCTTGATGTCGCGCTTGAAAAGCTGGAAGCCGCGCGGGAATTCGGGGCCACCGACACGGTTCTTGCCAGCGACCCGGACGCGCGCGCCAAGGTGCGCGGGCTCACTGAGGGCCGCGGGGCAGAGTATGTCTTTGTTACTGTGGGCGCGGTGATGGCGTATGAGCAGGCGCTCGGGCTGTGCGCGCCCGGCGGAAGTATCATCATGGCGGGTATGACCGGAAATGATGATTATATGCGGCTTAATCCAATGATGGTCGCTTATCAGGAGCAGCGGCTGATCGGCTCGAAAATGGGTGGCACAGTCCTGCGTCGTGATATCCCGCGTTTGATTGAGCTCTACCAGCAGGGGCGGCTCAAGCTCGATGAACTGATTTCCGGGCGCTACCGGCTTGAAGAGATCAACGCGGCCATCGCTGACACGGCCAAGGGTGGCACGCGGCGCAATGTAATTCTCTTTGATGCATTTGAGGGGCGGTCATGAGGCTGGAGGGGCTCGAGGTATTCGTTATCGGCACGCCGCCACCGGGCTGGGGCGGGCGTTACTGGATCATTGTCCGGCTCACGACCGAATGCGGAATTACTGGATATGGCGAAGTTTATGCCAGCGCCGTTGGTCCGCAAGCGATGGTCGCCGTTATCCGCGATGTCTTCGAGCGCTATCTGCAGGGCGAAAACCCCGAGAATGTCGAGCGCATGTTTCGCCGTGCCTATTCCTCGGGGTTCACCCAGCGGCCAGACCCGACTGTGATAGGCGCGTTTTCGGGGCTGGAAATTGCGTGTTGGGATATTCTGGGCAAAGCCCGCGATCGGCCTGTCTGGGCCCTTCTCGGCGGGCTCATGAACGAGCGTATCCGGGCCTATACCTATCTCTACCCCCTCCCCCATCACGAAAAAGCTGCGTTCTGGACCAGCCCCGAGATGAATGCCGAAAGCGCGCTGGCCGCTCTCGAGCAGGGCTTTACCGCGATCAAGCTGGACCCGGCGGGCCCCTACACGATGCGTGGCGGGCATCAGCCTGGGATGCGCGACATTGACCTGTGCGACCAGATTCTGAGCGCGGTGCGCGCGGCAATCGGGAACCGCGCCGATATCCTGTTGGGCACGCATGGGCAGTTCACCCCGGCCGGTGCAATCCGGCTCGGGGCGGCGATGGAGCGCCATCAGCCCTTGTGGTTCGAGGAACCTGTGCCCCCGGACGATATTCCCGGCATGGCCGAGGTCGCGCGTGCCGTGCGTATTCCTGTGGCGACGGGCGAGCGTTTGAGCACCAAAGCCGAGTTCGGAGCGGTGCTGCGCGCGGGCGCTGCCTCGATCCTGCAACCGGCACTTGGGCGTGCAGGTGGCATCTGGGAGGTCAAGAAAATCGCGGCGATTGCCGAGGTTTTTGGCGCGCAGCTTGCCCCGCATCTTTATGCCGGGCCTGTGGAATGGGCAGCCAATATCCATCTGGCGGCCTCGATCCCCAATTTGCTGATGATCGAATGCATCGGCACGGGCGGAGATTTTCACCTGCCGCTGATCGGCCATAGCCTGCAGGTCAGGAATGGCTTTGTTATCCCGCCCGACAGACCGGGGCTTGGCATTTCCTTTGATGAAGATCTTGCGCGCGCAAATACCTATGACGGTGAGATGCTGCATTTGCAGATGCAGGATGCGCCCTGTGATTATGTCGATGGTAACAATTTTGAAGGCGGCGCCGCACGCGAGTAGCGCATTGTTGTTTGACCAACGATCTGCCGCTTTTGCCGCTTGCTCGCCTTGCGCGGCAAATGCGGGCGCAGCCGTCTGTGCCCTTGGCCTGCGTCAGAGGCTCGTTCGGAACGCTCACAACCCTGACGGATGGGTGCACTCCAAGACCATTGATGATCCGATCAACTCCGAAAACGCGCGACACTCATATCAGTGC